>NZ_MCAO01000047.1:0-245937 GCF_001858545.1 Thalassospira sp. MIT1004 | reverse complement strand
ATGTGGGCTGGGTTTCTTAAGCATTCCCCATTGAATCAAAAGTCCCCGCCAATGGCGAGGACTTTGTCAGCAGTCTGAAGCCGGGCATGAGCCCGGCTTTTGGATGTTTGCGCGATTTTGTACCCATGGATCGGGGCTATTACGCGACTTCGAAGATGCCGTCGATTTCGACCGCAACGCCGAGCGGCAGGGACGCAACGCCGACGGCGGAGCGGGCGTGTTTGCCAGCATCGCCGAAAACTTCGACCATGGTGTCGGAGGCGCCATTGACGACCTTGGGCTGATCGGTGAAGGCGGGGTCGGAATTGACAAACGCGTTCAGTTTGACGACGCGTTTGACATTATCGAGATCGCCAATCGCGGCGCGGACCTGTGCGATCAGGTTGAGCGCGCAAAGGCGGGCGGCTTTCTGGCCGTCTTCGACCTGATAATCGCGGCCAAGCTTGCCGATGAATTTCAGTTCGCCGTTTTCCATGGTGATCTGACCCGAGACATGCACAAGATTGCCGGAACGGACATAGGGCACGTAATTGGCAACCGGGGCATTTGCCTGGGGCAGGGTGATGCCGAGTTCGGCAAGGCGAGCGTCGATTTTTCCGGCCATGGATTTGATCCTCGTGATTGGGTGTGGCGAAAACGGTTCCAACTTATCGGCCTTGGCGCGCAAACAAAACCATTTCTTTTGTGTGAAATGGTGCGGTGGGGGGAGGCTTGCATCAGCAATGCTGATCGATTGATGAGAAATTTGGATTTGTCATATACCCCAATCCGTCGCACAAGAAAGCCAAGCCGTAAACGGATGGCATAAAACAATCAGGGGACGCGGACGAAATGGGATCAGGACGGTTTAAAATTGCCGATTTGCACGGTGCGTGGCTTGTGCTGATCGGGGTTCTGATCATCAGTCCCGATGCGCTTCTGGTTAGGCTGGTCAAGGCCGATGACATGACGACCGCGTTCTGGCGGTTGCTGATCCTTGGGTCCACACTTGCCCTGATCGCGTTCTGGCGCGGGGTGCGCCGCCGTCAGTCATTGCGCCATGCGATGATGCCGACCCGTGATGAAATGCTGGCCGGGCTGTTTTATGGTGGGACAAGTGCGTGTTTCATCCTGTCGATCCGTAATACCGATGCGGCCAATACATTGGTGATCATTGCCGCGACCCCGTTATTATCGGCCCTGATTGCGGTGTTTGTGTTCAAGCGCGTTCTGGCCGTGCGGACATGGATTGCGTCCGTCGTGGTGTTTGTCTCGCTTGCGGCGATTGTCGGGGCGGGGTTTGGCGGGGCCAATACGCTTGGCGATGTTCTTGCCCTTGGTACGGCGATCTGCATGGCGTGTTATTTCAATGTGGTCGGTACGCGCATTCATATCGATGCGGTGCGTGCGATGATGGTGGGGGCGTTTCTGGCGACCCTGATCATGGTGCCAAGCGCCAGCCCGATGGCGCTTCAACCGCTTGATCCGATTTGGTTGATCCTGCTGGGTTGTGTGGTGTTGCCGCTGTCGTTTCTGTTCATTACCGCCGGGGCCAAGAAAATCCCGGCGGCCGAGGCCGGGCTGATCATGCTGAACGAGGCGATTTTCGGATCGCTTCTGGTGTGGCTGGTGATTGACGAGGTGCCCAGCCGCACGACGCTTATTTGCGGGTCAATCGTGATCGTCACACTGGCGACGCACAGTTACCTTGGACTTCGGCAAAGCAGAATGCGCAAGCGGGCAGCCAAAACCGCCTGAACCCCCTTTTCCAAAGGCAGGAAAGCACCGTTCAGGTTGCTGTCAGTTTCGATTGATAGCAATCGGGGGCCGGTTGGTTTGACCGGTTGCCCCACGTGATCGGGTTGATCCCGGCATTGTTGGTCCGGTTGCCAAACGCGGACACATATTGCAGCGCAGACGTGGGGCATTTGCCCCCTTTTGTGCGAGTGCCGATGTCCCGTTTCAGCCTTCCTGTTCGCTTTTTTAACCGGATGCGATTGCGTTTTTCGCCGATTGATTATCGTTTTGTCATTGTCGGGCTGGCGGTTTATTTCGCGCTTGTTCTGAACTGGAAGGTTCTGGGGCATTTTTATAGCATTCTTGGGCAGCTTGATGCCTATGACCTTGGCTTTGCGGCCAGTGCGCCGTTTGTTTTGCTGCTGGGGTCCATCGTTTTATTCACGCCGTTTTCGTTCAGATACCTTTTGAAGCCGTTTTTTGCCCTGCTGATTTTGACCGGCGCGCTTGCGAATTATGCGATGGTCAAATACGGCATCGTGTTTGACCGCGGCATGATTGAAAATGTGGTCGAAACCAATTCCGCCGAAGCGTTTTCGTATCTGAACATGCAATCGGCGATCTGGTTTATCGGGACCGGGATCGTGCCGGTGATCTTGCTGTTCCTGCTGCCGGTGCGCTATCCGCGCAGTGTTTTGCGCGGGTTTGTGCAACGGGTGGCGATGATGGCGGTGCCACTGGTGCTTTTTGGCGGGATTGCCGGGCTTTATTTCAAGGATTACGCATCGGTCGGGCGCAATCACAAGGTGCTGGGCAAGGAAGTTTCGCCGGTCAATTACGTGACGGGCAGTATTCAGTATGTCAAACGGCGCTATGTATCGTCATCGATGCCATTCCAGACGGTCGGCAATGACGCCCATCAGGTGGTGAAGGTCGCGGGCAACGGCAAGCCGACCCTGATGTTCCTGGTGATCGGGGAAACCGCACGGGCGCAAAGTGTGCAGGCCAATGGCTATGCCCGCCCGACATCAGAATTCACCCAGAAAATACCGGGAATGCTGGCGTTTCAGGATGTGCGGTCCTGCGGGACGGCAACGGCGGTTTCAGTGCCGTGCATTTTTTCGATCATGGATCATGCCAATTACAATGGCGAGGTCGCCAGCCATAGCGAAAGCCTGATGGATGTGGTGGCGAAGGCCGGTGTTTCGGTGTTCTGGAAGGAAAATGACGAAGGCTGCAAAGGGGCGTGTGACCGCATCCCCAATGTTGACATCAAACCCGAAGATTTCCCGCAATATTGCGCCAACGGCACCTGCCATGACGAGGTGATGCTGGACGGGCTTGACGAACAGATTGCCGCGATGGCGGGCGACCGGCTGGTGACCCTGCATCTGATGGGCAGCCACGGGCCGACCTATTACAAACGTTATCCCGATGAACACCGGTTTTTCACCCCCGACTGCCCGCGCAGCGATATTGAAAACTGCACGCAGCAGGAGCTGATCAATACCTATGACAACACGATCCGCTATACCGACTTTGTGATTTCAAGGCTGGTGGAACGGTTGCAGTCCTATCAGGACCGATACAATACCGTGCTGCTGTATGTGTCCGATCATGGGGAATCGCTTGGCGAAAGCGGCATGTATCTTCATGGCGCGCCATACATGTTTGCCCCGGACGAACAGACGCGGGTGCCGATGTTTGTCTGGGCGTCGGACGGGTTTGTCGCCGATCACGGGATCAATCGCGTCTGTCTTAGCGATCAGGCCAGAACCGGCAGCTTTTCGCATGACAATGTGTTTTCAACCGTGCTGGGCGTGATGGGGGTTGAAACATCGGTCTATCGCAAGGGGCAGGATATCTTTGCTCCTTGCGAAAACGCCACCTATCAGGCCGAGCTTGAAACACATCCCGAAATGACAGGCAATTGACAGCGGCAGGCATCAGGTTTAATTGAGTATGCTCATTGAGTGTGCTCAATTAAGCAGGGGATGTCTTATGCAGACCGGTGTGAACCGCCGTGCGACCAAACGCGAACAGACGCGTGAAAACATCCTGATCGCGGCGCGCAAATGCTTTGACGCGCAGGGTTATGACGGGACATCCACGCGCGAAATCGCCAGGGAAGCCGGGGTTGCCGAAGGCACGATTTTCAGCCATTTCCCGACCAAGGAAGAATTGCTGATCTCCAGTGTGGGCGACCATCTGGCTGATGCGATCAAGCAGGGGCTGCATACGATGGAGCCCGAATGGTGCTTTGTCGACAAGCTGATGCATATCGCATCCTATCGCTTTGCGCAGATCGCGTTGCAGCCGGGACTTTGGCAGGTGATTTTGCAGCAATTGGTGTTTTCACCGCGCAAGGGGGCGGTCAAGGAGCTGATGCGCGGTAGCGGCCTGATTGATGCGGTGATGCGCCTGATCGAGGATGCGCAGCTTGACGGGGAGCTGAACCCGGCAATCGAACCCGAGGCGATCCACAAAACCGTTATCGCGCTGTTTTTATTCACCATCCATGAACATGTCGGGGCGGAGAATTACGATTGCGAAGACATGTGCGCGACATTGCGCGACCTGCTTGATACCCAGATCAGGGGTATCTGGCTGTCGCAGTTAGCATAGATATGACTATGCCAATATGCATGAAAAACAGGCTAATACCGTAATCCAAATTTTTTGATTCTTCGATTAATATGCGAACTATGTCGTAGCAAAGAGAAGATCATAGAAGTGAAAAAGGCCTACCCCGACAAAAAGATCGTTTTCATTTCTTGCCGAGGTAGGTCGGTTAAATCAGGCTATGCTGAGGTCGCAGCTGTTTCCAACTGGCAACTTCCTTCGATGCAGTTTGTGGTAACGCCGTGTGCATATTGGATGAATTCAACCAGGCTAAGCCCAATTGTGACGATTTCAAGCACTAGCGCAATGCCATCTGTGGCAATCCAAGCGGCAATAGTTGCTAAGGCAACAATCGCAAGTTTTAAGGCGTCCCACCAGCCTAAAGAACCGGCAAGAGCGGAAACAATTGATTTGAGTATGTCACCTGACTCCCAAATCAGCGAAATCAATTTGAAGACTTGTTCCGCGTTGGCCTTTAATTTTCCGGTTGCCTTCAAGTCGGATGCAATTATTTTTATATCTTGAATGAATTTCCCCCCGACTCTTTGTATCGCGGCCTTCACGGAATTGATCTGAGGGTTGCCGAAAGTTGTTCTGTAACCCATTAATGAGACTACTAGTGAAATTGCGCTGAGGCACATGCCTGCGCAATTCAAGGCGCAATCCGATGAGACCGTTGTCGGCTCCGGGGAAGAAAAGTCTGTGACGTCGTTGAAAAATTGGCTCAGTTGACCCAGTTCATCGTCTTGTGGCGTTGTGCAGTTGACGATGTTCATGATGATTTGCTGCGCATATTGCTGTAGATCAGATTGATAGGTTGGGTACATATCCCCGAGCTTCACAATTGCTTTATTCAAGTGAATGCCAAACTGGTATTTTTCCCAGGGCCCAGCAGTGTATTGACAATTGACTGTGCCAGCGCCTGCACCGTTGAATTTGGTAACTCCTGTGCCATCTGTACGGAGGAAAACGTTGGGAAAGGCGTTCGACTCAATTGTACCTTGGCAACTATTAGCCGGACCGTCGCATGCGCAAGTTACGTTGAATTTTTCCCAAGGCCCGGCAGTGTACTGGCAATTGACCGTCCCCGCACCTGCACCATTAAACTTGGTAACACCGGTGCCATCCATTCGTAAGAAGACATTCGGGAAAGAAAAAGACTGAAATGATACCGTTCCGTCATCGTTGCGTATGAGATTGTATAATTCCCACGGTCCGGCAGTGTATTGACAATTGACTGTGCCAGAACCAGCGCCATTAAACTTGGTCACACCTGTACCATCCATGCGGACGAAAACTTCTGGGAAGGTAATTGAACCGATAGAGACAGGAAATGAGAGATTGTCTAAGCTCATTGTTTCTACTCCAGATTGATTTATTCATCGAAATGGAGTTTATATTGCTTTTTTTAAATCAAAAGTTTTATTTATAAATTCTAATGTAAAAGTTTCCACCTTCAAGAGATTTCAATGAAAAGAGCTGAAATTGAGTTGCTCAAATTACTCTTCCCCGATCAGATGCAGGGTGATCTGGCGGTGATGCGGGGCGTGGCGATGTTCGAACAGGTAAATGCCCTGCCATGTGCCCAGAACCGCACGACCGTTTGTGACCGGGATGGTCAGTGACACATCGGTCAGCGCAGCCCGGATGTGGGCGGGCATATCGTCCGGCCCCTCGGCGGTGTGGCGATAGAGGCTGGGGTTTTCTTCGACCAGCCGGGCAAAGAAGGTTTCAAGATCAAGCACGACATCGGGATCGGCGTTTTCCTGGATCGTCAGGCTGGCGGATGTATGACGGCAATAGATCGTCACCTCACCGGTTTTGATGCCGGTTTGCTGTATCCATGACTGGACCTGATCGGTGATTTCAAGCAGGCCCTGTCCGGTGGTGCTGATTTCAAGGGTGGTCTGGTTTTGCGACAGCATGGGGCATTCCGTCTTGCGAGGTTGATGTCTGAAAATGATCGTAATCGCCGGGGTGAACAATAACAAGGGCACCTAATCTTTTGAAATATAAGGATATGCGGCGTGCCGCAATATTGCCACTTGACGTTGCCCGTTGCCGGGCATAACGATTTGGGCGTTTACATTTGATCGGAAGCCATGTTGCGTTTCATTTCCTGCACACTTGTGATCCTGATGAGCCTGACAGTTTTGCTGTCGGTCAGCGGGAACGTGCGGGCGCATTCCGGCCATGACGGCAACAGCCATCATGACATGGTCAGCGATATGGATGACATGTCCAAGCCGTTTTCCCACGATCCGTTTTCATCCCATGCCGATATTTGCGGCATGACGGTCTGCGGGCCGTTTGTCGAGGAACTGGTCGATCTGGTATCGGTCACGCTTGTGGTTTCACAAGCTGCATTCTGGATCACGGAGCGTTCGTTCGTTTCGATTGAGGCAGATGGCAGCTACAAGCCGCCGCGCGCCTGAAAATAGTCCCGTCTTTGTCTTAAATGCCGTCATCTGGTCGTCCGTTTCGGGGATCAGTGCAGCTTGCGCAGATGTTTGTGCAGCAACGGCAATCATTCTGACGACTATTTTCAGGAGCATGATATGCCCAACGTCAAATCGAATTTTCTTACCCGTATTGCCGTTTCAACCGCGATTGCAGGTGTCCTGCTGAGCGCACCGCTTGCCTTTGCAAGCCCGGGACATGGTCAGGGACATGGTTCGGTCGCCCCGGAAATCGGTGCGCCGGGAAATGCCGCCGATGTTACCCGCACCATCAAGGTTGTTATGGAAGACAATTTCTTTGATGCGGAGACCATCGAAGTCCGTGCCGGTGAAACCATCCTTTTCCAGATTGAAAACAAGGGTGAGTTTGTTCACGAGTTCAATATCGGCACGGCCGCCATGCATGCCAGCCACCAGAAAGAAATGATGATGATGATGGAGCATGGCGCGCTGGATGTGGACAAGATCCATATGGACATGATGAAAATGGATATGGGGAACGGTATGACCATGGAACATGACGACCCCAACAGCGTCCTTCTTGAACCCGGCCAGACCGCCGAGATCATCTGGACGTTCCCAGCGGATGCGGAGCTTGAATTCGCCTGCAACGTACCGGGCCACTATGAAAGCGGCATGATGGGCAAAGTCCGTCTGAAGTCATAAGCCGGTCGGTTCGAAGTGCCAGAGGCGGGGCGGTACCTTGCCGTCCCTGAGGCCTCTGGCGTTTCCGCAAGTTTTTGGGAATCCATTAAATGAAAATCAACTATGTCAAAGGCGTCCTTGCCGGGGCGCTGGCGATGGTTGCCCTGTCGACGGGAAGTCAGGCGGCGACCTATGACCTGACGGTCGATTATGTCACCATCGATACCGGAGATACCAAGACAAAGGGTATCGGCTATAACGGGGCATCCCCCGGACCGACACTTCGTTTCAAGGAAGGCGAAGAGGCGGTGATCAATGTCACCAACAATCTGAAAGAGGCCACCTCGATCCATTGGCATGGTCTTATCCTGCCCTATCAGATGGATGGGGTGCCGGGCATCAGTTTCCCCGGTATCGAACCGGGTGAAACATTCACCTATCGCATTCCGGTCAAACAGAGCGGCACATACTGGTTCCACAGCCATTCCGGTTTTCAGGAGCCGGACGGAGCCTATGGTTCGATCATCATCGAGCCGGAAAAACGCGAGCCGTTCAAATTTGACCGCGAATATGTGGTGGTCCTGAAAGACAAGCATCCCCATTCGGGCGATCGCATTCTGCGCAATCTGAAAATGATGCCGGACTATTACAACCGCAAACAGCGGACCCTTGGCGACTTCATCGATGATCTATCGAAGAACGGTCTGGGTGCGACGTTGTCAGAACGCGGCGACTGGGGTTCCATGCGGATGATGCGGACCGACATCGAGGATGTGCAGGGGTTTGTCGGCCTGATCAATGGCATGTCACCCGATCAGAATTGGACCGGATTGTTCAAGCCCGAAGAACGGGTGCGGCTTCGTTTCATCAATGCGTCGGCGATGACCTATTTCGATGTCCGGATGCCGGGGCTTGAAATGACCGTGGTGCAGGCAGATGGCAATAACGTGCAGCCGGTCAAGGTTGACGAGTTCCGCATTGCGGTTGCCGAAACCTATGACGTGATTGTCCAGCCAAAGGACGACAAGGCCTATCCGATTTTGGCGGAATCCATGGGGCGGTCGGGCCATGCCTTTGCCACCCTGGCCCCGCGCGCCGGAATGCGGGCCGAGATGCCGGAATTGCGCACGGAATCACCGATGCTGACCATGGCCGATATGGGCATGGCGCATGGGGATATGGGCCATGGCGATATGGCGGGCATGAATCATGGTGCTGCTGCCACCGACAGCGGATCGCAAGGATCGATGCCCGGAATGGATCATTCGAATATGGCCGGAATGGATCATTCCAATATGGATATGGACGAGAAGGCCGATCCGTTCTATGCGGCGGGCAGTGGCCTTGTTCCGGCGGCAGCCAATGGCGGCAGGTTCCTGTCCTATAGCGATCTGAAAGCGCAGAAACCGCTTTATGCAGAACGTCCGGCCACCCGCGAGATCGAGCTTCGCCTGACCGGAAACATGGAACGGTATAGCTGGTCGATCAATGGCGTGAAATACGAAGATGCCGAGCCGATCCGCCTGAAATACGGGGAACGTGTCCGGTTCAAATTCGTCAATGAAACCATGATGACCCATCCGATGCATCTGCATGGGATGTGGTCGATCCTTGATACGGGGCAGGGTAAATGGAACCCGGTCAAACATACGATCAGCATCAATCCGGGCACCACGGTTTATTCCGAAACCGAGGTTGATGAACCGGGCGAATGGGCATTCCACTGTCATCTGAGCTATCACATGGCAACCGGCATGTTCCGCAAGGTCGTGGTCGAAGGCGGCCCGGCAGTCACACAGCTTGAGAGCGGGAATTGATCCATCATGAAAAAACTTGATCTGATGCTGATCGGCGGGGGTGTCGCATTGGCACTCGGCCCGTTCGCGCGTGCCGGTATGGCGATGGATGCCAGTATTTATTACGGCTTTCAGGCCGAACAGTTTGAATATCGTGTCGGTGATGAAAGCGAAAAGCGCCTTGTCTGGGATGCGGATGCCTTTGTGGGCACGGACGAACTCAAACTGCGCTGGCAGGGGGAGGGCGAACGTGACCTTGATGCGGATAGTTACGAGAAACTTGAAAACCGGTTTGTCCTGCAAACCCCGATCAGCGACTTTTTCGATGCCAAGGGGGGCGTGCGTGTTGATACCCCCGAGGGGGCTGATCGCTGGTATGGCACGGTCGGCATTGTCGGACTGGCCCCGCAATGGTTTGAAGTCGATGCCGATCTGTTTGTCAGCGAGACGGGCGATGGTTCAGCAAGGCTTGATGTCGAATATGAAGGGCTTCTGACCAACCGTTTGATCCTCACACCATCGTTCGAGATCAATGCGGCCTTCTCGGAAGATCGCGAGATCGAAGTCGGCAAGGGGATTTCCAGCGCCGAGTTCGGCTTGCGACTGAGCTATGACCTGATTGATCGCGCCATCGTACCCTATGTCGGTGTTGCCTATGAACGGAAGTTCGGGGATACCGCCGATTTTGCCAAGCATGACGGCGAGGATTATGAGGCAACCTATATCGTCACGGGCATTCGCCTGATGTTCTAGACAAAAGGCCGGGAGGTGACGTCTCCCGGCCTTCTTGTTCTGGTCTGAATATGTTCGTTCAGGCCGCTTGCTGGATGCTTTGGGGATCGTCAAAGCGAAGTGCGGTCATGGCAAGGTTGCCGAATTCAAAACTGTCATGCAGGGTTTCGGGCACGAAACCCTCGTCCGCTGCACCGAGTGCCACATAAAACGGCATCAGGTGATCGTCTTCGGGGTGGGCCATGGCGGCGTGCGGGGCCTGTGCGCGGTAATCAAGCAGGGCATTGATATCACGGGTGGCCAGTTTGGCCAGCATCCAGTTGGTAAATTCCTGCGCCCACGGATCAATCGGGCCTTCGTTGCGATCAAGGGCGCGTAGATTGTGGGTCATTGCCCCGCTGCCGATCACCAGAACGCCCAGATCGCGCAAGCCGCGCAGTTTTTTACCCAGTTCAAAATGATCTGCCGGGCTGCCATGGGCCAGAATGGAGAGCTGAAATACCGGGATATCGCCACCGGGGCGGGCGATGATCAATGGCATCCATGCACCGTGATCAAGACCGCGCGCGGCATCGGTGGCGGCCCCGATCAGACCGGCGATTTCGGATGCCAGTGCGGGATCGCCCGCAACATCATAATGCAGGTCATAAAGCGGTTTGGGAAAGCCGTAAAAATCGTGGATGGTTTCCGGGCGGGCTGCGGTCGAGATGGTCGGTGTCGCGGTCTGCCAATGGGCCGATATGATCAGGAGGGCGCGCGCGCCATCAAACTGATTGCCAAGATCGCGGGCAAAGAAATCGAATGCCGGGGTGCTTTGACGCGCGACCAGCATCGGCGATCCGTGCGAGATGAAGATCGGCGCGAGATTGTCCTGCGGGGTGGCAGAAACAGAGGGGGCAACGGGACTGGTCATGGTGGGGCACCTCGACATTCACAAAACATTGATTGCGAATATGTGCCTGTTTGGTTCACCTGACCAGTCACCGTTCGTCAACAGTGTGTTGCCATCACCCGCGAAAGGGCGGTTTGGGGAAACAATGACAACAGCCGGATCGGGAAGGATCAGCGGGCCTTGGCACCAAACATCATCATGATGAAGCCCCCGACTGCGGCGGCACCACCGGCGATGAGATACCAGAGCGTTTCATCGGTGTAGCTGCCAAGGAAGGTTTCGGAAAGCTGATCGGCGGCACTATCGGATGCGTTGAGACCAACGATCAAAAGAGCAATGCCGATGACGCAGATGACGATGCCGGCAATACGACTGATGGGCATTGGGGGCTCCTGTTATTTTTGTTTGCGTTTGCGCGTGTCCCGAAATCGGGATTTGTGTAACAGAGATCACAACGCGGCTTTTGCGCAGTTGTTCCCGCGGGTAAATAATTGATCTGGCTGGATGTATGGTGAAACGCAAAACCCCCGGCCTGTGGCCGGGGGCTTCTGGTTGCGTGCCTGCGATCAGAAAGGCATCGATATCTGGATTTCGAGCCTGCTGGTGTCGGTATCGTCATCATCATTGGCAACCGACATCATGTGGCTGAATGCAAGTTCGCTGCTCATCCTGCCGGTATCAAAGCCCAAACCGGTGCGGATACGCTGACTGCCATATTCGTTGAGGTTGCTGGCAAAGAACGGTTTGACGATCCCGATGGAGCGGCCATCATCGTCAACAAGTTCAAAGCCGTAAACGAGAGTGCCGCCGATGGTGTATTCGTTATAGTCCGAACGACCGGCAAGATAGTTGCCTTCAAGGGCGGCACTCAGACCGGTAACAGAGTCAGACAGTCGGACACCACCACCAATTTCAAACGCGGTTTTGTCATTGTTGATTTCATCGGTGAAGTCATGAACCAGACCGGTTTCGATGAAAGGCGTCACGGTCAGGGTCGGGGTTGGCGCAAGATCGTAAGCGGCTTCGATGGCTGGTCTGATCTGCCGGGTGTTCGAGGTCGTGCCGGCAACGGCGGTGTTGTTGCTTTCGGTGTAACCATCAACCGTTTTGCGTGCGGCAATAAAGGCCACGGACGGTGTCAGAGAGAGTGGCACGGTTTCGTGCGGGCGGATCATGTAGGAAGTATTGAGCTGGGCGTACCAGATGTCAGATTCCGTGTTGCCGGAAGCCGCATTGTTATCGCGCGTCACATCAATGTCGCCCATGCCAAAGCCTGCCTGGCCGGAAATGGTCAGTCCGTTGACGGGGGTGTAGATCGCATAGGGTGAAACAACCCATCCCTCTTCCTGATAGGAGCCGTTATTGAAGGATGTGGTCAGGTCGGTATCGTTATAGCCAAGCGACAGACCCGCCGTCAGGCTTTCGGCAAACCGGTAATCCAACCCGACATTGTAGCCCCAGACATCACCGTCATAGCGGCTGTCGGTGGTGCCATTGACATAGTCGTTATCGACCGACGTGTATGATCCGTGGCCCCAAATCGTGAAGGGGGATGCGGTTTCAAACGCGGCGCGGCCGTCAACACCACTGGCACCGCCTTTATTGCCCTGATCTGTCGGGCCAAGGCCCAGCATGTGCATGCCTTCACCGGTCGAGCTATCAAAGCTTCCCATCATGGCGATGCGGCGCAGGGCGTTATCATCGTCGGTCAGGTTGGTGGCGCTGCGGTGGTAGACCGGGTCATAGACAAGATTGGCATTTGTATCATTGTCATCACTGTTTCCGGCGCTACCGCTTCCGGTGCCAATCCCGCCGCCGGAGGTCGATCCGCCCGTTGCGGCACCAGCCGGGGTGCCAACAGCGGAAAGTCGAGCACCAATATTCTGTGAGATCACGGTCGTCTGGGAACGTGACACAGATGATACGACGGTCGAAGATGTTGTGGACTGGCTTTTTTCGCTTGATCCGGAAGTTGGCGCTACCGCTTCGGCGCAGGATATGTCCAATAAGAGGGACGGAACGACACCGTTATTGATTGTCACGTTTAACCGACCGCCGGTCGTGTCGCGTGGGATGGTAATCGTTTCGGTCACTGTATCGCTGGCAGCGACTGTGCCGCTTCGCGTGATCACCTGGTTGCCGTTGGCGCTGTCTGTATAGGTAAAGACATAAGGTATACCGACGACATTGTTGTTTGTCATTGTGACCTTTGGCGTTTCGTTTACTTCGAACGCCGAAGTCGCACCATTTACGCCGTTTGTGCTGCCGTTAAACGACCACGCCGTACAGCCTGCACTTTTTGCATACGCTTCAGTGGAAATAATTGATGCTGCGCCTATCAGTGCCATCCCCAGCACGACTGGTCTCTTTAGAAGAGATACTTTCCATTTGCCCATAATATGCCCCCTGGAATCGTCTTTCGCGTGTTTCGCCGTTCTTTTGCTGGTTTTAGAAAACAGAGAATGACGCGCATGGGTTGATTTATAAGTAGAGAATTCACTTAATTGCAAGATGTTACGTACACGATGTTAAAGCAGGCGTAAGCGAGGCTTTGGCCAATCAGTTGCCAGCGAGGTAATGAGCGGGCAATGTCGGGTTTGACCGCGTCGCCCGCCAGAGATCAGAACGGCATCGATATTTGGATTTCTAGCCTGCTGGTATCGGTGTTGTCATCGTCGTCATTGGCAATCGACATCATGTGGCTGAGTGCAAGTTCGCTGGTAAGCGGACCGGTATCAAAGCCAAATCCGGTGCGGATGCGCTGATTGCCATATTCGTTGAGGTTGCTGGCAAAGAATGGCGTGACGATCCCAAGGGATCGGCCATCATCCCCAACAAGTTCAAAGCCATAGGTGATTGTGCCGCCGATGGTGTATTCGGTGTAATCCGCACGCCCGGCAAGATAGTTGCCTTCAAGGGCTGCATTCAGCCCGGTGATGCTGTCAGACAGTCGTACACCGCCGCCGATATTGAACGCGGTTTTGTCATTGTTGATTTCATCGGTGAAATCATGAACCAGACCGGTTTCAAGGAAGGGCGATATGGTCAGGCTTTGGGTCGGGGTGAAGTCATAGGCGGCCTCGATCGCCGGTCTGATCTGCCGGGTGTTGGATCGGCTTGTATCATTGTTTGTGCCATCGCTTTCACGATAGGCATCAACCGTCTTGCGTGCGGCGATAAAGGCCAGTGACGGGGTGAGGGACACGGGCAGGGTATCAATCGGGCGGATCCGATAAGAGGTGGTCAGGGCGGCATACCACATGTCAGATTCCGTATTGCCCGATACCGCACCATTGTCGCGGGTGACGTCAATATCGCCCATGCCATATCCGGCTTCGCCCGTGATGGTCAGGTTTTCAATTGGTCGATAGATGACATAGGGCGATGCGACCCAGCCGGTTTCCTGATAGCTGCCATTGTTAAACGATGTGGTCAGGTCGGTATCGTTATAGCCAAGCGACAGACCGGCAATCAGGGCATCGGCAAAACGGTAATCCAGCCCGACATTGTAACCCCAGACATCACCGTCATAGCGGCTGTCAGTGGTGCCACTGACATGGTCGTTATCGACCGCAGTAAAGGAACCGTGGCCCCAGACGGTAAAGGGCGTGGTTGCGGCGAAGGCCGCACGTCCGTCAATGCCGCTGGCACCGCCAACATCGCCCTGATCTGTCGGGCCAAGGCCCAGCAGGTTCATGCCCTGTCCGGTGGAGCTATCGAAGCTTCCCATCATCGCGATACGGCGCAGGGCATCATCTTGGTCGGTGATGCTGTTGGTGTTGCGATCATCATCGGGCGTTGTGCCGGTCAGGCTGGTGCGATGGGTGCTGGTTTCGGCCATTGAGGCGGTTCGGGCGGGGACGTTATCGGTATTGGTATTGTTGGCAGTACTGATCATCGAGGAAATCCGCGCGCTGATATTCTGTTGAATGACCGTGGTTTGGGAGCGCGAGACGGCATTTACAACGGCGGAGGTGGTGCTGGCGGAGGATGTTGATGCCGCGACCGGTGCCGATCCGGCAACGCAGGTTGCGGTTATGTTGTACGTCGCGCCAAGGGCCTTTATGAAAAGCTGGCCGTCTGTCGTATCGGCCGGGATTTGCAGGGTGAGGGTGACAGTGTCGCCAATGATGGTGCTGCCGGGCGTGACCGCCCGCGAATTGGCGGCGTTATCGTTGTCGGTATAGGTGAAGGTGTAGTTGTTTGGCGAATTGCCGCTTTGATGTGTGAAGGTGACCTTGGCGACCTCCCACGCGTTATAAGAACCGGTGCCTGCAATGCCATCGTTGGTGCTTGTCAGGTTCCAATCACTGCAACCCAGGCTAATTGCGAGGGCGACGTTGGCGAAGGGCAGCGATAATCCCGTCAGGGCCAGCGCACAAAGCCCTTTTTTCACAACAGATTTGCACGCGGCGAGGTGCGAACGATCAGATCGTTCCTGTTTGAAGGTGCTTCTGATCTTATTCATTGTTCGCCATGCCCATACCCTTTTTGATCGGTGCCGATAGATCGGTCCGTTGCAAGAGCTTTAAGGGCGGCGCATTGTGGGGGCTATGCTTAAAGGGGGGGATTGTGTCGTTTCTTGACGATAAGTGGATAGGTTTTGCGCAAAGCGGATAGAGGCCTGATTTTCGGGCCGCATTATCGTTATGCGGGCAGGGCGGCAATCACATCATCCGTCGTCGAAAGCGTGCAATATTCCGACCCCAGAACCGCGGCAAACAGGTCAAACACGGTTTGCGCATCGTGACGGATACCCTTGGCGTCGGTCACGTCAATCGCGGTGGTGGCATCAAGCGGCAGGATGGCGTCAAAACCCAGACAATGGGCGACGCGGATCGAGGCATCCATCGAATTGTGGATGACGACGCCGGTAAAAATCAGGCGGGTAATGCCATGATCGTGCAGGTATTTTTCAAGATCGGTGGCGATGAAGGCGCAATTGACGTTTTTGGCAATCACCGGTTCGTCGGCCAGCGGGGCGACTTCGGGTTTGATCGCGTTGCCCGGCCCATCGGTGTGATAGGTCGAGGCGGGATTGGGTTCGTCATGACGGATATGGATCACCGGAAGGCTGGCTGCGCGAAAACCAGCCAGCAGATCGACGATTTTATCGACATAGCCGGGATTGTTTTTTGACGCCCATTTCGGATTGTCGATGGCCTTTTGCACGTCGAGGATGATGAGGGCGGTTTCTTTTGTGTATGTCATCTTCACCAAAAACAAAAAGCCTCAGCTTAAGCCAAGGCTCTTGTAAAGGAAAATCGCGACGGAGCTACTTTAGATCGTGACAGTCGCTATCGTTCAGATCCTCTTCATCAAGGTCTGAATCCATCAGGATTGCATATTCATGAGATGCATCCCAAGACTGCCATTGTTCGTCACTGATCTCGTCAACAAGGGTCTTAACTTCCGGGCTGTAGACTTGTTCAGCACGCTTTTGCGCAGCAGTAACCTGTTTTGCGATGTCGTCAGACTGATCGACTGCAAAATCAACTTTCTCTGCCAAAATGCTGCTAGCCATGTTCTAGCTCCTTACCCAAGTAGATTCCGCAAGCCCCTCTTAGAGCAAACGGGGTGAATCCGTACTTTTCATATATATCAGAGTCAATAGGATTCTTTATCAAGACTCTTCTGCATCCCAGCAATCTTGCATACTCATATGCGCACGCCAGAGTGGGCAACAAGATGCCACCTCGAAAGTAGTTTGGGGCAAAAGACCTCTCTATCCAGTTAATGGTCAGGTGGGTCTTGCCCCGTGAGGGTCTTCCTATACATAGTCCTTGAAGAACGTCTTCGCCAGCAATGTGTTGCCAGATTGCCAAATCGAAGAAAGACGGTCGATATGAAAATTTGTGATAAATTTCAGGCCAACCGATTGGAAAACCATTGAAATTTGGCGCGTTACTATAGTGCTTGGGCCACTCAATTCGGGCAAAGTCCAATGCGTTTTTCTTTACTGAGGACAGAGTAACAATATCCCAGCTATGCGGTCCGCCAGTTTTTCGGAAACGCTTGATAAAGCTATCTGCAACCTTTTGACGACTGATAAATTTCAAATGGTCGTAATAAGCCGCAGGGTTGCTATCAAGCATACAATACCTCGCATATAGATGATATTTTTCTAAATAATGATGCGCATGATTGTGTTTTGTCAACCTTGGGGCGAAACAAAACCGGCCGGGAAATTAATCCCGGCCGGTTTTTATTAAATCCGTTTTGCGGTGGTGCGGGGGCTCTTACGAGCAGCCCGTAGTGCTTCCGCAAGAGTCGCATTTAAGGCAGGTGCCGTTGCGGACCAAGGTGAAGTTGCCGCATTCGGGGCAGCCGTCGCCTTCGTAGCCTTTCATGCGGGCTTCGCGGATGCGGTCCAGTTTAGCATCCGTGGCCGACATGACTTCTTCGCTGGCGTTCAGGATCGCGGTTTCGCTGCTGGTCGGGGCAGCGGTGGTTGCGATGCTGGCGGTTTCGGCCTGATGGCTGTGGTCATGCGAGTGGGCATGATCGGTACCGGTTGCCTTCATGATCACGCGTTCTTCGACCGGGGCACCGCCATCGACAACGTAAAGGTTGCGACGCACGAAGCCGCTGGATGCGACCTTGCGGATGGTTTCGATTGCGCGGTCTTCGGCCTTGGCTTCCTCGCCAAGGTCGCCCTCAGCCACACCCTTGCCAACGGCGTCCGGCAGAACGTCGGACGGCTGGACATGGGCGAGGTCGTTACGACCAAGATAGGAAATGGCCAGTTCGCGGAACATGTAATCAAGGATCGAGGTTGCCATTTTAATGGCGTCGTTCCCGGAAACCATGCCGGACGGTTCGAAGCGGGTGAAGGTGAAGGCTTCGACATATTCTTCAAGCGGCACGCCATATTGCAGGCCGATGGAAACCGCAATGGCGAAGTTGTTCATCAATGAGCGGAAAGCAGCGCCTTCCTTGTGCATGTCGATGAAGATTTCGCCAAGTTTGCCGTCTTCATATTCACCGGTCCGCAGATAGACCTTGTGTCCGCCGACGGTGGCCTTCTGGGTGTAACCCTTGCGGCGTGACGGCAGGGAACGACGGTCGCCACGAATGACGCGTTCGATGATTTTTTCGACGATCTGTTCGGAAACAGCGGCCGCCTTGGTTGCGGTCGGCTGATCGGCGTAATCGTCTTCTTCGACCAGCGCCGCATTCAGCGGCTGGCTGAGTTTCGAGCCATCACGATAGAGCGCGTTTGCCTTGAGGCAGAGACGCCAGGACAGCATATAGGCGTCCTTGCAATCCTGGATCGAGGCATTGTTCGGCATGTTGATGGTTTTCGAAATCGCACCGGAGATGAACGGCTGTGCCGCAGCCATCATGCGGATGTGGCTTTCAGCCGACAGGTAACGTTTGCCGATACGGCCACACGGGTTGGCGCAATCGAATACCGGAAGGTCTTCGTCACGCAGGTGCGGGGCCTGTTCCAGCGTCATCGCGCCGCAAACATAGGTGTTTGCCAGTTCGATCTGCTTTTTGTCGAAGCCAAGGGCGGCCAGCATGTCAAAGTCCATGCTGTTGAGTGCCTTGGCATCAAGGCCAAGCTGCTTGACGCAATATTCTTCGCCAAAGGTGTATTTGTTGAAGACGAATTTGATGTCGAATGCGTTGGCAAGTGCGCCTTCGATTTTCGAAATCGCATCATCGTCAAAGCCCTTGGCCTTGAGATCGTCATGGGTAATGGTTGGCGAACCGACCAGGGTGCCATGACCGACCGCGTATTTTTCAATGTCGCGGATCTGGCGTTCGGTATAGCCGAGTGTGGCGAGTGCAACCGGAACGGTGCGGTTGATGATTTTGAAGTAACCGCCACCGGCAAGCTTTTTGAACTTCACAAGCGCGAAGTCCGGCTCGATCCCCGTCGTGTCGCAATCCATGACCAGACCGATGGTGCCGGTCGGCGCGATAACGGTGGTCTGTGCGTTGCGATAACCGTGCTTTTCGCCCAGTTCCAGTGCCTTGTCCCATGCGGCACGTGCGGCAACCGGAAGTTCGGCATAAGGAGAATCAGCAGCAACCAGCGGAACCGGATTGATCGACAGGCCTTCGTAGCCTTCCTGTTCGCCGTGCGCGGCACGACGGTGGTTGCGCATGACACGCAGCATTTCCTTGGCGTTATCGGCATAGCCCGGGAAGGCACCGAGTTCGGACGCCATTTCGGCCGAGGTCGCATAGGAAACGCCACACATGATTGCGGTCAGGGACGCGCCGATTGCGCGGCCCTCGTCGCTGTCGTACGGGATGCCCATGCTCATGAGCAGGCCGCCAATATTGGCATAGCCAAGGCCAAGCGTGCGGTAACGATAGGACAGTTCGGCAATACGATCCGACGGGAATTGTGCCATCAGAACCGAGATTTCCAGAACAACAGTCCAGAGACGCACGGCATGTTCATATGCCGCGACATCAACGCCACCGTCGTCAGAACGGAAGTTCATCAGGTTCAGCGACGCCAGGTTACAGGCCGTATCGTCAAGGAACATATATTCCGAGCACGGGTTGGACGCATTGATGCGACCCGAATTCGGGCAGGTGTGCCATTCGTTGATGGTGGTGTCGTACTGGATACCCGGATCGGCACAGGCCCATGCGGCTTCGCCGACCTTGTCCCACAATTCGCGGGCGGCAAGGGTTTTATGAACCTTGCCATCGGTACGGCGGATCAGTTCCCAGTCGCCATTATCGAGAACAGCCTGAAGGAAGTCGTTCGAGACGCGAACCGAGTTGTTCGAGTTCTGACCCGAAACGGTCAGGTATGCCTCGGAGTCCCAATCGGTGTCGTAGGTCTTGAAGCTGATTTCGGTGAAGCCCTGACGGGCGAATTCGATGATCTTGTTGATATAGCTATCGGGGATCATCACCGCACGGGCGGCCAGCACGGCTTCTTTGAGCTGCGGGTTGGCACGCGGCAGGAAGCGATCCTCGGAATCGGCGGCACCGTCCCAGTTGGTGCAGGCAGCCAGAACGTCGGTCAGGTGCTTTTCGGCCAGTTTCGAACCGGCGACGAGGGCTGCGACCTTCTGTTCTTCGACGACTTTCCAGTCGATATAGTTTTCGATGTCCGGGTGGTTGATATCGACCACGACCATCTTGGCCGCACGGCGCGTGGTGCCGCCCGACTTGATCGCACCAGCTGCGCGATCCCCGATTTTAAGGAAGCTCATGAGGCCGGAAGAACGGCCGCCACCCGAAAGCGTTTCGCCTTCGCCGCGCACGTTCGAGAAGTTCGAACCGGTGCCCGAACCGAATTTGAACAGGCGGGCTTCGCGGGTCCAGAGATCCATGATGCCGCCCTCGTTGACGAGGTCATCGGAAACCGACTGGATGAAGCAGGCATGGGGCTGCGGATGTTCATATGCGCTGGCCGATTTGGTCAGTTCGCCGGTTTTGAAATCAACATAGGAGTGACCCTGCGCCGGGCCATCAATGCCATAGGCCCAATGCAGACCGGTATTGAACCATTGCGGCGAGTTCGGCGCGCCCATCTGGTGGGAGAGCTGATAGCGCATTTCATCAAAGAAGGCCTGGGCATCGGATTCGGCATCGAAATAGCCGCCCTTCCAGCCCCAATAGGTCCAGGTGCCCGCAAGGCGGTCAAAGACCTGGGTGGCGCTGGTTTCGCTGGTGTAGCGGGACTCTGATGGCATTTTTTCGAGCTTGGCCTTGTCGGGCGCCTGACGCCAGAGCCAGGACGGAACGTCCTTTTCCTTGACCGGTTTCAGCGCGACCGGAACACCCGCCTTTCGGAAGTATTTCTGCGCCAGGACGTCACTTGCCACCTGCGACCAGGAGGACGGGACGTCGATATCTTTCATTTCAAAAACAACCGATCCATCGGGGTTTTTGATGACGCAGGATGACTTACGAAAATCGATGTCTGCGTAGGGGCTGACACCTTCCTGGGTGAACTTTCTGCTGATCCGCATGGTCTGCTCCGTTTTGGTCAGACTTGATGTCGTGCGCATAAGCACCAACACGGCCTGAACATTATATAGTTTGCTCAACGCTCATACGCTGCCCCCTGACCCTTATAAACGGCCATGATTGGGCGAACGGAATTCGGTAATCTGTGGTGGTGGTTCCTTGGTTGTCCCCCCTTGGAACCGTCCTGTCCGTGGGCAGGACTATAAGGGGAAAATTTCGGGCTCGTCCACCAAACTTTGTGGTTGACAGCAATTTTTATCACTAGATGTAGTGTTTCAATTGATGTCGCGCATATCTGATGTTTGGAAAATCTCGTTAAGATTGTTTAAACGCGCGGCAAGCCCGCGGAATACTGCGCTTTTGCCGCGGCGGCGGCGAGGGCAAGCCCGTAAGACTCGGACTACATGTTGTGCCGGGACGAGAGAACCCCCACAAGGCAAAAACAAGCTAACGCCGTTTGGATTTGAAATCCAGCATCAAGCACAAACAATCTTGTCCCTGTTGTTTTGTTAGCATGAAAAAGTTCGATAACATTTTGATATTTATGTGAAAATCGTTGTTTCCGTCCGGCGCGAATTTTCAAGCCGGGCAGGGTATGTTTCAAACCGTTCGCGTTGAAATGCTGTGGATAAACAGGTGGACAAGGCGGCGTGATGATTGTGTTGCAATGAGTCGGGCATACACAAGTGGTTGTGGGTTGTTTTGATGGTGTTTTCGCGGAGTCATACCCCATATTGTGTGTATATTGTGTGTCTGTGGCGGTTTCGGGCGGCCGTGTGCGGGAAATGCGATGTGATGGCCTGTCTGAAACATTGACTTTGCGCTAACATCACGACATATAAGGTCCTTATTGACCGCCGGACACAGGCCGCAAAATCAGACCCGCCAGCAAACACCGGTTTGCATATACGGGCCTTTTGTCTGCGCGCCGCCAAAGGCGGAAGAACCAGATCTGGAGAGAGACCACACATGGCCACCGTCGGGACCCGCATTTATACCGCGCTGTATGGCAAACGCGTCGGCGAAGACCGTTTTGGAAATATCTATTACACCGAAAAGAAAGCCGCCAATGGTCGCCGTGCGAAACGTTGGGTGATCTATAAGGGTATTACCGAGGGTTCCAAGGTTCCGGCTGAATGGCATGCATGGCTGCATTACACCGTTGATGCGCCGCTGTCGGAAAAGGCCGAAGACCGTTATGAGTGGCAGAAAGAACATCTGCCGAACCTGACGGGGACCAAGCATGCCTATCGCCCGAAAGGCCATGAATATAGTGGTGGCAAGCGTGCGAAAGCGACCGGTGACTATCAGGCATGGTCGCCGGAAGGCTGATCAAAGATCGGTATATTCTGCATCCGGGCGCGACAATATGTTGGCGCCCGGTTGTGTTTTTGCTGTGTTTTGCCTGATGGTAATTGACCCGGTTGTTTTTTCGGGTCGCACAAGACAATATGCAGATCAACAAGATACCACAGACGGATCGTATCCATGAGCAACAGACTGATCGAGAGCCTTGCCGGGGCAGCCGTAATCGCAGTGGCGGTCGGCTTTGCGGCCTATTCCTATTCCCGGGCGGGCATCGAGTCTGTTGACGGATACGAACTTTCGGCAAACTTCAACAGGGTTGATGGTTTGGTGGTTGGCAACGATGTGCGGATTTCGGGGGTCAAGGTTGGCTCGGTCACGGCACAGGAGCTGAACCCGCAGACCTATATGGCCGTCGTCAGGATGACGGTGCGTTCGGATATCGAATTGCCGACCGACAGTTCGGCCAAGATTGCATCGGACGGTTTGCTCGGCGGCAAGTTTGTATCGCTGGAGCCGGGCGGGGATATCGATATGCTGGCCCCGGGTGGCGAGATTGAATACACGCAAGGATCGGTCAATCTGGAAGAACTGATCGGGCAGGTGATTTATTCGTCCGGTGGTGGTGCCGGTGGTGGCTCCGGTGGGGGTGCCAATAATGAGGCGGGCAGCACTTCATTGGAAGAAAGCCCGCAATAGGCAGACAGGGCAGATCGGTACAGGCGGCCATGATTTTGCCGGTTTTGCAGGTCAGTTTCCCCAGAATATCCTTTGGGCAGCTTGCGTGAAGCGATGTCGACACCGATATTCTCGGCAGATATCCAAAGCAGATCGAAAGGCAGCGGAGCCAATTGATGAGCAAGTCTGAGAGCATGAACAAGAATTTCCCCACATGGCAGGACCCGAAAGGGGCGCCGCTTTCGTGTGTGGAGAAAATCAAGGTTCTGAACGAGAATTTCGGCGAACTGCGCGACATGATGCAGGACGCCATGGAAGACGCGTTGCTGATGGGCTGCGACGAGGAACAGTTCCGCCAGGTGATGCGCAGCGTCGTTGAAGAGCTGCACAATCCCTATGGCAAGCCAGACGATCAGGACTGATTATTGATGAAAACCAAGATAGTGTTTGGTGCTGCTGTTGGCGCGGTTGTTTCGGTGGCGGCAATGACGTCTGCCTTTGCGCTGGATTACCGCCCGGCCGAGATCGCCCAGCTTCAGGGGCTTGATAAAATCACCGCGCGTATTTCGACATTCGAGGTGCCGGTCGGCCAGATGGCGAAATTCGGCACGCTTTCGATCCGGGTGGATGCCTGTTATCGTACGCCGCCGGAAGAACGCCCGGAAAGTGCCAGTTTCCTTGAAATCTCGGACCAGCGCGAAGATGCCAGTGGCACGGTTGATCAACTGTTTTCCGGCTGGATGTTTGCATCTACCCCCGGTCTGTCAGCCCTTGAACACCCGGTTTATGACGTTTGGGTCAAGGAATGCATTGATGCAGGCGATCAGGGAACCGGGGCCACCGAACAGGGGCAACCGGCACCGGCCCAATAATCTTGCCGCCGGGAACGCGTGATGCGCCATGTGTTTTCAAAACCTTCGGAGCATCAATTGTTTCCCAATGCTGGCCGATGCAAAGTGTGTCGGCCACAATTGTTTGGACGGGATGATTTGTGACGGCGTGATTTCAAGCGGTTTGACGTTACGTCATGCGGGGGATTCGCGGTTTGGGTGATGCGCCGTTTGCCTGTTGTTGCGCGAAATTGCGGGCAAAGTGCAGTGATTTTAGTTTCAATATAAGACCGTTCTCATTCTGGATAAAATAAGGCGGAAACGCCGATGATTGTTTCCATATGAGAAAATGAGTGTTGAGGACTGCCCGACTTGAGGCGGCGGAGGTCAAGTGTCATTCTCTGTTCAGTTTGTTGCGATGCGGTATTGTGTGTCGAACGATTTTGAAACAAGGGATGTGCATATGTTTACTTCGATCAAAAAGGCCGGTTTTGTTCTGGCGATTGCGGCGGGTCTTTCGGGTGCGGCGGTATCGGCGCAGGCAGCCGAGAATTACAAACTTGATCCGACGCATACCAGCGTGATTTTCATCGTTAACCATCTTGGTTTTTCCAACTTCCAGGGCCGTTTTGGCGGCACGAGCGGCGAGCTTACCCTGGACCGTGAAAACCCGGCAGCATCGTCGGCCACCATTTCGATTGACCTGACACAGGTCGATAGCGGTGTCGAAGGTCTCGACAATCATATGAAAACCGCTGATTTCCTGAATGTTGAACAGAGCCCGACCGCGACGTTCAAAAGCACTTCGGTTGAGATGACTGGCGACAAAACCGCCACCATCACCGGCGATCTGACGCTTCTGGGGCAGACCAAGCCGCTGGTTCTGGACGTGACGCTGACCGGTGAAGGCGATCACCCGATGACCGGTGATCATGTTCTTGGCTTTGGCGCGACCGGCACGGTGACCCGTTCGGAATATGGCATGAACTATCTGGTTCCGGCTGTCAGCGACGAAGTCGAACTTCAGATTTCGGCCGAGTTCCTGAAACAGAAATAATGATACTGACACACCGGCGGCGGCAGATGATGGCCCCGCCGGTGTGTCTGTTTTTGATCAGAAAGGATCACATATGGCGCTTCGCAGTACGCAAACGGGCTTTGGTCCGGTGACCAAGGGGTTTCACTGGCTGATTGCGATCCTGTTTGTCACCATGTTTGCGATTGGCTGGTATATGGATCTTCTGCCGCTGGGACTGGAAAAGCTGGCATGGATTTCGCGCCATAAATCGATTGGTGTGACCATCCTTTTGCTGGTGGTTTTACGCATCATCTGGCGTCTGACCGAACAGACACCGGAAGGGCTGGGCGAAAAGGCATGGGAACGACAGGCCGCGAAGCTTGCGCATTTCGCGCTTTATGCCGTGATGCTGGCCATGCCGCTTAGCGGGTGGTTGATGTCGTCGGCGGCGAATTTTTCGGTCAGTGTGTTTGGCCTGTTCACGCTTCCTGACCTTGTCGGGCCGGACAAGGTGCTTTATGAACAGCTGCGTTTCACCCACTGGATACTGTCCTGGGCGATTGTCGGCCTTGTCGGGCTGCATGTGTCGGCGGCTTTCAAACATCATTTTATCAATCGCGATGCGACGCTCCGCCGGATGCTTCCGGGGACGGGGAAAGGGAATTGATCATGACGTCTTTGTTTAAAAATATTCTGCGGGCTTCGGTGATTGTTCCGGCGATTGCCGTTTGCGCACCGGCCTTTGCCGCCGATACATGGCAGGTCAAAGCCGATGACAGCGATATTAAATTTGCAGGCACCCAGCTTGGTGCGGATTTCGAAGGTGCGTTCGATAAATTTACCGCCGAGATCGTATTTTCGCCGGATGATCTTGCCGGATCAAAGGTTAGCGTTCTGATCGATATCGCGTCGGTTGATACCGAAAATGCCGATCGCGACAGCCAGATCATTTCCGCAGACTGGTTTGATGTCGCCCAGTGGCCGACAGCAAAGTTTGAAACCAAGTCGTTCCGGGAAATCGGCCCAGGCCAGTATGAAGCACTGGCTGATCTGACGATCCGTGACGTGACCAAGGAAGTTGCGTTGCCCTTCAATCTCGAGATCGAAGGCAACGAAGCCGACGCGGAAGGGACGCTTGTGATCAAGCGTACCGATTTCGGCGTCGGGCAGGGCCAGTGGAGCGACACCAGCCAGGTTGGTGATGAGGTCACCATTCGTATTGATATCGACGCGACCCGGTAATCCGGATCGCCGTCTGGTTCTGATCCATGCAAAACAGCCGCCCGGATTACAGGCGGCTGTTTTTATTTGGATCGCAGAGTTGGCTGAAATCAGGCCGAGGCGCTGCGACGCAATTCGGCAAGGAAGCTTTCGACGGCTTCGTCGAGGGATACGGCTTCGGTGACGAGCTTTTCGGCGGTCTGGGCAAGCTGGGTCGTGCCCGAAGATACCTTGCCCGCATTGTCATTGACGGTTTCAATGCGTTCGGACACTTCGCGGGTGCCGTTGGCGGCTTCTTCGACGTTGCGCGCAATTTCGCCGATGGCGGCGTGCTGTTCTTCGACCGCGGCCGCAATCGCGGTGGAGCTATCGGCGACCTTAGCAATGGTTTCGGAAATGCGGCGGATGGCCTCGACGGCCTCGCCGGTTTCGTTCTGGACCGAGGTGATCTGCTGATTGATTTCCTCGGTCGCCTTGGCGGTCTGGTTGGCAAGGTTTTTGACCTCGCTTGCGACAACCGCAAAGCCCTTGCCCGCGTCGCCTGCGCGGGCGGCTTCGATGGTGGCGTTCAGGGCCAGAAGGTTGGTTTGTTCAGCGATGTCACCGATCAGTTTGGCGACGTCGCCGATTTTTTGCGCCGCATCGGCAAGGCCGGTCACGGTTTCATTGGTGCGGGTGGCTTCGTCATTTGCCTGATTGGCGATATCGGCCGAATGCGCGATCTGCTGGGCGATTTCATCGGAGGAGGCGGTCAGTTCCTCGGTCGCGGCCGAGACGGTCTGAACGTTGCCCGATGTCTGGGCCGTTGCGGTTGCAACCGCGCCGGAAAGCTTGCTGTTCATTTCGGTCGCGGACTGCATGTTTGCCGTCGCTTTTTTCATATCGGCAATCGATGCTGATATAGACTGGATCAGCCCCTTTACCCGGCTTTCAAGATTACGGGCCATTTCAAGCACGTCTTGACGGCGTTTGTTATCCGCCTCGGTTTCCTGCTGTTTCTGGCGATCCTGAAGTTTGCGGTTTTCGCGTGCCTGTTCGCGGAAGGCAACGACGGAGCGTGCCATATCGCCGACCTCATCACTGCGTTCCTGGCCTTCGATGTGGCCTTCGAGGTCACCATTGGCGATGTGGGTCATGCGTTCGGAAAGTTTTTGCAATCCGTTGGCAATGTCGCGCCCGATCCAGATTCCCGTCACGGCAATCAGGGCGACAATGATGCCGCACAGGATCATGAAGGATGTTGCGGCCTCCCAGAAGGCGGTGTCGACATCATCGATATAGATGCCGGTGCCAATTACAGCCCCCCACGGCAGGGGATGCGCATAGGACAGTTTTTCAAAGGTCAGTTCTTTGGGTTGACCGGGTTTGGGCCAGAAATAGGTTGAAAAACCACCACCGGGTGTGCTGCCTGCCTTGACCAGATCCTTGATGAAATAGGCGCCGGTTGAATCCTGAACCGCAGAGAAGTCCTTGCCGGCCAGTGCGGGGTTTGCACCATGCATGACCATGGTGTTATCCTTGGTCAGGGCAAAGAAATAGCCGATATCGCCATCGTACTTGCCTGATGCCGCGACCTTGTAGAAGGCGTCGATTGCTGCCTGCTGGTCAAGCTCACCGGACTTGACGCGTTGCTGGAAATCATTGGCGAGCGAGACGACATATTCCGTGGTCGCACGGATTTTTTCCTTTCGGTCTTCAAGCAGCGTGGTTCGCAAGTTCATCAATTCCACGAAGGAAATGACGATAAGTCCGATAAGAGCAACTATTGAAAGACCCGCAATTTTTCGGCCAATTTTGATTTTTTGCAGCATGAGACGTTTTCTCCCGGTGACGCCAATGCGAAAATGTCGGGCGGGACACCCCGGCCCGAACCCCTGATAGTCTTTATATCTACCACCATTTTTGTATAGCTAGCTATCCTAAAGTGGTATGTTTGGGCGCGGTATTTCACGCGCAGATGTTAAACGTCGCGCGGGAATCGAAAACACCTGCCATCGGTTCGATGGCAGGTGCCCGTTGTGCGGCTATTCAGAAGGACCGGGCCCGATCATCAGCCGAGGTGTTTTTGCAGGAATTTTGTCGCCAGCATGATGCCTTCTTCGTCGATGCCGTGCTGAAGGCCGGGGCGTTCGTGCAGTTCGGTGTCAAAGCCGTTGGAGGTCAGGGTATCAAGCGCTAGGCGCGATGCCTCGATCGGGACGACCGGATCAGCGGTGCCATGGACCAGCAAAACCGGCGGTCTGGTTTTGATCGCACTTGCAAAGGCTTCGTCGCCCAGAAGCGCGCCAGAGAAACCGACAACACCAGCCAGGGCCGGATCGCGGCGCGGGGCGGTTTGCAGGGCCATCATTGTGCCCTGCGAGAAGCCGATCAGCGCCAGTTTATCCGCCGGAAGGTCATGTTCGGCGAGAAGGGTGTCGATGAAGCGGTCGATATAGGCGGCATTTTTCGCCGCCCCCTCGGCCATGGCGCGAAGCGCGCCGGACATGGTTTCCGGCTGGCGACGGAGGAATTCCGGATCATATTCGGCCAGACTGAACCATTGCCGCCCGAAGGGCGACATTTCGCATGGAAACGGGGCATTGGGCGAATAAAACGCGGTGTCGGGCAGGGCACGGGCAAAATGCGGTGCCAGCCCGATCAGGTCATTGCCATCGGCACCATAGCCATGCAGCAGGATCACGATGCTTTTGGTCGTGCCTGATGCGGCCGGCAGCATCGGGCCGTTCAATGCGGTTTCAGCGGTCATGTCAGATCAGATCCCTTTGTTTGTCTTTGTTCCTGATTAGCAATGCTGCGTGGCAACGACCAGTCTTTTTATATCTGCTTATATCTGGCGATTTCCTGTGGCCGCAATTTGACCGGCCTGGGTTCCCCTAAATGATGCGAAAGATGATCGGTTTGCCAAGGATTGCATCAGGCCAAAGAGCAGGTCCGTCGGACAAATGCCGGATGGGTATGCATCGGGCATGTAAATGACGGAACAGGGTAGTGATACGGGTTGTGATAGCGCCTGTGGATAACTTTGGGGATAATTGGTTCGGTATAGTCAGAATTGATCAGGATTTCTGCTGTGAAAGTATGAAATTGCGTCGAGAGACTATGCATTGGGATAGTATTTTGGACAGGAAACATGGCCAAATGGCCGAAAATTTTTTCATAAATTTATCGCAGTTTCACAGTCGTTTGAGGGGGATTGTGAAAAAACTGTGAAACGTCGTTCCACGACAAACCGGAAATTTACCGATGCCGGGTACGCGCAAAAATCACCTAAAGGGTGAATAAGCCGCGGAGGTTGTTCACGAATGTGGATTCTTTGATGCATAACAGTTCCAAAGGTGCCTTTTGCGCCGGTGCAAACTGTGTCACAAGAAGTCCTCCGGGTGATCCGGAATTCGCCCCATCCGATCAGACGATTTTCCGAGGCCCCGATGAGTTCCCCGACGAGTTCCCCTGTGAGCCGCACGCGTCGCTGGTTCGGCAAGGGGGATCGACGCGTTCTGGCGTTGACCCTGCCGATTATCCTTTCGAATGCCACCGTTCCGTTGCTGGGCGCGGTTGATACCGCCGTGGTCGGTCATCTGGACAGCCCGCATTATATCGGGGCGGTTGCGGTCGGGGCGCTGATTTTTTCCTATGTGTTCTGGAGCTTTGGCTTTTTGCGCATGGCGACCACCGGGCTTGCCGCACAGGCCGATGGTCGGCGTGATCCCAACGGGGTCCGGGCGGTGTTTGCCCGTGCGGCCCTGATTGCGGTGACGGCGGGGCTTGCGGTTATGGTGCTGCAATGGCCGATCATTGAGCTTGCGATGGCCTTGATCCGACCGACCGCGGCGGTCGAGGCGGCGGCACGGGATTATTTCCATGTGCGCATCTGGGCATCGCCCGCGACATTGATGCAGTACTGCATGCTGGGCTGGTTGCTGGCGATGCGTGACGCGCGCGCGGTGTTTATTTTTCAGGTTGTTCTGAACAGCCTGAACATGGTTCTGGATATCCTGTTTGTCCAAGGCTTTGGCTGGGACGTCAAGGGGGTGGCAGGGGCCACGGTGATTGCCGATTATTCCGGTGTGATGCTGGGCTGGTTTTTGATGCAGCCGCATTTAAAACGGCTTGGCGGGACGTGGCGCGGGATTGGTATTTTTGATCGAACCCAACTGGCGCGCCTGATGAAAATCAATGGCGATATCTTTGTGCGCACCATGGCGCTGACATCTGCCTTTGCAATTTTCACCAGTTTTTCCGCTCGCTTTGGCGAGGTGACATTGGCGGCGAATGCGGTTTTACAAAACTTCCTGATGTTTGGCTCCTTCGCGCTGGACGGGTTTGCCCATGCGGCGGAAACGCTTGTCGGGCAGGCATACGGGGCGGAGCGGCGCAAACAGTTCCTTTGGGCGGTGCGCAAAACCACGATCTGGGCGATTGTATCGGCGGTGGTTATGGCGGCGATCTTTGGCCTTATGGGGCCGTGGATCATTGATGGCCTGACGTCGATCCCGGAAGTCCGCGATGCGTCATACAGCTATCTGTTATGGGCGGTGATGTTGCCGATTACCGGGGTGCTTGGTTTTCAGTTCGACGGGGTGTTTCTGGGCGCGATGCAGACCAAACACTGGCGCAACATGATGCTGTTGTCGGTGGCGATCTATGCCGGGATGGCATGGGGGGCGGTGGTGGCGGACAGCAACCATCTGCTGTGGGCGTCGTTTAACGCGTTTTTCCTGCTGCGCGGGGTGACGCTGGCGGTGCTGTTTCCGACGATCATTCCTGCCCGCCGGGTTGCCACGGTTTAGGGCAGGGGGCCGCGTGTCCCTTATGCCTCTGGCACGGGCAGGGTGGTGCTGTTTTTGACTTCGTGCAGGGTGAAGCTTGATTTGATGTTGGCGACACCGGGCAGCTTCATCATGACGTCGGACAGGAAACGCTGATAGGCGGCCGGGTCCTGCACGACGATGCGCATCATGTAATCCTGATTGCCGACCATGGCATAGCAATCAACGATTTCCGGGTGGGATTGCACGGCGGTTTCAAAGCGGCGCAGCGACGGTTCGTCATGCTGGGTCAGGGACACGGTGACAAAGACATTCACACCCAGACGCAGATGTGACGGGGCCAGCAGGGCGACATATTTGCGGATCACGCCGCTTTCTTCGAGCTTGCGCAGGCGGCGCAGGCAGGGAGACACGGAAAGACCGACCTTATCGGCCAGTTCGACCATCGAGATGCGCCCGTCTTCCTGAATCTCGCGAAGAATTTTGCGATCAATTGCGTCGAAACCGTTGCGCGCCATGGCGTGCCCCACTCCTTATACTCGATGGATATTATTGTGATCCGGGTTGATTTTGCCGCATTGCGGGCTTTGCATAAATTACCCGCCAGCGCAAAAATCATGCTGCGCGATAAGCCATGACTTCGCGTTCCTGTCAATCCTTGCGTGATCCGGGCGTGATCTTTTTACGGTAACAGATTGTGATTTCGAAGCCGGACCAAAAGACCCCGAAATTCCCGGTTGCCGGGTAGGGCAAAACAGTCTGGTTTGCAGTGCGAAAAGCGTTAGGACTTGCATGGAACAAATATCGGCGTTATGTCGTTCAAATCCTTGCATTGCTTTGCTTTGTTCGCACTTGCGGCGGAACTTATCGTTGCCGCGCGTGGTAATGACAGTGTAGTATAATCGTACCAATTTACGTATTTTTACGGTGGTTATTCTCCTGTCAGGAGCTGGGGGGTTGGGGTTTTGCCAACCTGCAGGACAAGAAAGGCATTACGTGGTGGACGCTGCGCAAGATACACCGGGATATAACCTGGTCTCGATTGGCGAGCATAAAATCAATATCCGTCCGGCGGTCAAGGATGACCTTGCCAATGTGGTCGCGCTTGACGACCGCACAACGGGCCTTCGCAAGCCGGAATATTGGGATGACCTGTTCACCCGTTATGGCAACAGGAAGGATTCCCGGTTTTTCCTGATTGCCGAAGAAGGCGATACGTTGCTGGGCTGCATTTTCGGGGAAGTCCGGTCATGGGAATTCAACTCGGTCCCGTGCGGCTGGGTCGGCACTGTCAGTGTTGAGCCGAATTTGCGCATGGGCGGGATCGGCAGCATTCTTTACAAGGAAATCTGCCGCTGTTTCCGCAAGGCCGGTGTGACCAAGATCCGCACCATGATCCCGCGCGATGCGACCGACCTTATGTCGTTCTTCCGCGCGCAGGGCATGATGGCCGGACCCTTTATCCAGCTTGAAACCGATATGGACGAAGGGGTGTAACGCCATGATGTCTTTGCAAAAGGCGACCCTGTTTGCGCTGTATGCCGTGCTGGAACTGGCCGAGGATACCGACCGGCAGCTTTCGGCATCCGAAATCGCCGAGAGATACAATATTTCGACCAACCATCTGGCGAAGGTCCTGCGCGATCTGGGCCGGGCGGGGCTGGTTGAATCGGTCCGTGGGGCCGGTGGCGGTTATCGTTTCTGCGGCAATGCCAAGCGCACGACGTTGCTTGATGTTGTCAGGCTGTTTGAGGAGGTCGGTGCAGGCCCGACAAGCGGCATTGTGCAGGATACCAATGCTGGTGTCGCGCTGTCTCAGGTGATGGACGAGATAGAGGAAATCACCCATGCAACCCTGCTGTCGATTTCGATTGAAACTATGCTGAAACTGATGCGCAAGCGCCGACCGGAAAAACCGCGGTCGACAGGATTGTTCCGCGCGGTATAAGCCGCCATTTCAGATAATCGCACCAAAATCAAAAGGCCGTCAGAGCAATCTGACGGCCTTTTTCGCATTCGATGAACCGGTAGGGATCAGCCTTCGCTGCCGGTCGTTTCGGCGTCCGCAGTTTCGGTTTTGGCGGCCTTTTTCGGGGCCGGTTTTTTGCGCGGACGACGGGCGGCTTTCGGTTTTTCTTCCTTGGCGGGCGCGTCATCGGCCACCGGTGCAGATGCAGGTTCCTGAGCCGGAGCTGGAGCCGGAGATGCAGCAGGAGCAGAAACGACTGCTGCCTCGTCCTTGGTCTCTGGTGCCGGGCTTGCCTTTTTTGCGGTTGCCCGTGTGGTTCTGGTGCGGGTCGGTTTGGCGCGTGCGGTTTTCGCCGTACCGGTTTTTTCTGACGCGGATTTTTCTGACGCGGATTTTTCAGCCGTTACTTTTTCGGCAGAGGCCTTTGACGATGTTTTTCTGGCCGGTGCCTTTTTCTCGACCTCGTCGGCGCGCGGCTTGCCAAGGCTAGAGGCCGGGACCGGGGTCAGAAGGAAGGCCGGAGTATGGTCAGCAAAACCGATGACCGGCTTGTCGTCACGATCATGCCGGTCATGACGATCATAACGATCATCGCGATCACGACGCGACGCGGAACGGCCAGAAGAACGATCATTACGATCCTGACGTTCAGGACGGTTCGAACGTTCGTTACGCGGTTTTGCGTCACGCTGCGGCGTACTGTCACGCGGCTGCTGGGCCGGACGTGCGTCCTGCTGCTTTGCTTCTGGCGCGGCGGCAGGGGCATTGGCACCGGTATTGGCAGCCTTGCTGTCGCGTTCTGCGCGGTCGTTACGGTTATTGCTACGTGCCGGACGATCATTGCGCGGGGATGCATCACGCTGCGGCGCCTTGCGGCTTTTCTTCACACGGCGTTTCTTGCCGGTGAAGTCGAGTTCAAGGGTTTCGATGCCTTCAAGCTCGGTCAGCGGAATATCCATGTTGATGGATTTGTTGATCGCAGCAACAAGTTTGCCGTCTTCGGGCACGGCCAGCATGAAGGCCTTGCCTGCGCGGCCGGCACGACCGGTACGGCCGGTACGATGGACGTAATCCTCGGCGTTGAAGGGCACGTCGAAGTTAAAGACGTGCGAGACATCGGCAACGTCAATGCCGCGTGCGGCAACGTCCGAGCAGATCAGCAGGGTGATTTCGCCCGTTTTGAATTTATCAAGCGTTTCGGTGCGTTCGCTCTGGACCAGATCGCCATGCATGCGACCGGCATTGAAGCCGTGCTTGGTCAGCGATTTGAACAGGATATCGACGTCTTTTTTGCGGTTGCAGAACACAAAGGCGTTTTTGACGTCTTCCTGACGGACAAGTTTGCGAAGGGCTTCGCGTTTGTCCATTTCATCCATGACAAGGAGTTTATGTTCCACCGTGGTCGCCATGGTCGAGGGCGGGGAAACGGTGATTTCCTTGGGATTGGAGAGGAATTTGTCGGCAAGGCGACGGATTTCCTTGGGCATGGTCGCCGAGAAGAAAAGCGTCTGGCGCTGTTTGGGCAGCATATTGACGATTTTTTCAATGTCGGGAATGAAGCCCATATCAAGCATGCGGTCGGCTTCGTCGATCACCAGCAATTTGCAGTCCGACAGAAGCAGTTTGCCGCGTTCAAAGGTATCGATCAGGCGACCCGGGGTCGCGATGATGACGTCGGCACCTTTTTCGAGGATTTTCTGCTGTTCGACGAAGGATTCCCCGCCGATGATCAGTGCCTTGGACAGCGACATGTATTTGCCGTAAATGTCGAAGTTTGCTGCTACCTGGGTCGCGAGTTCGCGGGTCGGTTCGAGAATGATCGAACGGGGCATCCGCATGCGCGCACGGCCATGATGCAGGATATCAAGCATCGGCAGGACGAAGCCTGCGGTTTTGCCTGTACCCGTCTGAGCACAGCCCAAAATATCACGTGCCATCAGAACGGACGGAATGGCCTGGCTCTGAATGGGGGTCGGGGTATCATAGCCGGCGTCTGCGACGGCTTTGAGGATATCTTCGCTCAGACCGAGATCGGCGAAATTCATATGGTTCGTTTTCCCGCAATAGAATGCGTTATGATGTGATTATCGCTGCGATAAAGCAGCTTGCGTCGTAAAGCGAAGCCTTAATTAAGTCAAGAAAAACGCCTCAAAAAAGGGTTAAAGAGGCAAATTAACCCGGTGCGAGAGGCTTGTTTGCCACAGACCGGAAGCGTAATCTGGTGAAATAGACAATGAAACGGGGAGAAAAACGGTGTTGATGGATGCATCACGTGCAAGTCTGGTGATTATCGATGTTCAGGAGAAACTCTATCCGGCGTGTCAGGACCCTGATCAGACCGTCGAGAATTGCTGCTTTCTTGTCAAATGCGCCAATCGTTTGAATGTTCCCGTCATTGTGACTGAACAATATCCCAAGGGGCTTGGCCATACGGCGGCCCCGATCCTTGATCTGGTGATGAAGGCATCCGATACGGTCGATGGCGGCAATGTCGTTTCCAAGGTCAGTTTTTCAAGTGTGCCAGCCGACGGCTTTATGGAAAAGATCGAAGAAACACCGGGCCGCGACCAGATCGTCATTGCCGGGATGGAAACCCATGTTTGTGTGCTTCAGACCGTGATGGAGCTGATTGATCGCGGGCGCGAGGTTTATGTGGTGGCCGATGCGGTGACATCGCGCAGCATGCATGACAAGATTTTCGGCCTGGAACGCATGCGCGATGCCGGGGCGAAAATCGTGACGCGGGAAAGCGTGATGTTTGAATGGCTGCGCGTGGCAGGCACCCCGGAATTCAAGGAATTGAGCGCGCTGATCAAATGACGGCCAATCCCCATACGACCATTCCGGTCGTCTTTCTGTCGGGCATGCTGGCCGATTATCGGATGTGGCAACCGGTGATGGCCCGCATGGATGCGCGTGCCCGGCGGGGTGTTGCCCCGGCGATCACGCCGATTATCCCGGCACTTGATACCAAGGATGATGTGGTGGCCATGGCAAGGGATGTCCTTGAACAGGTGCCGGATCGTTTTGTGTTGGTCGGGATGTCGATGGGCGGTTATGTCGCGTTTGAAATCCTGCGCATGGCGCGGGAACGGGTATCGCATCTGATGCTGCTCAATACGCGCGCGACGGCCGATGATCCGGTGATACGTCGGCGCAGGCTTTTGCTTGCCCGGCTTTCGGGGCGGAACCTGCCGTTCAGGGGGATCAATGACGCGATGCTTGATGACATGCTCCATCCCGATCATCGGCACAATCGAGAACTTGTGGGCCTGCTTTCGGATATGGCGGAGGATCTTGGCGAGGATGTTTTCAAGCGCCAGATCATAGCCGTTGCCAACCGGCCGGACAGCATGGCGTTGTTATCGGAACTCGATATCCCCTGCACCGTGATGGTGGGGGAGGCTGATCGGGTGATCAGCCCGGCATCGCATCATGACATGGCGGCCCGCATTCCCGGTGCACGCATGATCGAGGTTGCCGGGGCCGGGCATTATGTGCCGCTGGAACAGCCCGATATATGCGCCGATGCGCTTTGTGCGCTTATTACCTAGGGCGTTGATGTTTTGGTGTCGGACGGGGTGAGTGTGTCGCTCAGGACCATTTCGATGGTGTTTTCATTGGTCAGATACTGCGCATAGAGTTTTTCCAATGCACCACTGCTGCGCTGTCTGGCGAGGTAGCTGTTAAAGTGCCGCATCAGGCGGGCATTGTCGGGGGTGGCGGGCAATATCAGGCGGTTGATCGTATTCATCAGCGATGTCGGGTGGATCGACAATGCGGCAATTTCATCATCGGTCAAATGGGCGATCTGTTTAAGCGATGCCTTTTGCGCATATCCGCAATAGATCAGCGCAACATCAACCCGCCCGGCAAGCAGCAGGGCAATTGACTGTCGAATTGAATTGAACCGGGTGATATCAAATCGACCGTCGCGCAGATGGCGGGCCAAGGGGCCATGCAGTTCAAGGCCGCGCGCGATGGAAACCTGAAGCCCGTCAAGGTCGGCGGCGGTTGTGATGTTCAGGTCGCGCTGCTTAAGGGTAAGGGCAAGAAGGCTTGTCGTGCTGATACCGTCCGAAAAGATGACGGTATTGCTTGCCGTGTTGCCGGGAATGCCGATGAAGCCCGCGCGATTGTTGCCGCTGTTTTCAAGCGCGCGTTTGAGCGGCAATTGCTGAAAGGACATATCGATCTGCTGAAACTTGCTGAAATCACGCAGCAGATCGTATAGCGCGCCATTGGCATGGCCGTTAAGCTGATAGCTTTGCGGATAGAATTCCTGATCGGCAAGCACGGTCAGATGCAGGTCATCGGCACTGGTTGCATTGGCGGCATTGGGCGCAACATCGGGATAGCCATCACTGGCCTTTGCCCCCGCGCCAAAACCGGTGATTGCAACGGCGATGACAAGACCGGCACATGCCATGCGGAACAAGGATGGCCGGATCGATTGCCAGACGGACAGAATATGCGACGTCAAGTGTACCCTGTTTTTCATTTCAGGGTCGCCAGCCAGTGCCAGAGGCAACCAGATGGGCGCGCGCAATTTGCCGATACGTGCCATTTCTGGCAACGGTTATTCCCCATTCGAGTAGTCTTCCCTGTTTTTATCGGCACTTATTTTCATGCCTGAAACCTACCCTTCAGAGTAGTTGGCAACAGGGTGCCCGGAATAAAGGGCAAGAGCAAGCATGATAGGGGCAAAATTATACCAATTGCTATTTCGGGTTTAGCAACCGGCACGGAACATGCCGCAACGACGATCACTGTCATCGCGGATTTCGCGTGGGAAAAGCTGTGCGATGATGCTACCACCATTATTGGTAACCTGTTGTTCAAAATCATCTTTTACGAAATTCGCACGCAGTTCCGAGATCGGTTTGTCGCCTGCGCAAAAGGCAATGCGTGTCGGGATTCTGGTTGTATCTGCGGGGTAGTTGGTAGCCTCGGGCGTGGTGCAGATTTTTTCACCCATCGTGGCTTGTGACGGGCTTACGACGACGACAACACGATACCCGTCGCGCAGGACCTGATTCGGGCCGAGTTGGGTGGCATCGGTGACGAAATCAAGGCGCGGTGGAAATCCGTGACCGGACAGGGCGGATGCCCATGTTTCGGGCGATACAGATGATTGCTTGTCGTGGACTTCGACCATCATGATCTGGTTTGGCGCACCGTAAACCTTGAAGGTCTGCACATCATTGACCTGATAGGTTGGCGGTTCAATCGTTGTGATGTTGCCACATCCCGCCAGCAGCAGGGCACTTCCCAAAACGCCCCCTGCAAGCACGCGCAAGGTGACACGCGGAGACAATCGTTTGGACGCATTGAAAAGGATTCTCATGGGGGCTCCTTGCGGGTGCGGGGCGATAAAAGTCCGGTCTGCGACAAATTGATACAGATGCGACAAAACCTTGCGAAACTTTGCGGCTAGATTGGTGCCGGGATCAGTTACGTCATAGTCAGCAATGAGGTTACAATTATGTCAGATGTCTCTGAAACGCAAATTTCGCGATGGCCACACTGGTCTGTTCCGGCGCTACACTGGATCATGGCATTGTTGATGGCGGCCGCCTTTGGCATCGGTCAGGTCATGGAAGAAGTCCCGCGTGCCGAACGGCCTGAAATCATGGGATATCATGCGCTTGTTGGCATTTCGGTGCTGGTCCTGTTCCTGCCGCGGATTTTGGCGGTTTTGCGCCTGTCCCCAGCAGCGGTACAGGACGATCCCCGTCTGGTTAAAATCATGGCGCGCATTGCGCATGGTTTGCTGTATCTGGCGATGATTGCGATGCCGGTCACCGGGCTTCTGGCGGTGATGACATCGGGACGCAATTTTCCGGTCGCAGGATTATTTTCCCTGCCGGATCTGGGGCGGATCGAATGGCTGCATGAAGGGGCCGAGGAAATTCACGAATTTTTCGTGCCGGTTCTGGTGACGCTGGTGGTGCTGCATGTGATTGCCGCCATTTGGCACCATTATATCCGCCATGATGATGTGCTGGCGCGTTATGTGCCATCGTTGCGAAGGCGCGATTCCTGATCCTTTTTGATCGGCAAACCCGGTCAGAAAACGGATCGTCCGATGGCGCGGATCAGCATTTCAAGCGCCTTGATGCCGGCGGCGGAATTGCCGCGTGTATCAAGGCGCGGCGACCAGACACAGACGGAAAATTCACCGGGAATGACGCCGATGATGCCGCCGCCAACCCCGCTTTTGGCCGGGATGCCAACGGTAAAGGCAAAATCGCCCACCCCGTCATACATCCCGCAAGTTAGCATCAGGGCATTGATCCGGCTGGTTTCTTCGGGCGTGATCACGGTGCGGCCATCAATGCCGACACCCTTGTTGGCAAGGAAGAAGGCCGCACGCGCCATTTCACGGGCCGTCATCGCGACCGAGCATTGCTTGAAATAGGCCCGCACGACGTCTTCGACCGGGTTGTCGAGCTTGCCGAAGCTTTTCATCAGATAGGCAATGGCGCGGTTGCGATCCCCGTGCTGATCCTCGGACAGATAGACATCGTTATCAACGCGAATGCCGGGATTGCCGCAAAGCTGACCAAGGAATTCGGCCACCGAACGATCCGGGTTGGCGTAGCGCGAGGCGATCAGATCAGCAACACGGATCGCCCCGGCATTGATGAAGGGATTGCGCGGGATGCCGTGTTCCTGTTCGAGCAGGATCAGGGAATTGAAGGCCGAACCGGATGGTTCGCGCCGCACGGCTTTCCACAAATCATCACCATGCGCACGCTGGGCCAGCACAAGGGCGAAGACCTTGGAAATGCTTTGAATGGAAAAGGGCAGGTCGGGCTGGCCAATGGCAAGTTCGTTTCCATCGGCGGTGCGCAGAACCATGGCAAAATGATCGTCGGGGACGCTGGCAAGGGCCGGGATATAATCGACCTTGCGGGCGTCGGCAAAATCGGCCTGCCTGATCGCGTCCGAAATATCCTGGAGGATGGCGGCATAATTGTGGGTCATTATGTGTCCGCTTTGTTTGGTGTTATGTTTTTCTGGTCGTCAGGGACAAAAAACCCGGCGCAAGGCACCGGGTTTTTGATGTGAAATTCTGTTCCGATCAGACGTCAATATCCTCGACAAAGCGGGCATGTTCCTGAATGAACTGGAAGCGGAGCTCCGGCTTTTTGCCCATCAGGCGATTGACCAGATCCTTGGTCTGGCCACGGGCATCGGGTTCGGCCGCATCGGGCAGGCAGACGCGCAGCAATGTCCGCTTTTTCGGTGCCATTGTGGTTTCGCGAAGCTGCGGGGGCGGCATTTCGCCCAGACCCTTAAATCGGGAAATCTCGACCTTGCCACGATTTTTGAATTCGGTATCGAGCAGGACCTCTTTTTCCGCATCATCCATCGCATAGATGGATTTTCCGCCCTGTGTCAGGCGGTAAAGCGGCGGCATGGCAAGATACAGGTTACCGTTTTCAATAAGGCCGGTCATTTCCTGATAGAAGAAGGTCATCAGAAGGGAGGCGATATGTGCGCCATCGACGTCGGCATCGGTCATGATGATGATGCGTTCATAACGCAGATCGGCAAGCCGGAAATCGGACCCGGAACCGCAGCCAAAGGCTTCGATCATGTCCTTGATTTCCTGGTTGGCCATCATCTTTTCACGCGTCGCGGATGCGACGTTCAGGATTTTACCGCGCAGCGGCAGGACGGCCTGTGTTTCACGATCACGTGCCTGTTTGGCAGAACCACCTGCCGAGTCACCTTCGACAAGGAAGATTTCAGTGCCAGCCGCGATGGAACGTGAACAATCGGCAAGCTTGCCCGGAAGGCGCAGGCGACGGGTTGCTGACTGGCGTTTGGTTTCTTTCTTTTCCTTGCGGCGCTGGCGTTCTTCGGCGCGCAGGATGATGCGTTCAAGCAGACGTTTGGCATTTTCGGTATCACCGGTCAGCCAGTGATCGAAATGGTCGCGAACCGCGGTTTCAACCAGCTTGGTTGCCGATGCGGTGCCAAGCTTTTCCTTGGTCTGGCCCTGGAACTGCGGATCGGGAATAAAGACCGATAACATGATGCAGCCACCGCCAAAGACGTCCTCGGCGGTGATGGCCGCGGCCTTTTTCTGACCGACCATGTCGCCATAGGTCTTGATCGCCTTGGTCAGGGCATAGCGGAAACCGGCTTCGTGTGTGCCGCCAAGCGGGGTCGGAACGGTGTTACAATAGGAATGGAAGTATCCTTCGCCGCCGTCCGGCCATGCAATCGCCCATTCAACGCGACCGGCACTTTCGGAAAACTTGGCTTCGCCGGCGAACGGGCGTTCGGTGATCAGATCACGACCTTCGATGGTCATGTTCAGGTAATCGAGAATCCCGTTGGGGAATTTCAGGACTTCGCTTTGCGGCGTCGGATCGTCGCTTGTCAGCAATTCCGGATCAACCGACCAGCGGATTTCAACGCCCTTGAACAGATAGGCCTTGGACCGCGCCATGCGGAAGATGGTGGCGGGTTTCAGTTTGGCCCGGTTGCCGAAAATTTCGGGATCGGGGCGGAAGATGACCGTGGTGCCGCGGCGGTTATTGACCGCACCGCCATCCTGAAGCGGACCCAGCGGGGTGCCTTTGGAATATTCCTGAAACACCAGTTTGCGATCACGTGCGACTTCGACCCGGAATTTGTCGGTCAATGCGTTCACCACCGACATGCCCACCCCGTGCAGACCGCCCGAGGTTTCATACGCCTTGCCCGAAAACTTGCCGCCCGAATGAAGCGTGGTCAGGATGACTTCAAGGGCGGATTTATCGGGGAATTTCGGATGCGGATCGGTCGGGATACCACGGCCGTTATCACGCACCATGACGGTGTTGTCGGTTCTGAGTTCCAGCTCGATCCAGTCGGCATGGCCGGCGACGGCCTCGTCCATCGAGTTATCGAGGATTTCGGCAACCAGGTGATGCAGTGCGGCATCGTCCGTACCCCCGATATACATACCGGGACGGCGGCGCACAGGCTCCAGGCCTTCGAGAACTTCGATATCCTTGGCGGAATAGGCGTTTGTGGTCGATTGGTTTGAATCTTCGAAAAGGTCGGTCATGCCCCGGAACGCAACTTCTTTATTATGTTAAAACAAGGTCCAACGACGCATATCTGTTGATTGATTTTACGGGGTTGGATGCCTTTAGGCTTAACGAGTATCATATGTTTTCAGATGCGACCCATAAAAATGTTTTTTGATCGCGAATGCAAGCGGTGGTCTTGCCAGAGATCATAATTTCGTTGTGGCAGCGCAGAAAACGGTGCCAGACTTGTCGCGAAAACCGAGACCGTCAGGTCCAATAAAAATACCGGCTCAGACAGGAGTAAGCCCGATGGCAAATGAGAGTGAGACCACACATGGTACCGACAACAGCATGCCGCGCGGCGACATGTGCACCCGAACCCTTGCCATGCCTGCCGACACCAACCCGAGCGGCGATATTTTCGGCGGCTGGCTGATGTCGCAGATGGACATCGCGGGCGGTGTGATGGCAAGCCAGATCGCCGAGGGGCGCGTTGCCACGGTGGCGGTGGATGGCATGACGTTCCATCGCCCGGTCTATGTCGGGGATGTGGTGTGCGTGTATGGCGATATCGAACGGATCGGCAATACATCGATGGTGCTGCATCTTGAAAGCTGGGTGCTGCGCAAAAACCAGCCGCCGCGCATCAAGGTGACCGAAGCAACCTTTACCTTTGTCGCGATTGACGCCGAAGGCCGCCCGCGCCCGGTGCGCAAGGATGAGGTTGCGGTCTGAGGTTGTTGACTAACCGTTTCAGGAGTCCTGCTTTGGCGCATCCCATCCGAAACGTGCTTTTGTGATTACGATGCTGTCAGGCAGGACTTTAAGCAGCGGTGCGTCGTCCCATAACTGCATTTCAATGAATGGCTGCCGCCCGGATTGCGTAGAGGAAAAGTTTGTCGGCATGCCCCATTTTTGAACGGCCTCTTTCAAACTTTTCAGTGTGAACAGCTTTCTGGGAAAAGGTGGCGATTGTTCGTCGCCAGCGTTCGTGTTTTCGAAGCAGCTCATGCTGTCTGAGTAGGTGAAGGTAACAACATCTTCTGGAAAGGTGTCCAAACGCATTCGAAGCGATTTGGGGCGCAACGGGTCCTTGCCGTCTGCAAAATCACCGACAAAAAAATAGATTGGCGTCTTTCGATTTGTTGATCCAATCAGTTTGTGACGTTCAGATCGCAACCATTCTTCTACTTTGAAACGACGATCAAGATAGTTTGCCTTAAGTCTTGATTGGTGGGCTTTACGTATTTCCTGAAGAATGAGTTCAGCTTCTGATCTTGGTAAATCGCAGATGTTCTGGAAACGGCCCCTGATGGGATCGTAATTATGTGTCACGATATCAGGAAGGCCGTTTTGTGTTCTCATTGCCGAGACTTAATCCATTACCAGCATGCCTTTGCCACGCGGACAAAGTTTTCACCCATGATTTTATCGACGTCGTCGGGTTTGTAGCCTCCGGCGATCAGGGCGTCGGCAAGGGCGGGGAGTTTTTTCGGATCAAACACGGCGGCACCACCGGCACCAGGGCCATAGCCGCGTTCGGCGGGCCAGTAAAAGGTGCGGTCAACGCCATCGGGGAAGTCGTTGGTGCCCGCGACACTGGGCATCGTATCAAGGCCGATGCCGACATGGTCCACACCGACCAGTTTTACCGCATAGTCGATATGGCGGATCATGTCAGGGACTTCAGGCGCGTTGGGTGATTTGATGAAGCGCTGGAAGCCGCAAATGCCGATCACCCCACCGGTATCGGCACAGGCCTTGATCTGTTCATCATCGATGCAGCGTTCATGCCCGCCAAGCACCTTGGGGTTGGCGTGGCTGAAGACGACCGGCTTGGTCGATGCCCGCATGATATCAAGGCTGCTTTGGCGGCCGGTGTGGGAGCAATCCATGATCATGCCGCTGTTATTGACGGCCCGGACCATGGCATGGCCCAGCGCGGTCAGCGGGATGTCATCATCATGACAGCCACCCGCCACCGAATTGTTGCGGTTATAGGCAAAGTGGATTTGTTTCACGCCCAGTTTGGCAAAGACCGGGACCATTTCGGGCATGTCCTGCAACATGACCGAGCCTTCGAGGTCGAAACCAACCCCCAGCAACCCCTTTGATTTGGCAATTGCCAGATCATCAAAACGTTCGATCTGCATGTATTTATCGGGGTGGGCGGCGATTTTGGCCCGGAAGGCGGCAATCACGCGCAGGATATGGGCAACGGAATTCATATCCATGCCGACATTGACACAGACATAATCAACATCACCCGCGACATAGTTATCAAGCAGGCTGATCGGTGTTTTGGGATCAAGCGGCAGGCAGGCATGCGCATCCCACGTGAAAGTGGGGCGATGGCGTGACCTGTTGGCGGACGTGTTCGGGGCGGTGGTGACGTTCATGATGTCCCTTGTTGTTCTGGCGCGTGGTTCTTCTGGCGCGTGCGGGGCCGCTGTTCAGTCCCAATCCACGAAGCTGTCGATGACGGCGCGGTCATATCCCCCGGCGGCCTTGAAAAGCTGCTGTGAATAGGGGTTTTCCAGTTTGCCGTCGGCAAGCTGGGCGGCGGTGGCGCGTTCGACGATGCGGCCGTGGTTCATGATCGCGATATCGTCGCACATATGGGCGACCACGGCGAGATCGTGACTGACCATGATATAGGTAAGTCCCAGATCATTGCGCAACCGGGTCAACAGGTTGAGCACCTCGGCCTGGATCGAGACATCAAGGGCCGATGTCGGTTCATCAAGCAGCAGGATTTTCGGTTCGAGAATAAGCGCACGTGCAATCGCGACACGCTGGCGCTGCCCGCCGGAAAGCTGATGGGGGTAGCGGAAGCGGAAGGAATTATCGAGACCGACCTGTTTAAGGGCTTCGACCACGCGGGCATCCGAATTGCCAAGCCCGTGAATATTGACCGGCTCGGTCAGGATGCGGTCAATGGTGTGACGCGGATGAAGCGATCCGAACGGGTCCTGAAAGACCATTTGCGCCAGACGGTAAAATGTCTTGTCGCGCTTTTTGGTCAGTTCCTTGTCATTGACGACAATATTGCCTTCCCAGTCATCGACAAGACCGGTGATGGTGCGAAGAACGGTTGATTTGCCCGAACCGGATTCGCCCACCAGACCGAACGATCCGTTGGCCGGGACCGAAATATCGACATCCTTGAGCACGTGGTTGTCGTCAAACCAGGCATTGAGTTTGGTGATTTCAATCATTGCAGTCATTTTTATCTCAGGCCTCCGCCCAGCTTGCTTCGCGGGTCAGGACGGGGAGTTCGGCGTGGTTGCCATCCATTTTCGGCAGGCAGTTCAGAAGGCCGCGCGTATAGGGGTGTTTGGCCTGATCGAGTTCGGATGCGCGGATTTCTTCGACGACATGGCCCTGATACATCACCAGAACCCGGTCGCAGAAGCTTGAGACCAGATGCAGATCGTGGCTGATGAAAACCAGCGCCATGCCGCGTTCACGCACCAGATCATCAAGGATCGCCATTACCTGGAGCTGTACCGTGACATCAAGAGCCGATGTCGGTTCATCGGCAATCAGGATTTCCGGATCGGGGATCAGCATCATGGCGATCATGACGCGCTGGCCCATCCCGCCCGATACTTCGTGCGGGTAGGATTTGAACACGCGTTCGGGATCGCGGATTTTGACCGCGGCGAGCATATCGAGGGCGCGGCGTTTGGCCTCGGTCGCGTTGACCTTGTGGTGTTCGCGATAGGCTTCGATGATCTGATCACCGATGGTCATGACAGGATTTAGCGAATATTTCGGGTCCTGCATGATCATGGAAATACGCGCACCACGGACCTTGCGCCAGTCACGTTTCGACAGATTGCGCAGGTCCAGATCGTGGAACTGCATCTGATCGGCGGTGATTTTGCCGTTTGCCGCCGTCAGACCCAGAATGGCGCGCCCGGTCTGGGATTTGCCCGAACCGGATTCGCCAACAATACCCAGCCGTTCACGTCCGAGATCGAACGACACACCACGCACGGCATGGACCGGCCCCTTGGATGTGGAAAAGGTAATGGCGAGGTTTTTGACAGACAGAAGGGTTTCGTTTGTCATGATCAGTCGCCCCCACGTGGATCAAGAACATCGCGCAGGCCATCGCCCAGAAGGTTGAAACCAAGGCTGACCACGAAAATTGCAAGGCCCGGTACGGTCGACACCCACCATTGTTCCAGAAGGAACTGGCGGCCTTCGGATACCATTGCGCCCCATTCGGGCATCGGCGGCTGTGCGCCAAGGCCAAGGAAGCCAAGCCCCGCCGCAATCAGGATCATGCCCGCCATATCAAGGGTGACACGCACGACAAGCGAGCTTATGCACATCGGGGTGATGTGGCCCAGGATCAGACCCATATTCGAGACACCCTGCAACCGGGCGGCTTCGATATAGTCGGACCTGCGGACGGTGATGGTTTCGGCGCGTGCAATGCGGGCATAGGGTGGCCATGCGGTCAGGGCGATGGCCAGAACCGCATTTTCGATCCCCGGTCCCAATGCAGAAACGAAGGCAAGGGCCAGGATCAGTTTCGGGAAGGCCAGAAAAATATCGGTGATGCGCATCAATGTCGCATCAATCCAGCCGCCAAAGAATCCGGCAGCGGTTCCGACCAGAAGCCCGACGGGGGCGGCGGTAATCACCACGAGGGCCACGATCATCAGGGTGTATTGCGCGCCGTAAATCAGACGCGACAGGATATCGCGACCCAGCTGATCGGTGCCAAACCAGTGTTCGGCACTGGGCGACTGGATGCGATTGGCAAGGTCGGCGGCCAGCGGATCATAAGGTGCCAGAAGCGGGGCAAATATGGTGACAAGGATCAGGGCAAGCACGATCGAAAGACCGATCATGGCGAGCCTGTTTTCAGTGAATTTAAGCCAGCCCAGCCATGCCCGGCCACATTTGGCCTGCCAGCGTGATTGCGGGGTGTCCGATGTCAGCCACTGTTTCAGGCCGGGTTTGACGGCGTTGCTTGTGATATTCATGGTAACCTATCTCCGTGCGCGCGGGTCAAGCAGGCGATAGAGCACATCGGACAGCATATTGACCCCGATGAACACCGCACCCACGACGACGGTACCGCCCAGAACCGCGTTCATATCGGCATTGAGCAGCGAATTTGTGATGTAAAGACCCAGTCCCGGCCAGGCAAAGATGATTTCGGTCAGAACCGATCCTTCGAGCAGGTTGGCGTAGGACAGCGCAATCACGGTGACGAGGGGCACCATTACGTTGCCAAGGGCATGACGCCAGATGATGCGGGTTTCGGAAATGCCCTTTACCCGTGCGGTCAGGATGTATTCCTGACTGAGCTGTTCCAGCATGAAAGAGCGGGTCATGCGTGCAATATAGGCCAGCGAGAAATAGGCAAGGATCGAAGCCGGCAGAATGATATGCGACACCGCATTCCAGAACAGGTCCATGTCGCCTTCGATCAGGGTATCGACCAGCATCAGACCGGTGGTCGGTTCGATGAAATCGACATAGAAGGCATCCAGTCGGCCCGGACCCGCAACCCAGTCGAGTTTCAGGTAAAACACCAGAAGCCCCATCAGGCCCAGCCAGAAGATCGGCATCGAATACCCGGCAAGCCCGATGATGCGCACGATATGGTCGGGCCATTTTCCCTTGTTGATCGCGGCAAAAACACCGGCCGGAACGCCAAGGAAAACACCGATGACGGTGGCAAGGGTGGCCAGTTCCAATGTGGCGGGGAAGACGCGTTTGATGTCTTCGAGGACCGGGTTTGATGTCAGAACGGATGTTCCGAAATCACCCTGAACAACATTGCTGATATAGACAAAGAACTGCTGCCAAAGCGGCAGGTTCAGGCCCATTTCTTCTTTGACGCGCTCATAGACCTGTTCGGAGGCATGATCGCCGACAGCGGCCAGTACCGGATCGATTGGCAAAACGCGCCCGATCAGGAAGGTGACCAGCAAAAGCCCGAAAAAGGTTATGGCGAGCGATGAAGCAATACGCACAAGGCTTGCGCCCGTGCTGGAAAAGAGACGGGCGCGTGTGCGCCCGTCCCGTGATTTTCGCGTAGCTGCGGTCATCCGACCGTTGCCTCCCTAGTCCTTGGTGACAAAACGATAATAGTTGTTATCGAACGACGGACCGAGGACGAAATTGTTCACATTGTCCCGCATCGCGGCGATTTCGGTTTCCTGGAACATGATTACGAACGGACCGCTTTCGAGAACCTTTTTCTGAAGGTCCACATACATTGCTGCACGTTTTTCGCCGTCACGTTCAAGAATGGCCTTGTCGACCTCGGCGGTCATGTCACCCGGGTTCCAGGAGTTACGCCATGCAAGCGGCTTGGCCGATGCATCGTCGGAATTGTCGGGGTTCCACGCGAAGGTGGAGGCGTTGGTGTGCGGATCCTGATAATCCGGGCCCCAGCGACCGATATAGATATCGTGCTGGCGGGCGCGGTATTTGGTCAGGGTCTGTTTGTTATCACCCGGAATGATTTCCAGATTGATACCTGCCTGTGCCCAGGTCGCCTGGATCGACTGCGCCATCGACATCACTGCCGTGGTGTTGCGCGTATCCATGGTCACCTTGAAGCCATCGGCAAGGCCAGCGTCGGCAAGCAGCGACTTGGCTTTTTCGATGTCAAGCGAGTAGGGGTTTTCGTTATAGGCGCCAAGGAAACCTTCGGGCAGGAATGCCTGATGGGTCTGGGCGCGGCCCGCCATGATGGTTTCGGTAATGCCATCATAATCGACGAGATATTTAAGCGCTTCGCGAACTTCCGGTTTGGACAGGAATTCGTTTTTCTGTGACAGGCCAAGATACCAGAGTGCGCCTTTGCCTTTGGACAGCAGCTTGATGTTTTCGTCACCCTTGACCGAGGCAAGCTGATCGGCTTCGAGGTTACGCGCAATATCGATATCACCTTTCTGCAACAGGAGCTGCTGGGAAGCGGCTTCCTTGACGTTGCGAATGATGACGCGCTTCATTGCTGGTGCGCCGTCCCAGTATTCCTCGTTCGCCGTCAGGCTAAGGCTCTCGCCCGGGGTCCATTTGTTCAGGACAAACGGACCGGAACCGGCATAGTTGGTTTTCATCCATTCTGCGCCCAGGTCGCCGTCCTTTTCATGTTCAAGGACGAGTTCCTTGTCGACAACAGCGCCCACGCCCGAGGTCAGGCAGTACAGCACGAAGCTAGGCGCATAGGGCTTATCGACTTCCATGACCAGCGTGTTTGCGTCGGTCGCGTGAATCCTGTCCTTGACGTTATCGGCGGTAAAGCCGAACTGGCCGAGAATGAAGGCCGGGGACTGATCCATCAGGACGACACGTTGCAGCGAGAAAGCGGCGTCTTCGGCGGTCAGGTCGTTGCCCGATGCGAATTTGATGCCGTCGCGAATCTTGAAGGTAAAGGTCAGGCCGTCTTCGGAGACGTCCCAGCTTTCGGCGACGACACCATAAATTTTCGAGACGTCGTCATTATCAAAGCCAATCAGGCGGTCATATGTGTTGCCAGCATATTCCAAGGCGGTAAATTCGAACATCCCGGCCGGATCGAGTGTGATGAGGTCGTCGATGGCAAATGCCATGACGAGGGCATTTTTAGGGGTTTCGGCCTGGGCGGCCATTGGTGCGGTAGCCAGTGCGGTTCCCAGAACCAGCCCTGCGATCAGTTTGCGCATTTTGCGCCTCCCGTTTTGTTGCTTGTTGGATCAACAGGTCATTCTGTGTGGGGCGACCTGTAGGATCTTCGACTAGAACCTGTAGAGCGAAGCATAAATTATACGATTAATCAATGACCAGACGGTCAGGAATGCCTAAAAAGCACGCAAGATATTGTGTGGTATCTTGCCTGTTCACGTTTGGGTTGTGATGGTCTGGTTGGTGAGGGGCAGGAGATGGGAGGGGGCCTGATTTCAGGCACAAAAAAAGCCGCTGTGAAAGCGACTTTCCGTACTCTTTAAAAAGAGTGGCGCGAGTGACGGGACTTGAACCCGCGGCCTCCGGCGTGACAGGCCGGCGCTCTAACCAACTGAGCTACACCCGCTTGGTGTGGCGCGGTTTATATAAGGGGTGGTTCGGTCTGGCAAGGGCTTTTTTTCAAAAAAATGAAGCCTTGATTGGTCAGGGTAAAGGGGGCTTTGCAAATGCGTTGAAAACCGGGAGACGAAATGCTTTGGCGGTCGTGTGGTCGCGCCGTTTTCGCGCAGCACGGAATGGGAAAATCGACCTGCCTGTTTTTTCGACGTGTTGCGTATGAGCGATGGACGCCACGTCGCTCGTCGGCATGTCAGTCCAATACGAAAAAGGGGATGAGAAACAAAAAAACGCCAACGGCGAACCGTGGCGTCTTTTTTGAACTTTCCATCAGGCGGAAAGTGGCGCGAGTGACGGGACTTGAACCCGCGGCCTCCGGCGTGACAGGCCGGCGCTCTAACCAACTGAGCTACACCCGCTCGGTGTGTGGCGCGGTTTCTAACAGCAGGTCCGAGGGGGCGCAAGACCTTTTTTGATCGTGTTCGATACTTTTTTGGCTGTCGCCACCATGGCGCGTTTTGTGTCGTGCAAAATATATCCTTGAGGTGATGGATATCTGCTGAAGATCGTTTCCGGGACCTGTTTGATGCTGATCAAAGTACAGGTCGCTAAGCAGATGTAAAAGTTTGGGATGATTCAAAAACAGGGTGCGGGGCCCTGACAGGGAATAACCGAAGCGGGGGCTTCATGGGGAACACGATCCTTGCCGTGCTTGATGATATAGATGCCGGGTTAAAAGCCGATCTTGCGACGAGATCAAACGCGATATCGTCTGCAATCCGCCCCAGAGGCGGCGTGACGTGCGATCTGCGGATCGTGCGCAGCCTGATTTTGCTGTGGAGTGGGCAGAACGCCGCCTTGGCCGGGGGGAGTGACGAAGTCCGTCAATGGATCATGGATCAGCTGCCCGAAATTACCGAGCGACTGGAGCGGATCGAGGCGCGCATGGAGCATGCCATTGATGACAATGAGGGTGACGCGGCGGGACAGATCATGCTTTTCGCTGTGAACGGGAACGCACGGTGATGGCATGCATCGCCAGTATCCCTGTCCGATGCGGGCAAAGGCCTTTGATGGCTGGTTTGCTGGCAGGCTATTCGCGTGGCAGTTCGTAGCGTTCGGCAAGCTTGGTCAGTGCGGCAACGGTTGCCTGTTCGACGGTGGTGCCAAACCCTGTCACGCGGCTTGCCAGAATGACGTAAAGAGAATCAATATGAAGCTGAATGACAAGAAGCTGCTTCATGTTGGCGGTGGTCCGGTCTGCGACAAAGATTTCAAGTGACTTTGCGATCTGTGTCATCAGCGGATACTGGAATGTTCCACCCAGTGCCTTCACCGAATAGGCAAGGTCGGCACTGTTTTCCAGCGCGGTTGATGCCTTTGAATTATCGCTGATGGCGGCAACGACCAGTTTGCGGCAGTCGGCAAGGTCCTTTCCTATATCGCGAACAAAGGTTTCCGTGCTGCGCTGGACGACCTGCTCAAGTTCGTCGAGCTGTTGAGGGGATAGATTGATGTCAAAGCCCTTGACGAAATTGACCGTACGTCGCTTCAGATCCGTCTGAGGCGGAATGATCTGGGCTTTTTTCTTTTTCTTTTCGGGCGTCACGATTGCTCCGGTCCCCCAGTCAAAATGGGTCATTAATCATCGGGGCTCCGTCTGTCGGGGCCGTCGAAGGCGACCTGTCTGCGGCGGCGATCCGGCCCGAAATAGGTGCCGGTATTGACGAAATGCCGCGGACGGGTGATGACCGATACCAGTCTGCTATAAAGTGCCTTGGCATTGAACGGTTTGGCAAGAAATTCCGTGATGCCAAGGTCACGCGCAGTGGTGACGTATCGCTGCTCCGAATGTGCTGTCAACATGATTACCGGAATGAACCGGTTGGGCGAATTGACCGAATTCCTGAGAACATCAAGGAATTCAAGGCCATCCATCCCGCGCAGACGCCATTCGGTGACGATGATATCAATCTGCTGGGTCCGGAGAACATCGAACGCATCGTTCGGGGAGCGGACACGCTGTACGGCTGTCGCACCAAGATACGAAAGTGTATCGAAAACTACCTGGGCCGAAATCTTGTCGCCATCGACGACCAGAAAACTGATTTTACTGAAATCGATCTTTGCGCTCATTCGGCCTTTTATCCTGTGCGTCGTCACGGTCCCGGTCCTTGTTCTGGTCAGGGCCTTTTTTCGCGTGATGATCGTACTAGCGTGATCCTAATTGCTTATACCTTTGTCTGATTAGCAGCAAGGCTAAAGCGGCGTTTTGTCAGCTTGGAATTCTGACAAATACTGACGCCTAACCTTGTGCAGATATTGAACAAACGACGTTTGCGTTCTTTTTGTTCATGCTCATGATCCCACAGATCACCCTATATTGGGCGGGTCTGCAAAATTAAAAGGGCAAGATCAGGAATGATCGGGAACGGTGTCGGGCAGGGGTTCGGTTGTGCCTTCTTCGTCAATGACCTGAACGGCCACGCCCGCCTCGCCAAACATTTCGGTCGAGATGGTCATGTCCTGTTGCCAGCGTTCGAGAAAATCGGGGGTCAGTTTGCTTTTATCGACAAATACTTCGGCGATGCCAGCCTGAATGATGGCGCGCGCGCAGTCACAGCAGGGGAAATGGGTGACATAAAGCGCGCAGCCGTCAAGCGATGTGCCGGTGTAGCTGGCATTATAGATCGCATTGCGTTCGGCATGTTCGGTATAGGCGTATTTTTCCGGGCGTTGATGGCGGCTTTCGACATTGTCATCGACACCGCGGGGAAACCCGTTATAGCCAACGGCGCGAATTTCTTTTTTCGGGCCAATGACAACCGCGCCGACCTGGGTGCTACGGTCTTTTGACCATTCGGCAATATGGGATGCCAGTCCCAGGAAGCGATGATGCCATTTGCTCATTTGTCCGATCCCCGATGTGTTCGCGCACGGTTGTAAATGTGCGGTTATCAAAAGCGATTGCCGGGCAGGGCCGCCTGCCAGCAATTGATTGCTGCACTGCTTCTTTAAAGGAGTGCCTGCTTGTAATTGTCCAGAGAAAAATCACATTTTTGTAAAGGCATTTAGCGAAAAGTCCCTGTTCAAACAGGGCTTGATTGACTATTAAGGGGATACCCCCAGAGAAAAATCAGGACGTCTCGACGCCTCGCCGGGAAGCTATGGCCGAAGCGGAGAGACCCAATGGAAACCAAAAAACAAGAGGTAAGAGCCGATGCGCCGACAACGTAAGGCGAAGATCATCGCAACCCTGGGGCCAGCGAGCTCTCATCCGGAAACTCTGGAAAAGATCGTAAGGGCGGGTGTTGATGTATTCCGGCTGAATTTCTCGCATGGTGAACATGCAGAGCATCAGGCGCGTTTTGAAACAATCCGTGAAGTCGAGGCCAAGCTTGGCCGTCCGATTGGCGTGCTGATGGATTTGCAGGGGCCAAAGATCCGCTGCGGTACCTTTGCCGACGAAAAGATCGAACTTGAAGCCGGTGCGACCTTCCATTTCGATATGGACAAGAAGCCGGGGGATAAAACCCGCGTTTCATTGCCCCATCCCGAAGTTTTTGCCGCACTCAAGCCCGGTGCGAACCTGTTGCTTGACGATGGCAAGCTGCGTATGCGGGTGGAAAAATGCGATAGCAAATCAGCCGAGTGCACCGTTATTACCGGTGGGCCGCTGTCGAACCGCAAGGGCGTTAACCTGCCCGACGTGATGCTGCCGATGTCGCCCCTGACCGACAAGGATCGTATTGATCTGGATTACGGTCTTGAGATGGGCGTTGATTTCGTCGCACTTTCATTCGTCCAGCGTCCCGAAGACGTTGCCGAGGCGCGCAAGATCATCAATGGTCGTGCGGCAATCGTTTCCAAACTGGAAAAGCCGCAGGCGATTGAGCATCTTGATGAAATCGTGGCACTTTCGGACATCATCATGGTCGCACGTGGTGATCTGGGTGTTGAATGCCCGCCGGAAGATGTTCCGATCCTGCAGAAACGCATCATCAAGGCGTGCCGCGAAGCTGGCAAGCCGGTGATTGTTGCGACCCAGATGCTGGATTCGATGGTCAGCAACCCGGCCCCGACCCGTGCCGAAGCATCCGACGTTGCGACCGCCATTTATGACGGTGCCGATGCGGTGATGCTGTCAGCCGAGAGTGCGGTGGGCAAATATCCGATTGAAACCGTCAGCATCATGGACCGGATCATGATCCGGGTGGAGCAGGACGAGCTTTATTATCGTCTGCGCGATGCCAACCGTCCGGATCCCGAGCATAATGCGCCGGATGCGATCAGTGCTGCGGCCCGTCAGGTTGCCGGAACGATTGGTGCCAAGGCGGTCGTGACTTATACCACGTCGGGTTCAACGTCGCTTCGTGCGGCGCGTGAACGCCCGGAAGTTCCCATCCTTGGACTGACGCCGAAAATCCAGACGGCACGCCGGATGACGTTGTGCTGGGGCGTGCATGCGGTCTTTACCCGTGATGCGACCAACTTTGCCGAGATGGTCGGCATTGCCTGCGAGGTGGCCAAACGTGAAGAGTTTGCGGCGGCTGGGGATTCGCTGGTGATTACCGCAGGTGTCCCGTTTGGGACCCCGGGGGCGACCAATATCCTGCGCATTGCGTGGTTGTCCGCGAAAAACTGATCAGACTATTGCGTGACGAAACGAGACGGGCGGCAACAAGCCGCCCGTTTTTTTGTGCGAGAGTTTCGCGATGTTTGAAATACCGGCCATACCGCCGGATAGTGGTTTGTATTGTTAATGTTTTTTTGAGTGTTTGCCGTGATAGTCAAAGTGTTCTGACCTGTATCCTTGGTATTTCCGAGAAGCGGTCATGACCATGAGTTTAAAAGGTTTTTGGCTCTTGTATTGTTGTTTGGGGTGGATTGCTTTGCTATAAGCGATCCAAGGCCAGATAAAAAATGTTGGCGTTGCAAGGGGTTGACGCCGATTTGCCGAAAGGCAGGGGACAGGGGAATTACTGCGATAATGCTGAACTGGATGTTCAATCGGCAGAAATCGAAGGATGACGGCGCGCTTGACGACAAGTCGGCGGCGAAACTTCGTGATCTGGCGGAAACGGTCCGGAGCATCGCGCCTGACGAGTTTGGCGCGACCGAACAGGCAAATTCGCGTGCCACCCGTATCCCGCGTAAAAAAGATTCCGATGGTCAACTGGCGCAAAGTGGCCTTGATTATGCCGCGCGCCTGTCGGCCGACCTTGCCGATGATGACGAAGATGAGGACGGCCAGCCGGATTTTGACAGCGACGTCCGCATGGATGTTGCGCGCCGCCTGCGCCGTCATCTGAATGATCTTAGCCCGTCCGAACGCCTTGATATGGTCGAGGAATTCGTAACGGCGATCGGCAATATGGCCGATTGTTATCGCCCGCAGGTCATTGCTCTGATCGAGCAGGAACTGAGCCATACACCTTATATGACACGCCAGGCCGCGATGCGTTTGCGTCAGGATATTGCGGCGATTGGCCGGGTGTCGCTTGGCGAATATGTCGAACTTTTAAGCGATGCCGATTTCCTTGATATTCTGCGTGGGCGCGGCGAGTTTGTGCAAACAGCCGCCGAGAAGCTGGAAGCCGAACAGGAGGCGGCGGCGCAGGCACGTCTGGCACGGGATCGTTCGGAAAAGGGCGGGTTGCTTAACCGGTTGCTGTCATCGGATGACGCGCCGCGCAATGTGGTGGCCCTGACCCCGAAATTCGGCAGCAGGAAAGAAGCCGCCAGCAAGACACCACATGATGAAATGGCGGATGGTCGCAACAAGATTTCCCGTCAGGCGCAGCGCCGTGTGGCGCATTTCATTCTGGCATCGTTGTTCGACACGCTGGTCGAACGCGGTCGCATGCGGGCCGAAGTGGCACGGGCCATGCGCCAATCAGTGCGCCAGCGTATTGAAAAAGCAAAGTTCGAGAGTCGCATTGTAAGCCGCACGGCACCGGTTCCGGTGGAACATGAGTTTGACGATGTGATGCATGACGATGCGGGCGAGCAGGGCGGACCGGTCGAGCCGGTCACCATTGATCATTACATTCTTGATGCGTTGTCGCGTAACGAAGACGCGCTGGTGGTTCAGAGCCTTGCGCATTATGCGCAGATGCCTGCTGCAATCGTTTCCAAAATCCTTGATTCGGGAAGTGCGCGCGCCATTACCGCCCTGGCCTGGCGCGCGGGTATGAGCGCCCCGTCGGCGGTTGTCCTTCAGATGAGCGCTGCGATCCCCGAAGACAGTATCGAGCGCCCGGCGGCGGGGGGCCGTTATGCCATGGCATCGACGGATATGGACTGGTATATCGATTTCTTTAACGAGCTTCAGCCTTCCGGACCGCGTGGTCGTGCGGCGGGTACGACGGCTGCGGCATCGCCGCACGGTTCCGAAAAGTCTGGTCGTACACGCCGCTTGCCGGATGAACGACCCCAGGGGCCGAAGGGAGAGTAAACGGGATGCGCAAGGATCTCGGAATCTCCTATGACGGGTTGAAATATGCCCTTTCCATCAAAGATAATTATCGCAGTGGCGAACCGCTGACCGTTACCGGGGCAGGGGCGCAGCAGCGGCTTCTGATGCCGGAGCATTTGCTGAGCAATGATCTGGCATTGATGCAGTATGATGATCCGCTGGCACTTGCGGTGATTGCAACCAAGGATCCGGAAAGCCCGATGGCATTGGCCGCCGCGATCCGTATGGGACCGCACGCCAAGTGCAAGGAACTTATTACCGGCGTTTTTGAAGTGGTGTCAGAAGCAACCAAGCATGAACTGGTGGCCGATTGTGCCAAGCTTCTGTCGCGGAATGCGTTCAGCCCGGAAGCGTTCCAGTTGGTGCGCAACCGCGCAAGCAACCATGTTGTCGAAATTCGCGAAGCCTATCGCCGGGCGATGGCGGGCAATTTGCGCGCGCTTCTGGATGGCAAGATGGCCGCGCGCGAATTTGTCGAGGAATTCATCGAACTGGCATCGCATGGCAATCTGCGGATTGATATCTATCGTCGTCTGGTGATGAAGCTGATGCGTTCCGACGCCGTGCGCCCAAGTGTTAAATTCATGCTTCTGGAGCGGCTTGATAAATTTCCGCAGATGGTCAAGCTGCAGATTGTTAACGAGGTTAACTCTGCGCCGGATACGCCGGAATACCAGACCCTGAAACAGGAACTGCGCTGGATCTACGAAAGCAAGGCGCGGGAAAAGACCACGCCAGAAGCACCGGAAACATCGAAAAACTGGTTTGGCGGTTCGTCACTTGATTACGGTGCCGCAGCAGGGCTTCAAAGCCGCAATGCGATCATCAAGCCCCAGCAGCCAACCCTGAAACGGCAAAGCGTTCCGTCGATGATGGCCAGTGGCGGGTTCAGTTCACGTGAAATTTCATCCTGGCTGAACTGATTTAAGCCAGACGTGCTGCAACACCCGGAAATGACTGTTCAGCCCGCCAGACGACTGGCGGGTTTTGTCGTTTCCGGGGGCTGCGTGGCCAGGCCTGCCTGATGTTCCAGATAAACCGTACAGACGACACGCAGAAGCGATGCGAAATTGGGAATATCGCCGCGCTGGCTGACAACTTCATCATGCAGTTTGCCAAGAAATTGCGGGGTGCTGAAGCCCTCGCCCGCGGCGATTTCATCAAGGATCTGCCAGAATCGCTGTTCAAGACGGACACTGGTTACAACGCCATTGATGCGCAAAGATCGACTGACGGACTGATAAAGTTCGGGATTGGTGCCGGAATAGATCTGACACATGATGACGACCTCTCCTGTTTTTGCCACCGACGATGGACGTCGGTGGCTGGTTACAGGGTCATGGTCCGGCAAACCGTGCCGAAAGGCAATCGCCGATTGTTCTAGAGGCTGATTTCAGTCCCAAGCAGGGTCAGGAAACCGGCCAGCCATTTCGGATGTGCCGGCCATGCCGGTGCGGTGACAAGATTACCGTCGATGCAGGCATCATCAATCGCGATTTCAGCATAAGTCCCACCGGCAAGGCGTACTTCGGGGGCGCAGGCCGGATAGGCAGATACACGGCGATCTTTGAGGATATCCGCCGCAGCAAGAATTTGCGCACCGTGGCAGACCGCGGCAATCGGTTTATCGGCATCGTTAAAGTCACGAACCAGACGGATGACATCCTCGTTCAAGCGCAGATATTCCGGAGCGCGCCCGCCGGGGATCAGAAGGGCATCATAGTCCTGCACCCGGGCTTTTTCGAAATCGGCATTCAGCGCAAAATTGTGCCCGCGCTTTTCGCTGTAGGTCTGATCGCCTTCGAAATCGTGAATGGCGGTCGCAATCGAATCACCAGCTTTTTTGTTGGGGCAGACGGCGTCAACCGAATGGCCAACGGCAAGCAGCGTCTGGAACGGAACCATGGTTTCGTAATCTTCGGCATAGTCGCCGACCAGCATCAGGATTTTTTTCGCTGACATTATTTTATCCTCCCGTTTGTTGTGATCCTGAAACTATAGATCATGGCGGGGATCAGCGGGTAACAGCGGGCTACTACGCGCGAAAACGGGCGAAACGGATTGCGTGAAACGAAAAAAGACGGCCCGGATGGGGCCGCCTTTGGCAGATCAAATTTTTATGACAAATCAGCTTTTGGTTGTTGTTGATTTGCTGGTGGCAGGCTTTTTGGCTGCGGCTGCCTTGGTTGCCGGTTTGGCCGCCGTGCTGCGCGCTGCGGGCTTTTTCGCCGGGGCGGACTTGGCAGGGGCAGCCTTGGCCGAAGCAGCTGTTGATGCTGTTTCGACACCTTCCTTGATATGAAGATCGCGTTGCGGGAAGGGAATCGAGAAACCGGCGGCTTCCAGTTCGGTTTTCGAGCGTCGGCTAAGATCCCAGAAGGCGGCCCAGAAGTCAGCCGTATTGGTCCAGCCGCGTGCCGTCAGATCGACAGAGCTTTCGCCAAGGTTGGCGACGAAGCTCATGGGTTCGGGGTCCTTTAGAACGCGCGGATCGCTTGCGACCAGATTTTTGAGGAAGTCGAGTGCGGCATCGACATCGTCGTCATAGGAAATACCAACCTTGATATCCAGACGACGGGTCGGGTTGCGCGAATAGTTTTTGATCGAGCTGTTCCAGATCTGCGAGTTCGGGGCCGACACATAGATACCGTCCGGCGTTTTAAACAGTGTGGTGAACAGGGTGATTTCGACCACGGTCCCGGAAACCGAACCGGCTTCGACAAATTCGTCGACTTTGATCGGGCGCAGGATAAGGATCATGACGCCAGCGGCAATGTTTGAAAGCGTGCCTTGCAGGGCCAGACCGATAGCAAGACCGGCGGCACCGAGTACGGCGATAATGCTTGCTGTCTGGACGCCGAAGTTCGACAGAACCGCGATCAGAACAAAGATCAGTATCAGATAGCGCACAATGCTTGCAGCAAGCGGCTTGATTGTAGAGTCGACGAATTTTGCGTTCTTCAGGGAATGGCGGACCAGGGCGGAGGCGCGACCAGCGACCCACCAGCCGACAATCAGAATAAGAACTGCACCCAGCAGGTCCATTCCGAAGCCCAGCGCAAATGCCTTCAGCATCTCGGCAATTGTCGCCATATCTGTTTCCATCATTTAAACCTCACTTGCTCAGATAATGTATGTGCTGCTAACATGGGTTGTAGTCTAAAGCCCACATACTAGCGTATGATGCTTCAGCATCGCAGGTTTAGGCGATCTTGAAAAGTGACCACAAAATACCACCTGAACCTAATGTTATGGAACTTTTCGTATTTTCGGTCGTTTAGAGACATAATATGACCATCATTGGTGATATTGTAGGTTACTGAATAACAACCTGAACTATAGGGGCAAAAACATGCAGCTTCGTCCGTCTTTTATCTGTGCTATCGGGGGCATCGCCCTTCTTAGCGCGTGTAGCAGTGTCGACAACTCGGGTACGGCCGTCATGTACGGTGGTAACCCGCTGACTTATGGCAACTCCGTCAACAGTGCCGTTACCGGTGCAGAGCCGACCACCGCGTTTGGCAAGGCACTTAAAGCCGAATACATCGCTTACGCACAGCGCGAAGCCGATGAATGGTACGATTTCTTCGACGCCGACTTCTTTGCTAAGAAAGCAGGCAAGGTCGCCGAAAACGAAACCATCCTTCCGGAAGATCCGGCCAACTGGCGTTTTGACGCCGAAGAAATCGCACAGAAGCGCGCCGTTCGTGATGAACTGATCGCTCTTCTTGACGATGGCAAGCGTGAAGCAAAACCGGATACAGCCGCAATTGCGCAGGCTCGTTTCGATTGCTGGATCGAAGAAAGCGAAGAAGGCTGGCAGACCGAACTGATCAGCCAGTGCTGGAAAGATTTTGAAGCCGCAATGACAGAATTGCGCGCAGAAGAGCCGAAAGAAATGGCACCGGCACCGGTTGCAGCCGCACCGCGCCTGTTCACCATCTTCTTCGACTTTGACAGCACCGCGATCACCCCGGTTTCCGAGCGTGTCCTTGATGCCGCTGCCGAGCAGTGGGCTTCGAGCATGAGCAACGTTACCGTTGTTGGTCACACCGATGCGTCTGGTTCGGCTTCGTATAACCAGGGTCTGTCGGAGCGTCGTGCTTCTTCGGCTCTGTCCGAACTGACCAAACGTGGTGTTAAAGGCGACATGGTTGACAGCGAAGCTGTTGGCGAGAGCGATCTGCTTATCCCGACTCCGGATGGTGTTCGTGAACCGCGTAACCGTCGCGTTACCATCTCGATCGACTAATCCGCGATCGTTTACCAAATCTTCGGCAACGGGGTGGCATGATGCCACCCCGTTGTTTTTTATGGATAGTCTATTAAATACAGAATCTATCCTGTGAATAACGGTTGAAATTGGACGCAATACACCTAATGTCTGCGGGGTATCCGAGCCGCGAAAGGGAGAGACGGGGGAAGATGATCAGAAATTTGTGCCGTTCATTGCGCGGTGCCGGTATCTGCGCGATGGCCGTTGTTATCATGGCCGGAAGTTTTGCCCGACCAGGGGCTGCTGCAGATAAAACGCCACCAGTACCATTTGAAAAGCTTTATGCCGCCGAGCGCGGTGACGGCAAGTATCTTCGTTTCAATGCCTTTTCGGGCGAAATTCCGGGCAAGCGGATCAAGGCACTTTTGCGGTCCGGTCAGGTCATCGGTGATCGCATCCTTCTTGCCGAGGACGTCGCGGTCTATTTCCCGGATGGTTATATCGTCCAGTCACAGGTTCGTTTTGGCAAATATATTCCGCGTCCCGGTCTGATTGCCGGTGCTGTTGCCAAACGTGATCATCTGATCGAAAACCCGCGCTATGCGCTTGTCGGGCAGTTTGACCAGATTCTTGGCAAGGAATGCGCCCGTACCGAATATGCCAATGGCTTTGCTGCGCTCCGGATCAAGTCAGATGGCGTGATGTCGCTGGTGATGGAAACGTCGGGACTTTATGACCCGCTGGTGGACGAAGCGACGACAACCTACACGGTGACCAGTGCCGTGCAGCCGGATTTCATCGGCAATCAGGGGCTGGTTCCCGATTTGATGAAAATGTGCGGGCGCGGCTGATTTCGGTCTGCTTGGTATGAAATGAAAGGCACCGCCATTTACGCGGTGCCTTTTGTGTTTTTGGCGTCGGTCCGGCGGGCCGTGTCAGGCGACTTTCCAGTCCGGAGCGAAAAGACGGGGGATTTCGATTGCCGGGCAACGGTTCATCACGACATCAAGCCCGGCATCCTGCGCGCGGGTGGCACCACTGATGTTGATGACGCCAAGCTGCATCCAAACGGATTTGGCACCAATCGCAATGGCCTCGTCAATCACACCACCGGCATCCTCGCTATTGCGGAAGATATCGACCATATCGACCGGCTCATTGATATCGGCAAGGGTTGCAAAGACCCTTTGGCCGTGAATTTCACCGCCGGCCTGACCGGGATTGACCGGAATGACGTGATAGCCGCGCGATAAAAGGAACTTCATCACACCGTTTGACGGGCGTTCGGCTTTCGGGCTGGCGCCGACCAGCGCAATTGTCTTGGTACGTTCAAGCAATGCCTGCGTGGCATTGTCGTCGGGATTTTTGAAATCGCTCATGTCATCTGCCTTTGGTTTGCGATGCGGCATCGTTATGTCTGTATGATACATAAGGTTTTGATCTGCTGCTGCAATCTTCTGGCGTCGGGATTATGTGATGCCGCGACGCTCGCAGAAAGTTGATGGCAAATTTAACTGACGGATTGAACGAAACAGGGTTGAGTAAGGATATATTGCCCATTACCCAAAACACCAAAGGTATCCCGCATGTTTCCATGGCTTGATCCGTCCGGCAGATTTTCGGTTTTTAAGCTGACCGTGTTTGTGCTGCTGCTTGTGCCGGGCTGTTTCATTCTCTGGCCGGTGATTGCCGAAGGCGGGGCGACCATTCCGGTCAAGGAAGCGATCCTTGAAAGCGGCGATTGGGCGATCAGGATGTTGCTGATCTCGCTTCTGATCACGCCGCTTCGCCGGATTACACGTGCCAGCAAGCTTGTCCAAATTCGCCGTCAGGTTGGTTTGGCGGCGTTGGGATATGCCTTAACCCATCTGTTGTTATATACGCTGAGCCAGTCATGGGATGTGCTGCGCGTGGCTAATGAAATTCTGGTACGGATTTACCTGACCATTGGCTTTGTCGCGCTGACGGGGCTTGTCATTCTTGGGATGACATCGACCAAATCAGCCATGCGCAAGCTTGGCAGGAACTGGACCCGGTTGCACAAGATCAGTTATGGCATTGGCGTGTTGGCGGCCCTGCATTTCTTTATGCAGTCAAAGATCGATGTCAGCGAAGCGACCCTGATGTCGGGATTTTTTGTTGCACTTATGCTGTATCGTGCGGCCCATGCGCGCGACTGGTCGCTGCGATCACCGTTCGTTCTGGTCTCAATCGCGGTTCTGGCCGGGCTGGCAACCGCAGGGATTGAATATGCGTGGTATGGGCTTGCGACCGGTGTGCCGCCGTCGGCCGTTCTGGTCGCCAATCTGGATTTCATGTGGCCGTTGCGACCGGCATGGAATGTGTTGCTGTGCGGATTGGGTGTCGCGGTGATCAGCCTGTTCGGGCGTGATGCGATCGGCCGTGAATGGCTGGGCCAGATCGCATCGACCCTGTTCGTCAGACCGCAGCGTTCGCGCGGCGGGTAAGGGCGGTCAGAAGGCCCGCACCGATCATGACGGCACCGCCTGCACGGGTCAGGCGCAACATCGCGGTCGGTTTGCGGAATTTTTCGCGCAGGGCACCGGCCATGATTGCCCAGATCGCAACATTGACCGCCGCCAGCGAGACAAAGGTCGCGATCATAATCACGAATTGCGGCAATATGGGCATTGAGGCATTGACGAATTGCGGCACAAAGGCAATGAAGAACACGATGCCTTTGGGGTTTAAGGCCGTCACGATATAGGCCTGCAGGAACATGCGTGACGGTCGGTTGCGTTTGGCATCCGGGTTATCTTCCAGTGCGCCCGGTTTTTCGCGCCACATCTTGATGCCAAGATAAATCAGATATCCCGCGCCGCATAATTTCAGCACCGTAAACGCATTTGCCGATGCCGCCAGCAACGCACCGGCACCGGCCAGCGAAACCGTCATCGCGGTCAGGTCGCCCAGCGCAACACCCGGAACCGTCGCCCATGCGGTCTGGCGGCCCTTGCCAAGGGCATAGCTGACCACCAGCATGATGGTCGGACCGGGAATGGCCAGCACGATTGAGCAGGCCAGAACGAAGGTAAGCCAGATTTCCAAATTCATCATTCCCCTCCTTCGGGTGATTTTCGGCAATTATCAAGCCAGAGCCGACGGGGGAAGTCGAGGGCAAAGTAAGGGGCGATATCGCGCCTATTCGTGTCGCCATTCCGGATGGCGTTTTTCAACGAATGCGCCGATCCCTTCGCGGGCATCGTGTTTTTGCATGTTGTCGGTCATCACCCCGGATGCATAGGCATAAGCGTCGGACAATGGCATTTCGAGCTGGCGATAGAATGCTTCCTTGCCCAGTTTTACCGTCATGCCCGAACGTGATGCGATGCGTTTGGCAAGGTCGTCAGTTGCGGTGATCAGGTCGTCATCTTCGACGACATCGGAAATCAGTCCCATCTGCCACGCGGTTTGGGCATCAATCGGGTCACCGGTCAACAGCATGCGCATGGCATGTTTGCGCGATACATTGCGGCTGAGTGCGACCATCGGGGTCGAACAGAACAGCCCGATATTGACGCCGGGTGTGGCAAATTTTGCAAATGTTCCGGCAACGGCAAGATCGCAGCTTGCCACCAGTTGGCAACCAGCCGCGGTCGCCACGGCATGAACGCGTGCGATCACCGGCTGGGGCAGGGTGACAATCCGCATCATCAGCGCGCTGCATTGGGAAAACAGGGCCGCATGGCCGTCGCAGGTGGAAATGCCGTTCATTTCCTTAAGGTCATGACCGGCACAAAAAGCCGGACCGTTTGCCGCAAGGATCACACAGCGAATGGCAGGATCGCCTGCGATCTGATCCAATGCCGTGTGCAGAGCCGCCATCATCGCCCCGGAAAGGGCATTGCGGCTTTTGGCGGCATTCAGGGTCAGGGTTGCGACCGGACCCTCGTCTTTGCGCAGGACAAGGCTGGTTTCATCTGTGTGGCTGTTGGGCGAGTTTCTGGTCATTTATGCCTCCCTGTGATGGCGCGCACTGTATGTTTTTTACTTTTACGTCAATATACTGTCGTTGTAGAATTTCACGTCCCGGTTTTGTTGGAAACCAAAAATACCACAATAATGATCCTGACCTGTGGGGCGGTCCCGTTTATGGGCAGTGGGAAATGACCGACGACGAAAAACGTAAACCACAGCGGGCTCCTGGTCGTTTTGTCACGACCAAGGAAATCGTTAAAAAGCGCCAGCCGGTTTCGCCGGTCGCCAAGACGAAAATGAAACGCTATGACCGCAAGGAGGCCATAGACTGGGACATGGAGCGTCAGCGCGCCGAGGCACGCGCCCGGTTGTTAAGCCGCGGGTTTGACGTTCCCGAAATCCTTCAGCCCCGCCGACCGGAAAAGGATCCGGATAACCCGGATGTCAGCGCCCTTGATCCCGATATGGCGCGTGATATTTCCGGGACGGCAATGGCGGGACCGAAACCCGCCGCGCCGAAAAAGATAAAGCCGGTTACCGCAAATGATCTGCGCAGTACCGGTAAACCGGGCGACAGGCCGAAACCCAATCGTCACGTCCTTGCCGGAAATGCAGCCCTGTATCAGGCCCAGCCCAATGGGGCGCAGACAAATGCCGCGCAGGAAGACCCGCGGGGCGGGGATGACGGGACAGGAAGTGCGTATAAGGAATATCTGGAAAGTCTGGGCGATGGGGCGCAAGCCGGTCTGGATATGCATAACGATATTGCCGGTCGAGTAGATGATCTGAAATCCACATCGCGCAATGGATCTGGCAATATCGATCTGCCTGATAACAGTGCAAACTGGCTTAGTCAGGAAGAAGCCCGACGACTTAATGCCGGTATTGTATCGCCGGCGCATTCGGCACGCGTGGGCGGCAGGAAAGCCGCCAAGCAGCGCCGGGCTAACAAAAAGGCAACGGAACGCAGAAATGCTTTGGCGCTTGATAAAGTCCTGCCCAAGCTGGGTGCATATATGGTTGCAGCCATTGCTGTCGGCTATGTTCTGGTACTGGTTTATACCGAGCTTGGCAAATTGATCAGCGGATAGCGTAAAGGCAATCCAGGATAGAATATCAATTTCTGAACTTTGCCTCAAACCTGCCTAAATGTGGGGACTATTATACCGTGTTGCACGCTGAAGCGTGTGACAGGGGATTTTATGATTCGTAATTATGCGTAATGGGGAGAGTGCAAGACGAGGGGGGCCCTGTATTGGCTGGCAAGGTATGCCGGGTTAAGGCAGGGTTGCTGGAATGTGACATTAACCCTTGTTGCAGGAGACGGCGGAGGTAGCGCCGTAGTCGCCATGAAAAGTGACGTAAAAGGTCAGGAAGACCGCCACCCGGTTTACCTTCCGGAAAACCGGTATCACTGGGCGTCCAACGATGAAGTGGACAAGCCCACAGTTATCCTGCGTGGTCCGGTCAGGCCAAGATTTAAACGTCCCACATCCGATATCAGTTCCAATTTCGATCTGAATGACTGGTTGCGGAAAAAATTACCGCGCGCCAGTGCATCCCTGATTGTCAGTATCGTAATTGCGAGTGTGATCCTCGCGACCTATTCAGAACTTGCTGTTCTGTTATCACGATGATGGCACGCATATCAGGGGTGGATCGCGCGGTGCCAGCGCGTCTGGTGTCGGCCGGTGTTCGCCGTCGGGCGCACATGCAGGGCATGGATAATCCCCAGTCAGATGGTAATATGTCGGGGGTGCAGGACCCGATTGATCCTAACCCGGATCAGGATGCCCGCGACAGTGATCCACGCGAAAGCGGGGAGCAGCCCAAAAAAACAAATCCCAGTATCGCAGCGACCGAAACGATATCCGAAGACGTTAAACCGTTTGCTGATTTCATTTCGATCCTGACGCCCTTTGGGTACCGCTCCGTTGCCCAAGATGGTGACGACACGATGCATTCCAAGCTCCCACAAACCCGGCCAGCTGTGTTTTCCGAAGCCTTGCCGGGGCATCCACGAGAAATTCCTGTTCATGCAAATGCGCTCAGGCCGACTGCATTGTCTGAGGCTGCCGTGAAGCGGCGTGGAGTGGAAAAGTGGTTACCCAATATCGGATCCTTCCTGATTACGGTCATTGTGATTCTGGCCGTGATCTGGATAACGGTGATCGAGCTTTCGTCAATTCTTGGCGGGTAGGAGAGGGGATTTTCGGGGGCGTTTCTATGCGGCACCGGTTGTGATCATCAAGGGGGCTGGTTCGAAAATATTGACGTTAACGTAAACGTTATGTCAGGCTGTGTGCAAAGGGAACAGCGCCACCAAAGGCAAGGGTGGCGACAGGGAGGAACCCGCAATGACAGCCATGCCACCCCGCACGGGCATAACGCCTGCTGATTTTGATGTGATCATGCGCGAGAAAGTTCCGTTCGTCGGGGATATGAACGTACGAACCGAAGAACTTTCGGGGGGGCGTGCCCTGTTACGTCTGCCGTTCAATGAACGGCATATCCGGCCGGGCAATGTGATTTGTGGCCCGGCAATCTTTGGATTGGCCGATATTGCGCTTTATGCGGTGGCGTGGCTTGTGGTACCCAAGGCCGATCTGGCGGTGACGACCGAGGCGACGGTGCATTTCCTTTCCGGGGCGAAGCCGGGTGATTTGCTGGCAGAGGGGAAAATCCTCAAAGCCGGAAAGCGTCTTCTGATTGCGGAATGCCATATCCGCTCAGTTGTTGATGGCGCACTTTGTGCACATGTCATCGGGACCTATGCCATGCCGCCGGAAAAGGGGGCGGAGCCGAAACCGGTATGAAAATGATGAAAATCAGTGTGGTAAAATAATACCTATTGATTTAAGTCGTTGAAATTCAACGAAATATTCCTGTTGCTTTCCTGTTTAATGCTGGCATACTGCGCCGACTTTCAACGAGGGGCGATTCCCTCCGTGGAACCCAGTTTTCGAGTATTAAATTATGAAAACCTTCACTGCGACACCGAGTGACATCGAGCGCAAATGGTTTGTAGTCGACGCAGAAGACGTCGTACTCGGCCGTCTTGCTGCCGTTGTTGCCAACCGTCTTCGTGGTAAACACAAAGCGATGTTTACCCCGCACATGGATTGTGGCGATCACATCGTCATCGTCAATGCCGAAAAAGTCAAACTGACCGGCCGTAAACTTCAGAACAAGAAGTTCTACTGGCACACCGGTTATCCGGGCGGCATCAAAGAACGCACCATGGACAAGCTGCTGAATGGCGAGCATCCGGAACGTGTGATCATCAAAGCTGTCGAGCGTATGATGTCCCGTGGTCCGCTGCGCAGCCAGGTTCTTTCCAAGCTGCACGTCTATGCCGGTACCGAGCATCCGCATGATGCACAGAAGCCGGAAGTTCTCGATCTTGCCGCAATGAACGACAAGAATAAGCGGAGTGCTAAGTAATGGCCGACACCAAAACTCTTGAAGATCTCAAAGATCTGGCACAGGGCGGTGAAGCTGCTGCTGCAGAAGGCACCCTGCCGGAACCGAAGATCGACGCACAGGGCCGTTCCTATGCAACCGGTCGTCGTAAGAACGCAATTGCACGCGTCTGGATCAAGCCGGGCTCGGGTAAAGTCACCGTCAATGGCCGCGAATTCGAAGATTACTTCGCACGTCCGGTTCTGCGCATGGTGATCAACCAGCCGTTCGGCGTTGCCAATCGTAAAGATCAGTTCGACGTCGTTTGCACCGTTACCGGTGGTGGTCTTTCCGGTCAGGCCGGTGCCGTTCGTCACGGTATCTCGCGCGCGCTGACCCTGTTCGAGCCGGCACTGCGTCCGTCGCTCAAGGCAGGTGGCTTCCTGACCCGTGACTCCCGTGCTGTTGAACGTAAGAAATACGGTCGCGCCAAAGCACGTCGTAGCTTCCAGTTCTCGAAACGTTAAGTCGTTTTCGGGCATCAGGCTCGCGATTTTATCGGGAAAGCGCCACCTTCTGGTGGCGCTTTTTCTTTTTGCGGGTTTGCTTTTTTCTGTGGGAAAAGCGAACAAAAAAACGGTGCCTTCACCAGTGAAGGGCACCGTTTTTGTTTCGCGTTTAACGGCTGAATAGTCTCGGTCGCGTTATTGCCAGCGATCCGAGAAATCGCGCGGGATCATCAGAATATCGCGATCCACCTTGGTCACGTCAGTATGGCCGCAAAGCGCCATCGAAACTTCAAGTTCCTTGTGAATGATCTCAAGCGCCTTGGTCACACCGGTTTCGCCCATTGCGCCCAGACCATAAACATAAGCGCGCCCGATATAGGTGCCCTTGGCGCCCAGTGCCAGTGCTTTCAGCACATCCTGACCGGAACGGATCCCGCTATCCAGATGGACCTCGATCTTGTCACCGACGGCATCCATGATGGCTGGCAATGCACGGATTGAGGACAGGGCGCCATCAAGCTGGCGTCCGCCATGGTTGGAAACAATGATGGCATCTGCGCCAACGTTAAGTGCTTCCAGGGCATCACGCGGATCAATGATCCCCTTGATGATCAAGGGCCCATCCCACATTTTGCGGAACTCGCGAATACGGTCCCAATCAAGTGATTCATCGAACGCTTCGGCGGTCCAGGTGCTTAGTGATGAGGGGTCGCCAACCCCCTTGGCATGGCCGACGATGTTCCCAAAGAAGCGGCGCTTGGTGCCAAGCATGCCCAGCCCCCACTGTACTTTTGTCATCATGTTGGCGACGGATTTGACGGTCAACTTGGGCGGGGCCGACAGACCGTTCTTCAGATCCTTGTGGCGTTGGCCCAGCATCTGAAGGTCCACGGTGATGACCGCGGCAGAGCATTTGGCTGCCTTCGCCCGATCAAACAGGCGCTTCATGAAGTCATCGTCCTTGAGCGTATAAACCTGCAACCAGAAGGGCTTGGAGGTGTTCTCGGCAACATCTTCGATCGAACAGATCGACATGGTCGACAATGTGTACGGGACACCAAACTTCTCCGCCGCGCGGGCAGCCTTGATTTCGCCGTCTGCGCATTGCATGCCGGTCAGTCCCACCGGGGCAAGGGCGACAGGCATGGCGACATCCTGACCGATCATCCGGCTTTTGGTCGAGCGCCCGGCCATGTCGATTGCGACCCGCTGACGCAGGTGAATATCCTGAAAGTCGGTGGTGTTTTCACGGAATGTTTGCTCGGTCCAGCTTCCGGATTCTGCGTAATCGTAAAACATGCGCGGTGCGCGACGTTTATAGATACGTTTCAGGTCTTCGACGCAGGTAATCACTGGCATGAGGTCAACTCCGAATAAAATGCGCTCGGTAATGGTAATACCAGTTTCGGAGGTTATCGCAAACCGAATTGAAAATCAGCTTCTTGCAGGGCTCAAATTGTTTCCGTATTCCGGAAGCAGGGTGATGTTGTGGTCGGAAAAGAATTTTAAAAAGAAGGATCGAAAATTCGGAAGGTTGTGATAATAACAATCCATCGAAGAGACATTTTTTGAATTCAAGGTGACATCCAATGGTTGGAACAATGCGACGAGCTTTCAAGACATAAGTGTTTGAACCTCTGTTGGATTACCTTGCGATATGTGAAGGGCCGCTAATGGAGCGGTCTTTTTTTATGCCAATTCGGAAGGTTGGCAATTACCTGAAGCCCAAAGAAAGGGACCCCCGATATGCAGTACAGAAAGCTGCACGACACCGATTTTGATGCCGCAACCGCATTCCTTGCCAAACATGCTGCGACTTGCATGGTGCTGCGCGGGAACCTGCGAGCTGCCGGTATCGAGCGACGTCGTCACCCGCTTTCTGGGAACTGGTTCGGGGAAGTTGCCCCTGATGGTGGCATCAGCGCGATTGTCGCGCAGTTTGGCAATGGTAAGGTGTTTGTTGAGGTTGGCGATCAGAAGGCTATCCCCAAGGGGTTGACTGCGGCGTTTATTGCCGATCCACTCAAGCCGGTTTCTGGTGTGTTTGGTGATGCCGACGCAGCGCAGGATATGCTGTGCCAGTTGGGGCTTGAGGACGCGGCCTACGCGATCAACGTATCGGATGTGCTTTACGAGCTTGATCTCAGCAATTTGATCGTGCCACAAAATGCACGCGCTGACGATTTTCAGATGGTCGATGCGGAAAAGATTGACCGCAATACCCTGTTGCGCTGGTTGCGCGCCTACGAGATCGAGGCATTGGGGGCAGAAGACACACCAAGCCTTGATAGTAAAATTGCTTCGCGCCTTGTCCATGCACTTGATGCAAGAACAATGTGGGGCCTGATCGTTGATGGCAAGAGCGTGTCGCTTTCAGGCTTCAACGCGATCGTGCCCGACATGGTGCAAGTCGGCCCCGTCTGGACCCCGCCAGAGGAGCGCTCCAACGGTTATGCCCGTATTCTTGTTGCCAAAACGCTTTTGGCTGTGCGGGCGAGGGGCGTTAAACGTGCTATTCTGTCAACCGATAGTGACCCGGCCGCGAAGGCCTATGAAGCGCTTGGGTTTGAGAAGGTCGGGCGGTATCGGTTGGCGTTGTTGAAGTGAGTATTGATGTGTTCAGCGAGCCTGCTTCGGAATGCATCAAGTAAGCTTTGCATGTTAGGACTAAAACACATGCCAAAGTGTTTCGGTTGCTATTGCTGCTTCGGTGAATTGATTTTGATGAACGGCGGAACGTAGAAGCGTTCTGATGATAACCATTGCTTTTGATAGAAAGTGAGGTCGATCTCATCAGCTTGAAAATCAAAGGGGACTTGCAATCGCCCCCCCGCGATGGTCGATTCAAGACGGTCCGCACATGTCTTTAGCGAAAACGTTTTACGAATGAACTCAGCTCGCTCCTGCAACTTTTTTATGTTCGGCCCGTCTTTTCTAAAGTGTTGTATTCGATCAATTAGTTCTGTTGTTGAGGCGGACAGGTAGTCGTCGCCGAACATGCCTCCCTTCGCTTTGCACCCAAAGATCGGGAGACACAGAAGCATCGCATTGGTAACTGACGTTCCTCCGCCTTCGGGGAAGCTGTCAATGTAAGCCTTGGCATTCCTCATCTGACGAATGGTAGCATCCCTGGTTTGTGTGCCGAGGATCTCCAAATTTCTTTTTGCCTTATCAGACAGCTTACTGAAGGGGGTGGCGTTACCCACTCCAATAATTTTAAGTTTTTCATCAAGTTTTCCACAAAGTTCTTCAACGAAATCTACGAAGATTGTGGAATTATCCAGATGATATTTGTGGGCGCCGCCGACAGTAATGAAGTAGTTGCCGGTAACTTTGTCTTCAGTTGGCTCATTACTGACATTCAGATCCGTACATGGAATTCCAAGAAAAGATTGGCTTTTGGGATGACGGAATGCTTGCGTTGATAACCAACTTCCTGCCGAGATTTCGAGTACGGTAGAGCATTGAGACGGCCCGTAACTGAAATGAATATCTGCATGGTTTACAAACAGACACGGTATCCCCTCGCGTTCTGCAAATATTGCTGCGCAACATGCGACGATGTCATCTGGATGGATGTGTAATACGACCGCCTTGCTCTGCAAAAACAAGTTCGTCAGGCTATTGAGCTTCTCTAGGTGTGAGCCGCTGCAGATGTGCGTAGCAATACCCGACTGCTTGATATCTGATGCTACATTCGGCGTGACATTTCGCGTGATCGCAAGTTGTACGTGCTCGCCTCGCTGAGCTTGCTCTTTTGCGAGGTTAACACACAGGGGGGTATGACCACCGACGTCGTACCCTTCGGACAGTACATGGGTTATCGCTCCCTTTGTAACTGTTTTACCGTTCGTCGTGATTGCGGAGGAAACTTTGTGAAATACGTGTCTTTCGACCTCCGGACATGCCCATCTACTGGTTGTATTCAGCCAGTGAAACTTCCCGTAATGTTCGGCCAGATTGAATAGCTGGTTTAAATCTTCACTTTTTTCTATAGCTTGTAGAAGTACACCATCAATCTTGATTGCGAGTTGTTCTTTAGCTGGGCCGTGCATTCAACTTGCTTTCTCTTTCGGGGGTCCAATAAGCTTTTCTAGCCGAGAAAATCAAGGACGTGGTCCGCGACAATATTTGCGTCCGTTTTGGACATATGTGGTCCCATCGGTAGGCTCAGGACCTCTTGCGCCATCTGATTGGCAATTGGATAGCTCGTAGCGGCAATTCGTAGTTCTGAATATGCTTCTTGACGGTAGGGCGGAATTGGGTAGTGAATTAGGGTGCCTATCTGATTGGCTGCAAGGGCTTTTTGCAGTTGATCCCGCTTTGGATACCTTATGACAAACAGATGCCATGCGTGACCACAGTTTGCGGGGCTGGTTGGGAGAACAAGTTCGGTATCTCTGAGTTTATCAAAATAAACATTCGCAATATCCTTACGGCGCGCATTCCAAGTGTCGAGGTACTTAAGCTTGACCTGTAGCATTGCAGCCTGAAGTGGGTCTAACCGACTGTTCATTCCTTTAAGCTGGTTCTGGTATTTGACCGCAGAGCCATAGTTTCGAATTAACTTTAGTTTGTGTTCGATCTTCTTTGAATTGGTTGTGATGGCGCCACCATCTCCGAAAGCTCCCAGATTTTTTCCTGGATAGAAGCTCCAGCAGACTGCATCTCCGTGGCTGCCAATCTTTTTGTTATTGTAAGTCGCGCCATGAGCTTGAGCTGCGTCTTCAATTAGAAAGATAGAGTTTCTTTTGCAGAACTGTTGTATCCCAACAATATCGGCAGGAAGCCCATATAGGTGTACTGCTATGACAGCACGCGTCCTGGGAGTTAGTGCGCTGCCAAGCTGTTCAGCACTCAGATTAAACGTTCGCTGATCGGGCTCGACTGCTACTGGCACAGCACCGACAGCGGACACAGCCAGCCAGGTCGCAATAAAGGTATGTGAGGGAACAATAACCTCGTCGCCTGGGCCTATGTCTAATGCCTTTAGGCTAAGCACCAACGCGTCAAGTCCACTTGCCACGCCAACACAGAAACGTGCTTCACAATATGTTGCAAAGTCACGTTCAAAATTCTCGACAAACTCGCCAAGTATATAAATGCCTGAATCCATAACCGTCTGATACGCTTGGTCGAGCTCTTCCTTGATCTCCAGGTAGCTAGCTCTGGGGTCCAAAAAGGCAACAGTCATTCGTTGCTCCATCGGGCACGCATGAATTCAGCGTAATCGCGATGATAATCTTCCTCGCGATAAACACTCGATGCGAGTACCATGCAGACAGACCCAGAGGAAAAGTTGTCGAGTTCACGCCAAATCATAGGGCAGATATAAAGGCCATAATAGGAGCGATTGAGATGGTAAGTTTTCTTATCTTTTCCGTCGTCAATGGTGATGTCAAAGCTACCTGACATTGCAACTATAAGTTGATGAAGGTTTTTATGGGCATGGCCGCCACGGACTCCACCTCCTGGAACGTCATAAAGATAATAAACGCGCGCTATATCGAAGGGGATATGGTGAGTTCCCTCAACAAAGGTCAGGCTGCCTTGATCGCTGGATATTTTTGGTAGTTCGATGATTTTGCACCCATCAATCGACATCGAAAGGGCCCCGTGGCTGTCTGTAAAACGCTTCAACTCCAACACAGTAGCACATTCTTTTGGGAGAATATAACGCTCAGTTTTCGCTTTTGTGTTTGGCAGAAGGTTTAGTTGGCTAGGTGTTTGCGTAGGAGCAGTTGTTCCCAGAGAGAAGCATCAAACATTGATACGGACGGAATAATGGCATCTGGAGAGCACGCTTCAAAGGCCGATTTAAGAGTGTGACCGGTTTCTACAGCTACGGTTAAGATATCTAGTGCTTTGCCCGTACAGATATCTTCGCAGGTATCCCCGACGATAATGTCGGCTGCGCGTGGGACTGTGAGCGACTTTATTGCTTCTTCCTTGCTCGATTTTGCGAGCGTGACGATTACATTTTTGAAAAACCTGCTCCAACCCAGATCTGCTAACTGTTTTTCCACGCCGATGGAGGACTGACGAGCAGTGACCAGATGCAAATCTGAGTAAGTCGATAACTTCGATAAAAAGTTCTCGGCGCCCGGGAGGGGACAGTCTAGTGCCAAAAGCTCGGGATTTTCGATCTCTGATAGCCATCCGGCTTTGAAGTTTGTGACTTGCCGAGGGTTTAACCGAAGAATATTCGTCAGCAGGGATTCTTGAGTCAGTCCGGTATTCTTGAGGTCCCAGTATTCTGAGAACGAAATTTTTCGGCTTGTTGGATTGAGTTCACTGAAGAGTCTGTACAGACGTTTGCTCGGATCAATCAACGTACCGTCAAAATCAACATAGAGGTTTTTGTCAGATGGAAGCGTCATTTATTCGCTCTGCCTCAAAAAACTCTGCTTCGTCGTATCTGTTTGACAGTTTTGAGTCGAATGCAATCTCGAGTTCAATTATGTAGGGCTTATGGTCGGCTAGAGACTCTTTGAGAGTGGAAATTTCATCGAGAGTCTTGATGCAGACATATTCGATACCGTACGCCGTCGCTACTGCATTTAAATTGACGCATTGAAACTCATCTCGATTGGAGCCGTAGTAATGATTGTTGTAATATCGAGACTGAACCTCTCTCATCATTCCTAGCGTATTATTATTAAATACTAGGCACTTGATGGGGAGTTTGCGGTGTCCAATGAACATCAACTCTTGGATGTTCATTTGTAATCCTCCATCACCAGTAAAGCAAATAACCTGCTTGTCCGGATGAGCTATTTGGGCCCCAATAGCGCAGGGAAGCGAAAATCCCATACTTCCCAGTCCGGAGGAATTTAGGATGCGCTGCTCCCCGCGGGATCTGAAACCTTGAGCGACCCACATTTGGTTGTGACCAACATCAGAAGTGATTATCGCATTATGGCTTATAATATCGGACAGTTTTTCGACTGCTTTAACGGGGTCGAGACCCACGGTGTTAAGGTAAGCATTTTTCTTATATTTTTTTCCCCACTCTTGGATTATCGCATGCCAATGAGAAAAGTCAGGAAATGAAAAACCGGCACACTCAGAGTTTATGTTTTGCAGGAAGTGCTTCAAGTGTGATTTTACGGTTATTTCTTCTTTAAAAATTCGATGAAGCTCATTTTCGTCTATGTCGACATGAACAACCTTAGCGCCACTGTATTTGGACGGGTCTTTTCCTACTTGCCGTTGCCCAAAACGCGCTCCTAGGGCGATGATAAGATCGGAATTCTGAATTGCCATATTGGCATAAGTATTTCCGTGAAGCCCCGCGAAACCATAGTTTTCTTCAACACTGTCCAAGCCCATTAGGGTAGCTATAACTGGTATACCCGACAGTTTTGCAAATTCTCGTACTTCTGTGTGGGCTTTTGCTGTTCGAATGCCACCTCCGACCAAAATTGTAGGACGTATAGAACCGGCAATCAGTTTTTTGATTTGGGGGATTTTTAGGTCAGGAATGCTCAGGGCTGGAGGGGTAAATCCGTGAAGGCTCTCAGGTACTATTTCTGCAAACTGAACATCTATAGGGATATCGAGAAGCACAGCACCAGGGCGACCGGATACCGAAAGATGATAAGCTTTTTCCAGCTCAAACCTGATTTCTTGTGGATTGTCGATAAGTTTGGCGTATTTTGTGATCGGCTTTACAATTGCAGTAATGTTAAGATCTTGAAAGCCATTTTGGCGTGCGTTTCCCTTTGTGAGTATATTGCTACGGTAATCTTGGCCAGTGATAAACAGTGTCGGGGTTGAATCCAGATAGGCATTGGCAATACCTGTAACCAGATTGGTGGCGCCTGGGCCAGAAGTTGCCAAAGCGACACCGACAGTATCGGTTACTCGACCATACGCATCGGCCGCAAAAGAAGATGCTTGTTCATGGTAGTTTTGAATATACACGATCTGTCCGGTTGCGACCATTTCGTCAAGCATCTTCAGAATGGCGCCACCAGAGTATCCAAAAACATGCCTTACATTTTTGGAAACGAGGAATTCAGCAATATATTTTGCGACATTCATTTTCATGGGGCCTCGTTGAGCAAAGCGCGAATTTCTGCTGCTGTCGTCAGAAGCGGGGCGCGATCCATAGCCCTTAACCAAAGCAATCCATCAGGAAGAGGATTCCGCATCTTGGCCTCTTTGGGAGGAAGGCGATTGTACAGTACGATGTCTTTCAGGATCGCAGGCATATTGAGGCCGGCTTCTGCGAAGAACTGAATCGTGGTAAAAAAACGAGAAATATTGATCTCTGTAGGGTTCGGGACGCCATTCTTATCGTAAGTCATATCGACACCATATATACCATTAGGCGTCTTACTTACGGCCCGAACGGCATTTTTTCCTATTTCCTCAACTTCGGGATCAGAACAGGTTTCACCAATTTTCGTAACCCCGGTTACCCCTGAAGGACTAAGGGAACTGTGGGCCCAGCCTTTGCGCCGCCTTGATTGGGAAACGACCAGATCGCCATCTTTCCAGATTGATAGCCAAGTCACTGTTTGGCTTGTTAACAGTTCTGCTGCAGAAAAATGTCCCCAACCATCATACCGCTCAATCCATTCGATTGCTTCATTTAAGTCGTTGGTGGGAAAGGCACCTTTTCCTCCGCCACCAATTTCAGTGGAGCGAAGCCAGATTGTGCCTTCTTCGTCGCCTAAATTTTCTAGTGCGACTTTTAAGTCTTGCGGAGTGTTAATTAGTATATTTTCTGGGACCACTAAGCCATGACTTTTGAATTTTTCCCAAGACTTGAATTTGTGAACGCAAGTATCAATCGTTTCAAAATCAGGGACCAGCATTCTTACGCCGGTGGCTTCAATCTCGTCACGAAATTTAAGCGCGGTCCAAAGCTCTAAGTCATGTTGAAAATGAATCATATCGGGCTTAAGTGCCGCGAGTGTTGCAAGAAATTTAGTCTTGTAATCAGGATGTTGTGAGTGTGGTATCAAGTAACGAACGTCGGCATCACACATCACTAGGTCGATTGGATCAGAGCCAAACCCGATGATTTGTTCGCCGCTGTTGGCCATGCGCAAACAATTTATAACCCCGTTAGCCTGAGCGCTTCCTGCACCTGTGATAATAATTTTTTTCATTGTTCTTGAGTGTCCGATAGGAGTTCGGCATAACCCATGCCATCCATACCGTAATGATTTCCACAGTAGAACAGATAGACCTTATCTTTGAATTGGAAGCGCTCGGCAAAAGCAATCATTTCGCTATCCCAACCTGAGTTGGACACATCAATACCGATCTCCTCGTCTCTTCTTTCAAAATCGATACCATTTTTTGAGATCGCATATCCAAGACGATACCCCTGCGAAAGGCTCCGAATTGAGTATATGATGTGGTGCAAGTTGGCTTCTTTCCATAGTGTGCATTTCGCAATTCCATGTTCATCGCGACTTTTGAACGTTAAAGAAGTTTTTCCGGGCGACCGAGGCCATTCCGTTGGGCTGTTGGAGGATAGGTATTTCAGGTCATAAAGCGGAAGCTTTTTGCCGTTGCTGTTGATCCAGCCGTCTTCAGTATCGGCAGTATACCACATACGGTAAGTTCCACCTTCTTTTAGCACGAAGGGAGCACACCGAGTTGACTTCTCTCCTGTCGTGCGATCAAGCATTGGTGAATGCGAACTGATTTTGCGGAAAGACTTGCCGTTGTCATCACTTACAGCTACGCCAGCAAAAATCATGTAGGGGACTTTTACGCATAGTTGATATCCAGAGTAATAAAGGAACAGCTTATTGCCATCCTCTAGAATGGAAGCGGTTACGACGCCATTGTCATCAAAGGCACCGTCGGCACCAATATCAAGAACGGGTTGTTGGCTGTAATCAAGAATCTCAGAAGGATTGCTTGGAGATACATCGACATAACCAATTCTGCCGACATTGTTTTCGTCGCACATGGTGACGAAAATGCGAAGTCGGTCGTCATTGATCAGATGAGGTACCGGAACCATGGTGTTGCGTTGGTACCAAGGTAAATTAAACGTCTTATTGTTGCAGATGAGACCTTTCTTTAACCACTGCATCCAAGATTCCATTCAATTTGAAGTGATTTTTGCATTTTCGCACATGCCTATGATCAGCATTAAGTTTTGGTGCAGACGACTAGCCATAGGTGAACTGCGTCGCCCCAAAAATCATCTTTGGCGCTACCAATGGAAATATCCTTAAACCCATGCGTCAAGTAACTTCGGACTTCGTCTTCGGTTTTGAACTGCTTCATCAATGTGCCAACACGAACGCCGTATGGGTCTTCGGTGATCCTCATATGGCCTTCCCCAGTATCAATCGCATTTCTCATGATGAACGTGCTGGGCATAGGCAGGGAATGAATGAAAAGCCCGCCGGGTTTTAAAACGCGGTGGATCTCTGCGAGATTATCCTCGTACTTGTTCCCTTCATCCATGTAGTACGATGAGCTACTAGCGACGATACAGTCGAAGAAGGAGTTCGCGAACGGAATTGAAGTATTGCGTCCAACCCGGGCGTCGACGCTGATGCCTTTTCTCTGATAGAGCCGTTCTGTGATCAGCTTGCATATGGATTCGGTGATCTCGGTGCCATAAAGCTCCATACCAAGATCATGAAGCAACTGAAAGTTGCGGCCATCGCCAAAGCCTAAGTCCAGAACTTTTTTGCCCCGGAGAAGTTTGTGGTCGATTTTGAGTTTTTCGTAGGTCCCCAAGAAGGCTCTCACCAGAAACTCCGACGGATACACGTCTACCTCGGATGCTTTATAATGCCCGGTATAGTCTGTTTTCTTCGTGCTACTGGGAGAAGAGCTCATCGCATCGGTCCTTATTTGGCGGATCAGGGTGTTTGTTCAAAACTTTAGCATGCGAAGTCTGCCGAAACATTCTAAGTTTGCGTGAGATTTGAACCAGCGTTAAATGATTGGTGCAAAAGTGATACAGAGTTCGGGCAATAACAGAGTTCATATAGTTCGATATGACGGTAGCTCAGCGGAAGCTTGGCGCTCAATAGTTGTTGTTGCCGACAACGGTCACTTTATGTTTGACCGGGCCTATATGGACTATCACGAAGATCGCTTTGATGACTGCTCTTTCCTCGTGTACCGGGATCAGCATCTAATTGGGGTTGTTCCGGGAAATATTCGAGGTGAGGCGTGGTGTAGTCATGGCGGTTTGACCTTTGGTGGTCTGTTGCTGTTGCCCAAGTTCAACAGAATATCAGTCGTTAAAGAAGTGTATGATATGCTGTTTTCCACTCTGCTCGGGCAGGGCGTTAAGGCGGCCTTCGTTAAACCAGTTCCATGGATTTATCATCGAGTACCCGCAGAGGGCGAAATTTATGCTCTTAACGCGATTGCTGATGCGAGGTGTTTGACTGAAGTTACGACAACTGTGGATTTGAAGGCAGATGCAAAGCCGTCGAGCCTGAGGCTGCGTGGTCGCAAACGCGCTTTGAAAGCTGGATTCTCAGTAGTTCAAAGTAATGATTTCTCGTCGTTCTGGAAAATTTTAAGCGCTCGGTTGCAAGAAAAGTATGAGCGAATGCCCGTGCATTCCTGTGAAGAGATCATCCTTTTGGCGGCTCGGTTTCCAAAGCAAATAAAACTGTTCTTGGTTAACGACGATCAGGGAATTCCACAAGGTGGTACCGTGATTTTTGAGACTGAGACTGTTGCGCATGCCCAGTATATTTCGGCGACCCCTGACGGAATGAATAACGGGGCTTTGGACCTGTTGTTTCTTGAGGTCATTGAACAGTATCGAAGTATTGGAAAACGGTACTTTGACTTCGGAATTTCAACGGAAAATGATGGGAAGTACCTGAACGAACAGCTTGCATCGTTCAAGGAGGGCTTTGGCGGGCGCAGTGTGGTGCACCACAAGTTTGAAGTCGGCCTTTAATTTAAAATTGATGTATCGCTGTCACCGTTGGCGGAAATCGTTCGCTTCTGCAAACAGAAAAGATTTTTGATTATGACTCCCCAAAGACTCTACAACATCTGTATCGTTCAGCCTCCTGGTTACATTCATTCGCTGGCGTTTGCAGAGTTGGCAGAGCTTCTGATGTATTCGATCCGCGATGCCGGGCGTCCGGCGCAGATCCAGACCAATCAGTTTGTGCAAGGGGCGGTTAACGTTATTGTCGGGGCGCATTTGCTTGGTGTGTCGGCTCTGCGTGCTGTGCCGGAGGGGACGATTATTCTCAATACCGAACAGCTGACCGGGGTTGCAGAAAAATGGCGGGAGCAACTTACGGGCTGGTTCGAGTCAGGCCTTGAAATCTGGGATTACAGCCCGGCCAATATCGATGTCATCAAGGCTCTGGGGGCCGAGAAGGTCCGCCACTTGCCGATTGGCTTCCAGAGGGAACTCCAGCGCATTGATATCAGTGTCGAACAGGACATTGATGTTCTGTTTTATGGTTCAATCAATGAGCGTCGGCGCGAAATTCTGACTGAGATCGAAGGCAGGGGGCTTAACCTCAAGGTGTTGATGGGGGTTTACGGCAAGGAACGGGATCAGTGGATCGCGCGATCCAAAGTCATCCTGAACCATCATTTCTATGAGAGTCAGATTTTTGAAATCGTGCGCGTGTCCTACCTTTTGACCAACGCCAAGGCCGTGGTGGCGGAAGTAAACCCCGAAACGGTGATTGATGACCGGTTCCGCAAGGGGGTTGTCGATGTCCCCTATGCCGGTTTGGTGGACGCCGTATGTGACCTGGTTCAAGATACGACCAAGCGCAAGGCGCTGCAGCGTCGTGCATTGAACAGTGTCATCAAATATCCGCAGGTTGATTTCACCAAACCACTTCTGGAATTCACTCATTAAGGCTGATCACCATGGCCAGAGCACTCACGCGTCTGAAAGTTACAGCGTGCCGTGCCGGTGCAGTGTTCGCGCTTGTGTGTGTTACTGTGTTTTTATTATTGCGTCCAACATCTGCGCAGGATCTGTCGCAAGTCCTCTATCGCTTTGAGAACCGCGCGCTGACATTGGGACGTTATGGCGCAGTGGCGGTGTTTCAGGAACGGCTTTTTAGTCAGGCGGCGAACTGTGCGGGCAAATCGGTCGGCAGCTATGGCGCGCCGGACGGCATTGTCGGTGCAAAGACACGACAGGCGATCATTGATCTGCAGACTTGCCTGAATGCGTCGGTGCGTGCTGCGTTGGGGGCCGAGAGTTACGGAGCCATTACGGTCGGGCTTTGGCGATTGATGATGCCAGCCCAAATGCCGCCGCCCGATGCCATTACCCGTGCCAATCATCTGACCTTCGCACTGGAAGGCACGGATTACGATGCGATCCAGTTCAATTTCTGCCAGTCGCGCAACCCGAGGAGCGGCAAGCGGTATCTGGAAGGGGATCCGTGGTGTTATACTAACGATCCCAATGCCTATCTGACCTGGGGGCCGCGCGGGGCGACCGCCGGGGCCGGGGCGGAAATCCAGCAGATTGTCTTTGCCGCTGAACGGGCCAATCCCGGCTTGCTCAATGCCGTCTTTGGCCCGCATACGGATGCGATGCACCGGTTGGCGCTGGGCAATAATCAAAGTGCGTTTGATATCCTGTGTGCGATCTGGATTGATCCGGATCGCCGGGCCGATTTCACCGCCCGGTTTGCACGGTACGGCGCATTGCCCGAAGTGCAGCGCGCCTATCGCCGCGTTTATGATGCAGCCAATGCCGATGGCGGAAAAATCGCCCGGTTTTTCAAGATTTATGCTGCGCTAAAGCCTGTTATCGGTCGTGATCCGACGGAAATTGATCTGGCCTATTTTATCGATATGGCGACCCATGGCATGGCCCCGCCCGGCAATGTTTCCGATCTGTCGTCAAAGATGGTCAAGTTTGCCAGCCGGACGCGCAAGGTGCCAAGCCCCGGTGAATTGCGCCGCCAGCTTGCCGCGTGGTTGCCATCCCAGCACAAATATAACGACCGGATCGCACGTGATGCGATTTTCCTGATTGATGATCCGGAAATCACATTGTCCGATACCCATCGCCGTATCTGGCAACAGCGATCAGGCTTGAAAGCCAGCGATTTTGGTCTTTCGGATCATCGATATGTTTCGGATTATCCGGTGGCAGCGCCGACGGGTTTTGAGAAAATCGAACGGTTTTATACTGTTCTGCCCGAGGATAAGCGCGCCTGTCCGGCCAATGTGCGCAAATCCCGACGTCCGTAAAAGGCAACTTTTCCCTGTGATGCATGTCATCCCTGCATGGGGCATGATCGCGCAATGCAGGGGAAAAGCCGCCTAAGGGCTTGCATCTCCGGGGCTTGTTTGCCAACATCCGCCCGTTAATCGCGCCCGGTGACCATAAAGGTCCGGGCGAGCCTAAAGGAGCAGGATTTGAAATGAGCGACGTTAAGGTCAAAGTCGGAATTCTCGGTGCCAGCGGATATACCGGGGCGGAACTGGTTCGTATTCTTGCGCACCATGCCGCTTCTGAAATCACCCTGCTGACCGCAGACCGACGCGCCGGGCGTCCGTTCGGGGAGGTTTTCCCGCATCTTGCCCATCTGAAATTGCCGACCATGATCCGGATCGAGGATGCCGACTGGTCGATGGTTGATGTCATTTTCTGTGCGCTGCCGCATGGCACGACACAGGAAGTGATTGCCGGTTTGCCTGATCATGTCAAAGTTGTCGATCTGTCGGCGGATTTCCGGTTGTTTGATGCCGCGACCTACAAGGAATGGTACGGGGCGGAACATGCCGCACAGGATTTGCAGAAGGATGTGGTTTATGGCCTGACTGAACTGCACCGTGAAAAGATCAAAAAGGCGCGTGTGGTGGCCAATCCGGGATGTTATCCAACCCCGGTGCAGCTTTCGCTGACACCGCTTCTGGAACAGAAGCTGGTGCATGCCGATGACATCATCATTGATGCGAAATCCGGTGTCACCGGTGCGGGCCGTTCGCCCAAGGAAGGCATTCTGTATGCCGAGGTCACCGAAGGCATTCATGCCTATGGCACCGGCGGGCACCGCCATGCGCCAGAAATCGAGCAGGGCCTTGCCTGGGCCGCAGGGCGGGATGTCGTGGTGAATTTTTCCCCGCATCTGATGCCGATGAGCCGGGGCATCCTTGAGAGCATCTATGTCAAAATGACCGATGGCACGACGGCCGAAGACATTCAGGCCGCCCTTGAAAAACGTTATGCCGATGAGCCGTTCGTGCGGGTCCTGCCGTTTGGCGTAACCCCGCAGACACGTCACGTACGTGGATCGAACTATGTTCTGATCGGGGTGGTCAAGGATCGGGTGCCGGGCCGGGTGATCATTGTGGCGGTCGAAGACAACCTTGTTAAAGGGGCATCTGGCCAAGCAGTTCAGAACATGAATGTCATGCTGGGCCTGCCGGAAACCATGGGGCTCGAGATCGAGCCGCTGTTCCCGTAATCCGGTATCGGATCGTCAAAACAAAAAAAATGGGGCGCTGTCCAAAAGGATTGCGCCCCTTTTTATTTTTCAAGCGCGCGTTCAAGCACCCTGAAGATACGTTCATCCTGACATTGGGCGACGTTAAAGCGCATCAGGTTTCCAGCTGTTTGCGAGATGCTGAAAACATTTCCAGGGGCAAGAACCACACCATCGGAAAGCGCGTTTCGGGCCAGGGGTGCCGCATCCATGTGATCGGGCAAGCGGCACCATAAAAACAGACCAGCATCGGGATTGATAGCCGGTGTGATGCCAAGGTTGCGAAGCCGGGTTTCTGTGATGGTCATCGTGCGTGCCAGTCTATCGCGCAGGGTTTCCATATATTTGCGATAGGTGCCGTCCTTGAGAACCGCAAAAATCAGTTCGGCGGATAAATTCGGACTGGAAAAACCGGTTGCGATTTTAAGATCGGTCAGACCGTCGATCCAGTCCGCAGAGGCCGCGATATATCCGCATCGAACCGACGCCGAGAGGGTTTTGGAAAAGCTGCCGATATGGATTACGCGCTCTAGCCCGCCCAGTGCTGCCAGCCGCGGGGCAGGGGTGTTTTCGAAATCGGCAAAGATATCATCTTCGATGATGATCAGGTCGTGTTCTTCGGCGATATTCAAAACCCGATGCGCAACCATTGGCGAAAGTGACGCACCGGTCGGGTTGTGCAAGCCGGAATTGGTAATGTAAAGGCGCGGTTTCGTTGTTGCGGCCATCCGGGCAAAGGCATCCACATCCGGGCCATTTTCGGTAAAGGGGACGCCAACGATATTGGCGCGATGCGCGCGCAAGAGTGCCTGAAAATTGAAGTAACACGGATCATCAACCAAAACCGTATCGCCCGGTGCGATCAAAAAACGGCACAGCATGTCGATTGCCTGGGTTCCTGACTCTGTCAGAAGCAGATGGTCGGGATGGGCATCAATGCCGTATCCCGCCATGCGACGGGACAGGAAATGACGCAAGGATGCCAGGCCAAGCGGAGTTCCGTAATCGACCAGTGTGGCGTCATCGGCGCGCGACAGGCTGCGCAAGGCGCGCCTGATTGCGGTTTCGGGCATCCAGTCCGCCGGAAGCCAGCCGCAACCGGGTTTTAGCATATCGGGGCGCGCATCAAGCGACTGTCGTGAGACCCAGAACGGATCAATCGCCCGATCCAGTTTCGGTCCGATCCGGGCGATTGAAAGCGGGGCGGTATGAGGGGCGACATAAAACCCCGATCCGCGTCTGGCCTTAATAACGCCTTCGGCCACCAGTCGATCATAGGCTTCGACAACCGTCGAATTCGACACCTTCATTTGACGGGCAAAGCCACGGATGGATGGCAGACGATCCCCCGCAAGCAGGTTGCGCGTGCCAATCCGGTCGCGAATGACATTCATGACGCGGGTGACAAGTGTTCCGTCATCGGGTTGTTTTGATGCCCCGTCAGGTGCCACTGTATTGCTCCTGTAATCGGTACAGTTTGTTCAAATTGTATTTTATTGTGTCTGTTCGGTTCGATGCTGGCAAGCCATAGATAAACCTTCGTACATGACGGAGGTTTTGATGGCAATTGCAGTTCAAAGATCAAGTGGCGGCTGGATCAGCGGGTTGATCGGTATCCTGATTTTCAGCGGATCGCTGCCTGCGACCCGGATTGCTGTCATGGATTTCGATCCGCTGTTTCTTACGGTGGCGCGTGCAACGATTGCCGGAGTGCTTGCCGCGACTTTGCTTCTGATATCGCGGCCAAACCGTCCACAGAAATCAGACTGGATGTCGTTACTGGTGGTTGCCGGTGGGGTGGTTGTCGGGTTTCCGTTGTTAACGGCCCTTGCGCTTGAACATATCACGTCAGCACGATCAATTGTCTTCATCGGTTTGCTGCCTTTGGCGACAGCGATTTTTGGCGTCTTGCGCGGTGGTGAAAGGCCACAACCCGTATTCTGGCTGTTTTCGATTGTCGGTAGCGGCGTGGTCGCCGGATTTGCCGCCACGGAAAGCAGTGCCGGGGCGTTACGCGGTGATCTTTTTATGCTTGGCGCGGTCATCGTTTGCGGGCTTGGCTATGCCGAGGGTGCAAAACTGTCGCGCCGTCTTGGTGGATGGCAGGTGATCTGCTGGGCGTTGGTGATATCGCTTTTGCCGATGGCGGCATTCTGCCTTGCGACTTTGCCAGATAGCTTTGCTGGAGTTGGCGGTCCTGCGTGGTTTGGTCTTGGTTATGTTTCTCTGTTCAGCATGCTGATCGGTTTTTTCTTCTGGTATCGGGGACTGGCGCTTGGCGGCATTGCCGGGGTCGGGCAATTGCAATTGTTGCAGCCGTTCTTTGGTCTGCTTCTGGCGGGAATGGTCTTGGCGGAACCTGTTGGCGTGACCATGATGGCGGTTACCGTCGGGGTCGTTGCCTGTGTTGCCGGGGCAAAGCGGTTTTCCAGATAGGGCGGCGGCTGCTTTATTCATTCGCTGTGGATTGGTTTGCCTGCATCCGCTGCATCGTCACTGGCAGGCCAGTAACGTGCATGTACCCTGGCAATAAAACCCTCTTCGCGCAGGTCGGTGATGATTTTCGATATCTGGTCTGTCTGGCTCATCAGTGGGGAATTGCGCGATGTGCGTATTTTTGCCTTGCCGGACATAGAAAACCGGGCTGACGCGGCTATAAGGTGGTTTGATGTAAAACGCGAATTTTTCGCGTTCGGCGGTGTAGGCAAAGCTTGAAAGAATATCGATATCGCCATCTTCAAGCATTTTAAGACATCGCCGCCACGGGCAGGGATATAGCGACAGAGCCTTGTCCATGCGATGGGCCAGTTCTGTCAGGATCGCCATGTCGATCCCGTGTCGTCCTGTTTCATCGTCGATCACGAATGGTTCCCAGACCGAAAATGCCACGCGCAATTCGCTTGAGCTTGGCCCGGTGGACTGCGCGTACGCATCGCCATTCGGAAGGATTGTGCCGCAAAACGCCGTTGCTGCCATCATTATCATGATGCTGGCGCGACGGAAGCCTGCAAAGAGGGAAAAATACTGAATTGCGTGCATCTTCACGATTTGAATGAGAACGGGGTTTCCATATCCACATGTTAGAATTTAAACTGCCAAATCAAGATGCCGCTATTTTCCCGGTAACGGGCAAGTGCAGTGCCAGTGAAAACCGATCCCAGAAGTGAAAGGTCGTCAGACCATGATCCTGTTCTATCGCGGGGTACGCCCGACTATTGACGAGACGGCCTTTATCGCGCCGAATGCGACCATCATTGGCGATGTTGAAATCGGGGCGGAAACCGGGATCTGGTTTGGCTGCGTCATTCGTGGTGACGTGCATGAAATTCGCATTGGATCGCGGACCAATATTCAGGACCTGACCATGGTGCATGTCGCCAAGGGAAAGTTTGGAACCTATATCGGCGACGATGTTACTATTGGCCATTCCGCCGTCATCCATGCCTGCACACTTGAAGACAGAAGTTTCGTCGGCATGAGTGCCACGGTCATGGATGGTTGCGTGATCGAGCAGGGCGCAATGCTCGGGGCGGGGGCGCTTTTGGCACCCGGAAAACGCATTCCGGCGGGGGAACTTTGGGCAGGTGTCCCGGCACGCAAGGTGCGAGATCTGACGCAGGAAGAAATCGAGTTTTTCAAAGTATCTGCGGATCGTTATGCCGATCTTGCGCAGGAATATCGTGTGACAATTCCCGATGACCTGAAATCTGAGTAACAATCGCGATTGTCAAACGCAAAGGATCTTCTTGCCTGTGGCAGGACGCTACGATAGCAAGTAATTCAGAAAAACCATATAAACAGGCCGCGCGCCACCACGCCCGGCAATCAGGAAACGGAACCGGGAAATGACGCGTTGGCAGGCGAACGGTGTAATCGTCTTTGTTGCCCTTATTTGGGGTACGACTTTTGTCGTCCAGCAAACCAGCATGGACAATATTGGCCCGCAATATTTTACCGGTGTGCGGTTCCTTCTGGGGACGTTTGTGGTGCTGCCGTTTGCGCTGCGTGAATTGCGCAAAATGAAGCGCGAAGGACGGACGCTTTCGAGGGTCAACACGCTTGGCCTTATCGTTACCGGCGTTTCAATGTATCTGGCCAGCATCCTGCAACAGATCGGCATCATGGATACGACCGTGACCAATGCTGCGTTTCTGACGGCGTTTTATGTGCCTCTGGTACCGGTACTGGCTTTCGCTGTTTTCCGGGCAAAGCCGCACTGGTCGGTTTGGCCGGGCGGAATAATGTGCGTTTTGGGTACATATCTTCTGAGTGGCGGGAACCTCTCGGCACTTGGTAAAGGTGATTTCTGGGTGATGGGAAGTGCGCTGTTCTGGGCTGTTCAGGTGGTGATGATCGGTATAATGGTGACGCGCACAAATACCCCCGCGCTGGTCGCTGCCGTTCAGTTCTTTATTACCGGTCTGCTTGGCATGGCGATGGGCGGCATGTTCGAGACTTTCAGCTTTGCCGATATCCAGAATGCCGGATTTGAAATTCTTTATGCCGGGATCATGTCGGCCGGAATTGCCTTTACCCTGCAGGCGGTGGCGCAGAATTATACCGAAGCAGCAGATGCCGCGATCATCATGAGTGCCGAGGCGGTATTTGCCGCAATTGCCGGGGCGTTTTTCCTGGGCGAGCGGTTGGCACCCGCCGAATATGCCGGATGCGGTGTTATCCTTGCCGCGATCATTGGGGTGCAGTTGTTGCCGATGATGGGGCGTCGGCCCAAAGTTGCCATTTGATCAATATCGGGGGTTTCATCGCCCCGAATTAAAGGACGGTAACCATTGACCTTTATCAAGGCAGGGTGCAATTAAGGTATTGTAAGTGATTATTGGTCGCGATCATGCGGCCACCAGTGAATACCGGATATCGAACATGCCTGTCTTGTCGCGCGTTTCCAGCATGCCCCTTCGCGGGTTTCTTCACCTTGGTTGTGCGTTTGCAACTACGATGCTGATGATTGGTGCCGGTGGTGTCGGGATTACCAGTGCAAAGGCGCAAAATGGCCTTGGCGCGCCGAATTCGTCCGCGGCCTTGCTGGCGGAACTGGCAAGCAATACGTCTTCGTTTGCAGATAAAGCGGCACTGGGCGAAGCACTTTATTTCGATACCAACCTGTCAAAAAACCGGACGCAGGCCTGTGCGAGTTGTCATGAACCGACAACTGGGTTCCGTGATCCGCGTTCCGAAATCGCCCATGGGGCCTATTCGCTTGGCGATGATGGTGCATCGCTTGGCGACCGCAATGCGCCGATGGCGGCATATGCGAAGTTCGCACCCGATTTCCATTTCAAAGAAGACGGCACGCCGGTTGGCGGGCAGTTCTGGGATGGGCGTGCGAAGGATTTGGCCGAGCAGGCCGGTGGGCCGCCGCTTAACCCGGTTGAAATGGGCATGCCTGACAAGGCAACCGTTGTCGCGCGCCTTCAGGAAGATGAAGATTACGTCGAAAGCTTCAAGTCATTGTTTGGTGACGATGTCTGGAGCGATACGAACCGTGCTTATGCTGCAATGACCGATGCGATTGCCGCGTTCGAACGCACCGATCAGTTCGCACCCTTTGATTCAAAATATGATCGTTTCCTGCGCGGGGAATACAAAATGACGCCGCAGGAAGAATTGGGGCGTGTGCTTTTCTTCTCGCAGCAATTCACCAACTGCAATGTCTGCCATCAGCTTAAATCGTCGCCGACGGCAGAGGGCGAGACATTCACAAATTACGAATATCATAACATCGGCGTCCCCAGAAACGTTGCCGTGCGGTTGGAAAATGCCAAGGACCCGGATTTTACCGACAATGGATTGCTTGATAATCCGGCAATTGATGATCCGGCCCATAAGGGCAAGTACAAAACGCCGTCGCTGCGCAATGTCGCCGTCACCGGACCGTATATGCATAACGGTGTGTTTTCCGATTTGCGCACGGTGATCAAGTTTTACAACAAATATAACAGTCGCGCGAAATCGGCCCAGTTGAATCCGGAAACCAAACAGCCGTGGGGCGATGCCGAAGTCCCCGAGACCCTTTCCCTTAAAGAGCTGGAGCAGGGGGACGCCCTTGATACCAAGCGCATAGATGCGCTGGTCGCGTTCCTTAAAACACTGACCGACGCCCGTTACGAGCCGCTTCTGGCCGAGCAGGAAGAAGTCGCAGCCAGGGCCAAGAAGAAATAGGATTACCGGCCGCGGATGGTTTCCAGCACGGCACTTTGTGCAAGATCGCCAAGTCCGGCTTCGATGGCGCGGTCAAACATTTCGGTGGCTGATCTGCCAACCGGCAGGTCAAGGCCAAGTTCATCGGCAAGCCACATGGCATAACCGGCATCTTTGGCGCGCAACGCGGTTGTGAAATGGATGCCTTCATTGTGATTGCCGCTGATCATGCCCGGGATCGTCATGACTCCGGCCCGGCTGGCAACGGCACCATTGGCAAATGCGTCTGCAACCAGATCGCCATCCAGTCCGGCCTTTTGTGCCACCGCAACCAGTTCGGCGGCAGCGGCAATGTGGACCGCCCCCAAAAGGTTGTTCATCAGCTTGTAGATTGTCCCCGATCCAATAGGCCCGAAATGCACGATACGGTTGGCAACGGCTTCCATGATCGGGCGTGCCTGTTTCAGGACGGCGTCATCCGCACCGATTAAAAACATGGTTTCGCCCGCGGCAACCTGTGCCGGCACTGCGGTGACCGGTGCATCGACATAAAGGCAGCCTGCCGTCATGATCTTGCCGGACAGTTCCAGAACGAACCCGTGCGAAAGGGTGGAACACTCGATGGCAAGCGCCCCCGGCGTCATTGCACCAAGCGCCCCATTTTCGCCCAGCCAGACGGTTTCAGATGCAATATCGTCGGCCATGAAGGAAAGGACCGCGTCAACATCACTTGCTGCCTCGGCCGGTGTCGCGCAGGCAATGGCCCCCTTGGCAACCAACGGTTCGATTTTGGCAGCACTACGGTTCCAGACCTTGACCGAATAGCCTTGTTCAAGCAGGCGCGAAATCATTGCAGACGCCATGCGGCCTGCGCCTAGGAAACCGATTTTCTGGGGCATGATATTTTCCTTCGGACCAAAGAAACGGCCCGCCACCTCGGGCGGGCCGGAAATTCCAGTTATCAAGAGGTGATCAGGAAAGCTGCACTTTGACATATTCACCCGGTGCCGGGCCAAGCACTTTAAGCTTGCCATCGCCCGGTTTGCGGGCGTCGACTTGCCCTCCGGAACGGCGGCTGATCCAGTTTTGCCAATCGGTCCACCATGATCCTTCATGCTGGACCGCCTTGGCGATCCAGTCGTCGGGATTGGCGGGATTGCGGTTGTATGTCCAGTAGCAATATTTCTTGGCGGCGGGTGGATTAACCACACCGGCAATATGACCCGACGCCGAAAGGACGAATTTCACCTGACCCGACATCAGTTGCGTTCCGGCATAGGTTGCCTGCCACGGGGCGATGTGATCTTCACGGGTGGACAGGAAATAGACCGGAATTTTGATATCGCGCAGGTCGATCTTTTCACCCAGAATCGTAATGCCACCGGGTTCGCGCAGCAGGTTCTTGTTATACATATTGCGCAGATAGAAACTGTGCATGGCTTTGGGCATCCGGGTCGAATCGGAATTCCAGTACAGCAGGTCGAACGGGAAGGGGTCCTTGCCCAGCATGTAGTTGTTCACCACGAACGACCAGATCAGATCATTGGCGCGCAGCATGTTAAACGACATCGCCATGTCGCGACCGTCAAGATAGCCTTCTTTCGACATCCGGTTTTCAAGGCTTTCGATCTGTTCGTCATCGACAAAGACCGAAAGTTCGCCCGGTTTTTCAAAGTCGGTCAGGGTGGTAAAGAAGGTTGCTGATTTGATCCGTTCGTCACCAACCTTGGCCATATAGGCCAGCATCGCTGATAGAAGCGTGCCGCCAAGGCAATAGCCGATTGCATTGACTTCTTTTTCGCCGGTGGCCTTTTCGATCATGTCAAGTGCTGCCAGTACGCCATCGCGCCCGTAATCTTCAAAGCTTTCTTCGGCCAGTTTGCTGTCGGGATTGACCCAGGACAGGACAAATACCGTGTGCCCCTGATCAACAGCCCACTTGATGAAGGAATTTTCCGGACGCAGATCAAGAATGTAATATTTGTTGATCCATGGCGGCACGATCATCAGCGGGCGCTTCGCGACCTTGTCTGTTGCCGGTTTGTATTGCAGCAATTCCATCAACGGCGTTCGGCCGATCACGGATCCTTCGGTGGTTGCGACATTCTCGCCGATCTTGAAAGCGTCCAGATCGGTCATTTTGATCTGAAGCTTGCCCTTGCCGCGTTCCAGATCGTCCAGAAGGTTGCTAAGTCCCTTAAGAAGGTTTTCACCGCCACTTTCGATGGTGGCGCGCAGGACTTCCGGGTTGGTCATCATGAAATTGGTCGGCGAAATCGCGTCCGCAAACTGCCGGGTATAAAATTCGACCTTTTGGGCGGTTTTTTCATCCAGCCCGTCAACATCATGGACAACATTCTGCATCCATTGCGAGGACAGCAGATAGGATTGTTTGATGAAATCAAAAAGTTCGTTGTTTTCCCACGCCTCGTCGCGGAATCGACGATCCCCCTTTTGCGGGAAGGCGACAGGTTCCGATTCCTGCCCCAGCATACGCATCGTTGTATTATGCCAGAGCATATAATATTGCTGCCACAGGTCCATTTGTGCTTCGACCAGTTTGGTCGGATTTTGCATCATATGGGTGGTCAGTTCGACAAATGCCGATCCGATATTAAGCGGGTCCGGGTCGGAAATTTCCGGATCTTCTGCCTGTTTTGCAAGGAAGTCTGACACAAGTCTTTGACTTCTCTCCGCTATTTCTGCCATCGCTGATGACAGCTCTTCGGGATCAGGAAGATGAATTTCGGTTTCTTTGGCCTGTTGATCGTTCATGGCGCATTCCCTTATGATACGGCCGCCGGTGCATCGGAACATAAAACGGGAAATCCGATCTTTGCGATATCGCAATCATTTTCCCGTTTTATGATCCAATGCTCTCAAACTGCGTGCTGGGTTGAAACTCTGCTTGATCCCAAGCTTATCATGGCCTTAGCCTAGCTCGCTGATGAGGGGTAATACAAGAATTATAAGGTGACGGATTTGTCGCAATCTTCAACGGCAACGTCACACATAACATAGTTTGGAGCAGCGAAATCAAATGGGCGTTCTGAAATCGACGACATGGCGGTGGTCGGGGCACGGGTCCGCGAAAGTTAAATTGCGGCCCTTGCTGCATGCGGGATCGGCACTTGCTGTTGTGCTGATGCTGGGCGCCTGTTCTTCGGTCCCTGATGCAATCAATCCGGTCGAATGGGGAAAATCGATTGGTGATGCTTTTGACGGCGACGAGGAAACTGCTGCCAAGTCGGATCAGCCGATTCCGGGTGAAGACGAAGATTATCCGCGTCTGGCCGATACGCCGGCCAAGCCGGTTGTGACCGGTGATGCGGAACGTGATGCGCTTGTCGCCGGTTTGGCAGCAGACCGCGCCAATGCGCAATATTCCCAGTCGGGCCGTCGTCAAAGCACTCCGCCGGTCAACGCGCTTCAGCCGCAGCCGCAGCAAAGTGCCGAAAGTGTTGATATGCCGACGATTGCGCCGGCACCAACCACATCTGTTAGCAGTAGCGCCATGGCGGAGCCGCAAAAAGCAGCTGAAACCAAAGCAGCCGCAACGGGCAGTGCTGTGACTTCGGCGCAGTCCGGTTCTAGGATTGCCGATGAATGGAGTGCTAAGGCACCGGCGTCTGGACCCGTTCCAACACCGCAACCTGCGCCCGAGAAGCCCGATGTTCTGAAATCTGAACAGGAAAGAGCCGAGTCTTCACAAGTCGCGCCCGGATCGTCAGGATCATCAACCGGTGACCCGGTGATGGACCAGTACAATCGGCGTCTTGCAGAAGGTCAGGGCGTGTTTGCCAATGAACCGCCGGCACAATCATTTGACTATTCTGCCTATTCCGATAACGGGGCGGTAATTGTCGATGAAAGCCAGCTTGGTAGCGGTGGCAATGCCTATCTGTCCGATTCTGCCATGCCCTATGCCGAAACCGCGAACGAGGTTCTGGCATCGCGTCTTGGTGTGCGTTCCGTTGATACGCTGGGACCAAGTGTGAATGGTGTGCAGGTCGCACAAATCCAGTTTGGCCATGGTTCGTCGAATCTGTCGGGCACGGATAACAATGTCCTGAGCCAGGTTGCCCAGGCTTGGCGTCAGACCGGCGGTATCCTTCGTATTATCGGCCATGCGTCGATGCGTACCGCGAATATGAGCCTTGAAGAACATCTGGCGATCAACCGTCAGGTTTCGGAACAGCGCGCTTCGGCGGTGGTGTCGCAGCTTGTGTCTCTCGGTGTTAACCCTGACGCGATCTTTGTCGGGGCCGACGGATCGGCTGACCCGCGCTATTATGAAGGCGTTCCTGCCGGTGAAGCCGGAAACCGCCGTGTTGAAATCTTTATGGATTATTGATCCTAAAAAAGGTACATCCTTCGAATTGTACGGCGCGCCACCCGCATTTTGTCGTGTGGCGCGCAATTTTTTTCAATTCGACGACCCGGTTTTCGCAGGAAATTCGAAAATCGGCGAAATGACGAGGATGTAGGATAATGTCCCAGGAATTCCATCGCATAAAACGCCTCCCGCCATACGTATTTGCTGAAGTAAATGCGATGAAAGCGGCGGCGCGGCGAGCGGGAGAGGACATTATCGACTTCGGCATGGGCAACCCGGACCCGGCCACCCCGCAACATATTGTCGACAAGCTGGTTGAAACGATCAAGAATCCGCGCACGCATGGTTATTCCATGTCGCGCGGTATCCCCGGTCTGCGCAAGGCGCTGGCGGCTTATTACGGGCGCCGGTTCGGGGTGGATATTGATCCTGAAACCGAAACCGTTGTGACGCTGGGCTCCAAAGAAGGGCTTGCGAACCTTGCCGCAGCCATCACCAGCCCCGGTGACATCATTCTGGTGCCCAATCCGTCCTATCCGATCCATGCGTTCGGTTTCATCATTGCCGGTGCGGCATTACGCCACATTCCGATTGGTCATGACGAACAGGGCGAATTCAACGCCGAAAGCTTTATGGAGCAACTGCATCGGGCTGTGAAACATTCGGTCCCGAAACCGAGTGCGGTGGTCCTGAACTTCCCGGCCAACCCTACATCGCTGGTGGTTGACCTTGATTTCTATAAGGAAGTTGTCGATTTCTGCCGGGCGCAGGAAATCTATATCCTGTCGGATATCGCCTATTCGGAAATCTATTTTGATGGCAACCCGCCGCCCTCGATCCTTCAGGTCGAAGGGGCAAAGGAGATTGCCGTTGAATTCTATTCGCTGTCGAAGACCTATTCGATGGCAGGCTGGCGTATCGGGTTTGCGACCGGTAACAAGAAGCTTATCAATGCGCTGACTCGTATAAAATCATATCTTGATTACGGTGCATTTACTCCGATCCAGGTGGCGGCAACCGCGGCGCTTAATGGCCCGCAGGATTGTGTCGAGGAATTCCGCAATCTGTATCGTGACCGTCGCGATATCTTTATCGAGGGGATGCAAAGTGCCGGATGGAATATTCCGGTCCCGGCGGCAACCATGTTTGCATGGGCGCCGATTCCCAAGGCGTTCGAGGAGCTGGGATCGCTTGATTTCTCCAAGCTTCTTTTGCAGGAAGCAGGTGTCGCCGTGGCCCCCGGTCTTGGCTTTGGCGAGTATGGCGATCGCCATGTTCGTATCGCCCTTGTTGAAAACAAGCACCGCATCCGGCAGGCCAATCGCAACATCAAGGCATTCTTCCAGAAATATCCCGATGCAGAATCTGCACGTGAACTGTTGAAGAAATCTGTCTGATATTCGATAAAGCATTCTATGTTTCGCCCGGGACATGTCCCGGGCGAAGTTTTGTGTGCGCACCGGATGTTGTAAAAGACTCCGTCACCTATGCGCAAATCCAACCACGGCATGAGGAGTTATCGTGCAAAACGTCGTAAAGATCGGTGTGGCAGGCCTTGGTACGGTCGGTGCCGGAACCGTTAAACTGCTGAGCGAACACAGGGATAATCTGACGGACCGTTCCGGTTCCCCGATGACTGTCACAGCAGTATCGGCGCGCGATCGAACTCGGGACCGTGGATTTTCGACCGAAGGCATTACCTGGTACGAAGACGCCCGTGATCTTGCAACCGACAAGAATGTCGATGTGGTTGTTGAAACCATCGGCGGTTCGAACGGCATTGCCTATGACGTCTGCAAGGCCGCCCTTGAAAACGGCAAGCATGTCGTCACCGCGAACAAGGCACTGATTGCCCTGCATGGTGTCGAACTGGCGCGCATTGCCGATGCAAACAATGTCACCATCGCCTATGAAGCGGCCGTTGCTGGCGGTATCCCGGTGATCAAGGCGCTTCGCGAAGGGTTGGCAGGCAATGCCATATCCCGCGTGACAGGCATCCTGAACGGAACATGTAACTATATCCTGACCACCATGCGCGAACAGGGGCGTGATTTTGCCGATGTTCTGGCCGAAGCCCAGAAGCTTGGCTATGCCGAAGCCGATCCGACCTTTGACGTTGATGGCATTGATGCCGCGCACAAGCTTGCGATCCTGACCAGCCTTGCCTTTGGCGTCGAGGTCGACTTTGACGCGATTGCGGTTGAAGGCATTCGCAGCGTTTCCGCCCTTGATATCCAACTGGCTGAAGAGCTTGGTTATCGCATCAAGTTGCTGGCGATTGCCAAACAGACGTCTGAGGGCATCGAGCAGCGTGTTTCACCGGTTCTTGTTGACCGCAGCACCCAGATTTCAAAAGTTGAAGGTGTGTTTAACGCAGTCGTGCTTGAAGGCGATTATGTCGGGCCGGTCGTCCTGCAGGGGCGTGGGGCGGGCGAACGTCCGACCGCATCGGCTGTGGTTGCCGACCTTGTTGATATCGCGGCCGGGCGCAATGCGCCGGTCTTTGGCGTTCCGGCGGATCGTTTGAAAAAGAATGTGCGGGCCTCGCTCGAAAAGCATGTCGGGCCTTATTACCTGCGCCTGATGGTCTGGGATCGCCCCGGTGTCATGGCCGAGGTCACCGCGACCCTCGCCAAGCATGGTGTGTCGATGGCGTCCATGATACAGCACGGGCGGGCCGAGACCGAGGGTGGTGTTGTGCCGGTGGTCTTCGTGACCCACGAAACCAGCGAAGCGGCGATGTCCGGGGCGCTTTCCGACATTTCGGCGTTCGAAAGCAATTCGCAGCCGCCGGTCCTGATGCGGATCGAAGGATTTACTTCGTAACAAAACAAAAAAAAGACATATGCGCCTCGCAGGTATAATACCGCGAAGCGTAATTATAAGTCCCGAGCCAAACGGGACACGCCGGGAAACAGAAAGACGGGGCCCCCAGACCCCGCGTTAATGACGAGGATGAAGTTATGGATCGAAATCTCGCGCTTGAAACCGTTCGTGTTACCGAAGCCGCAGCACTTGCCTGTTCCGGGCTTATGGGGCGCGGTGATGAAAAGGCCGCCGATCAGGCCGCCGTGGACGCGATGCGCAATGCCCTTAACAGCATGGATATTCGCGGTACTGTCGTGATCGGCGAAGGTGAACGCGACGAAGCACCAATGCTGTTTATTGGCGAAGAAGTCGGTTCGGGCGAAGGCCCGGAAATCGATATCGCACTTGATCCGCTTGAAGGCACGACCATCTGCGCGACTGGTGGCCCGAACTCGTTGGCCGTTGTTGCCATGGCGGAAAAGGGCGGGTTCCTGAACGCACCGGACACCTATATGGACAAAATCGCCGTTGGTGGTGGTCTGCCAGATGATGTTGTCGACCTTGATGCGAGCCCGGCCGAAAACCTGAAAAGTCTTGCCTTGGCAAAGGGCTGCGATGTTTCCGATCTGGTGGTTTGCATTCTGGATCGTCCGCGCCATCAGGAAATCATCGCCAAAACCCGTGAAGCCGGTGCGCGTATCATGCTGATCGGTGATGGTGACGTTGCCGGTGTTATCGCGACCTCGCAGAAAACGTCGGGTATTGATCTGTATATGGGAACCGGTGGTGCGCCCGAAGGTGTTCTTGCGGCGGCCGCCCTTCGTTGCATCGGTGGGCAGTTCCAGGGACGTTTGGTCTTCCGCAATGATGACGAAATCGCGCGCGCCAAAAAATGGGGCATCGAAGACCTGACCCGTAAATACAAACTGACCGAACTTGCCAAGGGCAATGTCATGTTTGCCGCAACCGGTGTGACCGATGGTGCAATGCTGCGCGGTGTGCGCCGTTTCGCCAATGGTGCGGAAACCGAAAGCATCGTGATGCGGTCGCAGTCGGGCACGGTGCGCTATGTGCGCGCGGTTCACGATTTCAGCCGGAAAATCTGGTACAAGTAATTCGCCAAAGCGGATCGCGAAAACAAGGGAGTGCCTTTGCGCTCCCTTTTTTCGTTTATCGCTTGCGGGGATAGGCTGTCCGGGTTACATCCTCCGCCCCCTTGAAAATGAAACGCCTTTGCCGGAGCCACCATATGTCCGAGATTATCGCCCTTGATTTTGGTACGACCAATTCGGTGCTGGCCGTAGCCGACAGCAACGGCAATGTGCAATCGGCAACGTTCGAGGTCGGGCAGAACAGTTTCGATACTTATCGGACCATCCTGTATTTCTGGGAAGAACAGAAACTGACGACACCCGGTGCGCCGATCAGTTTGCAAAGCTGTTCCGGGCCGTTTGCCATGGCCGAATATCTGAAGGAAAGTCAGGATTGCCGACTGATCCAGTCGATCAAATCCTATCTGGCATCCAAGGATTTCGAGGGCACAGAGATTTTTGGCAATGTCTATACGATCGAAGATCTGATCGCGACGTTCCTGACCCAGATACATCATCACGCCCAATACAGCCTTGGTGGCCTTGGCTATCGCGTGATTTCCGGGCGTCCGGTCGCGTTTGCCGGAACAAATCCCGATAACGATTATGCCGAAATGCGCCTGCGTGCGGCCTATGAGCAGGCCGGGTTCGAGGTCGAGGCCATGGTGTTCGAGCCCTTGGCGGCAAGCTATTATTACGGTCGTCAGCTTGATAAACCCGAAACCGTTCTGGTCGCCGACTTTGGCGGCGGTACCAGCGACTTTTCGGTGATCCGCTTTACACCGGGCATGGGGATTCGCGGGGTTCAGGCGCTTTCGCATACCGGTCTTGGCATTGCGGGCGACAGCTTTGATTACCGCATCATCCAGAAAGCCATCTGGCCGCGTCTTGGTTTTGGTAGCGAATATCGCACGATGGGGGCAGCATTGCCGGTGCCGCGCCAGTATTACACCGCGTTTTCGCGCTGGCATTATCTGTCGATGATGCGCCAGCCCAAGGTGATCAACGAAATCAGAAGCCTGATCCGTACCGCGGAACAACCCGACGATATCGAAGATCTGGTAACAATCATCGAAGAAGAACTGGGTTTCCATCTGTATCAGGCGGTGTCAAAAGCCAAGGCGGAGCTTTCAAGCGAGCAAAGCACGATCCTGCAATTCAATCATGCCGGGGTCGAGATCGATGAGCGCCTGACGCGTGCCGATTTCGAAGCCGCGATTGCACCCGATATTGCCGATATCGAAAAGGCCGCCAAGCTGTGTCTTGAGCAGGCGGGTATTCAGGCCCACGAAGTATCGCGCGTTTTCATGACGGGTGGGACGTCCTATGTCCCGGCGGTGCGCAAAATCTTTGAAGACGGCTTTGGCCAGGAACGGGTCGAAATTGGTCAACCATTCCTGTCGGTTGCGCATGGTCTTGCGCTAATTGCAGCGGATGAGGGGATTGTTTAGCAACTAAAACTGCCCTGGCATTGGGTTTCAAGCAGGATCACGGCCACCGTTATCAGGACAAACCCGATCACGCCAAGCCCGTAAAGCCAAAGCGATTTCGGGTGGTTCTTTAGAATCCACGGCAGGATTCCGCCCATCAGGCACAGCACCGGAAACGCCAGAACGGCAAAAAACAGAAACCAGGTCAGGTTGTTTTCGTCCGAGCCCGGTGCATCGAATATCATCGGTGAAAACATCACCAGCGGGGCGGCCATCAGTGCGCCCAGAATGGAAAGGACGGTCAAACCGATCCGAAGACCTTTTCTATGGTTCATTGCGCGTATCCGTTTTTTGTTTATCCCGGCAGTCTGCACAGCTTTGACGTGTGAGCAAGAGGTTGCAGGCAGGCGGATGTTTTTCACGATGCGAAATCGTCACTTCTATTTGTGAAATATCGATCACACTTATCTTCAGGTTATCAAGGGGCGGGCATTCGTTGCTGTATAAGGCCCGATGAGCTTTTTCAGGGAGGATGATTGATGAGCAGTGAAAGTGACGCACATGTTATTGCACGGTTGACGGGCCAGATGCTGCCGTCCCTTGCGTTGGCGGCAACCGATGGCCAAGCGGTTGATCTTGCGACCCTGACCGGGCGCACGGTTGTCTATGCGTATCCGCGCACAGCCGAACCTGACAAGGCATCCCCCGATGGGTGGGATGAAATCCCCGGTGCCAAGGGCTGCACGCCGCAATCCTGTTCCTTCCGCGATCACGCCAAGGAGCTGTCGGCTGTGGGTGTGGATCACCTATTCGGGCTTTCCAGCCAGACCACGGAATATCAGAAGGAAGCCGTCGAACGGCTGCATCTGCCATTTGCGCTTTTGTCCGATGCGGATCACAGGTTCAAGGAATCGATGGCGATGCCCGACTTCGTTGCTGATGACATGCGGCTGTTCAAACGCCTGACCATGATCATTCATGACGGGCGGATTGCCAAGGTTTTCTATCCGGTTGATGCCCCGGCGCAAGATGCCGAAAATGTTTTGCGCTGGTGCCGCGATAATCCGAAGGGCTGATGGATTAAAATATCCGGTTTAAGCGCGCCCCGGATTAGGCTATTTCAATGGGCATGACAGACCATGCGCAAGAAAAGACATTTTTGGGAATAGAGCGATCCGTTACCGGTAAATGGTGGCGGGAACGCAATCTGGATGATCGGCTGGCAACCACCATTGCCCAGCGTTTTGGCGTTCCCGAAGTTGTCGGGCGGGTAATGGCTGCCCGCGATATCGGGCTGGATGATGCCGAAAGTTTCCTGAACCCGACCTTGCGCGACCTGATGCCCGATCCATCGACCTTGAAGGATATGGACAAGGCAGCCGCCCGTATTGCCGATGCGGTGATCAAGGGCGAGAATATCGCGGTTTTTGGCGATTATGACGTTGATGGCGCGACCAGTACCGCGCTGTTAAAGCGCCTTTTTGCGGCCCTTGGGCGCGATGTGGTCGTGCATATCCCGGACCGCCAGAAAGAAGGATATGGCCCCAATAGTCCGGCCTTGCTCGATTTGCAGCGCCGGGGAGCCAGTCTGATTCTGACGGTCGATTGCGGGGTGACGGCCTATGCGCCGCTGACCGATGCCAGGGAAGCGGGGATCGAGATCATTGTCGTTGATCACCATGCCGCCGAGCCGGAATTACCGCCCGCCGTTGCCGTGGTCAACCCGAACCGACTTGACGATGAAAGCGGCCTTGGGCATTTGTGTGCGGCGGGTGTCGCCTTTTTGCTTTCGGTTGCGATCCTGCGCGAATTGCGTTCGCGCGGCTGGCTGGAACAGGCAGGCATTCGTGCGCCCGATTTGCGTAACTGGCTTGACCTTGTGGCACTTGGCACGGTTTGCGATGTGGTGCCGCTGCGCGGGCTTAATCGGGCATTCGTGACGCAAGGCATCAAGATCATGCGCCATCGCCACAATGTCGGCATGGCGGCGCTGGCCGATATTGCCGGGGTAAATGAAACGCCCAGTGCCTATCATCTTGGATTCATGCTGGGGCCGCGGGTTAATGCCGGTGGGCGTGTCGGGGAATCGTTCCTTGGGACGACGTTGCTTTCGGGCGATGATCCCGCCCAGGCGCTGGATATCGCGCGCAAGCTTGATGAATATAACCGTGAACGCAAGGCGATCGAGGATATCGTGCTTGATCAGGCGATCAGCGCGGTTGAAAGTCAATCAAAGGTCGGTGCAATGGTGCTGGTCGGCGGCGAAGACTGGCACCCTGGTGTGATCGGTATTGTCGCCAGCCGTTTGAAGGATCGTTATCATGTTCCCGCCCTTGTGATGGGCATGGTTGATGGCCTGTTCAAGGGATCGGCGCGTTCGGTACGCGGGATTGACCTTGGGGCCGCGATCATTGCTGCACGGCAGGCAGGGCTTTTGATCAATGGCGGCGGGCATGGGATGGCGGCTGGTTTCACCCTTGATCCGGAAAAACGCCCGGCATTCGAAGAATTTCTTGAAACCCGGTTTGCCAAAATCATCGCTGAAAATGATATTCGCCCGACTATGACGGTTGATGGTGGTCTGCATGCGATGGGGGCGACGCTTGATCTGATCGAGGCCCTCGAAAAGCTTGGCCCGTTTGGTGCCGGCAATGCCGAGCCGCGCTTTGTTTTCCCGGAATGCCGGGTAGTCAAGGCTGACGTAGTGGGCGCTGATCACGTGCGTTGCATATTATCGGGAAGCAATGGCAAGGGGCGCCTTAAGGCCATTGCATTTCGCTGCCTTGACAATGATATGGGCCAGACCCTGCTGAAGCATGGCGGGCGGCCCTTGCATATCCTTGGCCATTTGCGGCGCGACAGCTGGCAGGGGCGTGATGGTGTGCAACTGATGATTGACGACATTGCCCTACCGGTTCTTGGCTAAGGTACATTTTCAGGTCCTTGTACCGGGCCGTTAAAACGGCCCGGTAACGCGTGGAAATAAATGCGGAAACTTTGCCCTGGCCATTCTTTCAGTTTTTGTCCGCGCGGCGTTCTTGCTGCCGATCAAGAATAATGGTGATCGCCTGCGACAATATGGTGGCCATCTCGCTGCTATCTCGATTATTTTCGAGGTTCTCGACGATCTGGTCATAGGCACCAATAATGTCATTGGCAATTTGAGGGCTGTTCGTGATGCCTTCGGCTGCGAGAAATCCGCTGATGATGGCGATAAGGACCTCGCGTTCTGCTGGCCCGGTACAATATGGATTTGGTGCCCGGGTTGTTTCAGGTTCGTTCACTGTATTCGGTTTCTTCGCGGTTCCCCTTGGGGGCTCACCGGTTGCGATCCACTGCAAAGAGATGCCTTTTGAAATGGCAAGGCGGGCAACGCCTACAAAGCGAGGTTCCGATTGTGCCTGACACCATCTGTTCAATTGTTCAGGGATGATGCCGGCGATCCGGGCCGCATCTTTTTTTCGATCAAACATATCGACGACATGGCGAATGCGATCCCCAAGCGCGCTATCAAGTACGGGCAAAGGGGCGTCTGTATCCCGCCTATCCATGATGCACGCAGTATATTGCCGGCTGTGAAAAGTCGTTCCCCGGTTTCCGCAAAATGCCGGAGCAACGAAATTTTTTAGTTGAATGTCGAATTTTTTCGTTGTAAATCTTGCTCATGTTCAACTTTAACTGGCTTTTTTAACCAAGGGGCTTGGTTTTGTTGTTCGGGCTTGGGGATCGGCGAAGAGTGGGCGCCGAAAGAATCGAAAACAGCATACTACATCAACATGTTCTAAAATTAGACTGCTACCCTTTCGGGCGGAATCCACCTTGCACGTGGCATGTTAGCGTCACGTGAAGGCGCATTCTTGTTCAAATGGATGGTTCCCTTTGAATCTAGATATGTACGACGTTACTGGCAATCAACATGTCGGGCTACCATGTTGAATAAACAGGTTATGTGACAGTTTGTTCTTTCGGTCCTGCAAGTTTCTTTTTTGCGGCTTTTTGCATTTCATAGCTGACAGGGAAACATATGCGACGGACGGGTATATTCTTTCATCCAAAGGAGCGGCGAGGCATTACGATTTTGCGGCGCATTGTCGTAATTGTTGCCTTTGCTGCCGTCATCCTGTGGTCGCACGGTATGGTCGCAGCTGCCCAGACGGGGGATATGCTTGCCGCGGCCCGGTCGATAAAGATTTATACCGAGGATTTTGCACCCTTTAATTACATGTCGGATACGGGGTTGACCGGTGCCGGGACGGATGTGGTCCGTGAAATGGCCGCGCGTCTGGGGCATGACGGAAAATTTGAGGTGCTTCCGTGGAAACGGGCCCTGCAAATTGTCGACAATGAACCCGGCACGGCTGTTTTTTCAATGGTGCGAACGTCTGAGCGAGAAGATGAGTATAAATGGGTTGGGCCAATCATTGTGACGCGTGGCTGGCTTTATAAAATGACCGACAGCAACCTTGAAATCCGCGATTTGAGTGACGCACGCAAAGTTGCCGCCATCGGGGTGCAGGCAGGCGGTGCGGCGGAACGAATGTTGCGCGAACAGGGCTTTAAAAACCTTGCGGCACTTTATACACCCGGGAATGCGTTGCAGCTTCTGGCCAGTGACCGGATAGACCTATGGGAAGCATCCGATCTGGTTCTGGAGCATCAGCGTCGCAAGTTCGGAATTGACCGGTCCGAAGTTGAACCGGTTATCGGCTTGGGAATTTACGAGCTTTATCTGGCATTCTCACTGCAAACGCCGGACTTCATCGTGGATCAATGGCAGATGGTTCTTAACGATCTGCGCAGTGACGGGACATTTGCCGAAATCGGCCGAAAATACGGTGTTTCGATGCTGCATGAGGGTGCCGAAGTTCCGTCAGGTGAAGAATTCAATCTGATGACGCGCTGATCGCGACAGAGGGTGATCTGAACCCGCCGGTGTCATCGCGCCAAACGTATCACGGCAATACATCAGGATATATCTTACGGGGGCTTGCGGGTATCCCGTGATCGGATTATGCCATTTGGCATCATGAATGATCATACAAAAACACCAAAGCAGGCCGTGCACGGGGTAGGGACATTTTTATGGATCCTGGCACCGGTCGTGCTGGCCTTTTCGCTCAGCCAGTTTTTCCGTTCAGCACAAGCCTTGCTGGCCGAATCCCTTCGCGCGGAGCTTTCGACCTCTCCCGAGGAACTTGGCCTGATATCGGGCAGTTTTCATTTTGCCTTTGCCTTGATGCAAATTCCCGTCGGTGTGATGCTGGACCGTTACGGGCCGCGTTTGACCAATGGTGTGATGATGATCATCACGGTGGCCGGTGTTCTGATCTTTGCCAATGCGCATAGTGTGGCGGGATTGATGATCGGGCAGGCGGTGATCGGCCTTGGCTGTTCAGCGGCCTTCATGGCGGCATTGGTGCTGGCATCGCGTTGGGTGGCACCGGAAAAGTTTGCCGCGACTTCTGGCCTGATTGTGGCATTCAGTTTGCTGGGCGTTCTGGCATCGGCAACGCCATTGGCCGCCCTGATCGAACTGCGCGGCTGGCGCGACGTTTATTACGGGCTTGCCGTGCTCAGCGCGCTCTCGGTTGTTCTGACATTCACCATGGTGCGCGACGCACCGCCAAACCACAGCTTCCATTCCCGAAAGGGCGAAACCGTGGGTGAGGCATTGTGCGGCATGATCTCTGTCTGGAAAAACCGGCAGGTCTGGTTTCTGGTTGGTGTTGCCTTCTTCAGCTATCCGGCGATCCTGACCGTACGTGGGCTTTGGGGCGGGCCGTACCTACAGGACGTCTTCCTTCTCGGGGCGGTGGATGTTGGTAACGTTCTTTTGGTGATGACAATCGGCATGATCATCGGACCGCCCGCCTATGGGCAACTTTCGCGCCTGATGGGCGGTGCGGCACATCCCCTGATCGTCTTTGCCGTTCTGATTGCGGCTGTGCTGTGCCTGTTGCAGGCGCTGCTGGGGACGACAGCTCTTTGGCTCGCCGCGGTCCTGATGGTCGCATACGGGCTTCTGGGTAGCTGTGCAACGCTTAACTATGCCGCATCGCGGGCCGCGGTGCCCGAACATATGATTGGCCGTGCCCTGACCACGGTCAATCTGGCGACCTTTGGCGGGCTGTTTGTCCTTCAGGGGATTGCAGGTGTGATCATTGGTCGGTTTGAGCCGGGCGCAACGGAGGGCTACCGCGTGATGTTTGCCTTCCTTGGTGTCTGCCTTGCGATTGCGGGAACGGCCTTCTGGATGGGAACCCGAAAACGGTCGAATTGATTTCAAGCGGTTTTGTACGGGTGCCTTTGCGGTTGTCGTTGCGGACATGCGTTCGCATATGTGTTGGACAAGGATATTGCAGGATCGGACTATGATCCTTGCGGTTAAACAGGATGCTTGGATTTCCCGGCTTTTGGCGTGTTATCGCCCTATTTGCGGTGGGGGATTAAAAAAAACGTCACAGCGGCGAAAAACGCGCTTGACCTTGCCCGACCCAATCGCTAAAAACCGGCCTCGTTAACGCGCTGCGTCCCCTTCGTCTAGAGGCCTAGGACACTGCCCTTTCACGGCGGCAACAGGGGTTCGAATCCCCTAGGGGACGCCACCAAAGCAGACCATACATAAGATCGCACCGCGATTTGCGTCCCCTTCGTCTAGAGGCCTAGGACACTGCCCTTTCACGGCGGCAACAGGGGTTCGAATCCCCTAGGGGACGCCACCAAAGCAGACCATACATAAGATCGCACCGCGATTTGCGTCCCCTTCGTCTAGAGGCCTAGGACACTGCCCTTTCACGGCGGCAACAGGGGTTCGAATCCCCTAGGGGACGCCATCTTCTTCCAAAGACGATTATCCTGTTTGTAATGCTCGTTCGGTTCGCGACGGGCATTTTTTGTTTTTTGCTTTCCGGACTTGGTAAAGTTCAGAATCCAAACCGGTGCTGGCGCGATGTTTTCTTGTGCTGGCGATACCGCCGCGTCAGGCTTTCGCGTAATTGCTCCGCCGTCGGGCGTGGGATTTGCGGGATCAGGCGGGCCGGGGGCAGGGTGCTTTCGCCATTATCCTCGATCAATTCGACGGGTGCTGTTTCCTCGGTTTCGCCAAACAGGTCGGCAGGGTCGGCTGTTTCGGCCGGGAAAAGATCGGCAACGCCAACACCCAGCAGGCGATAACGCGTGCCATCGACTTCCTTTTTCAAAAGTGTCAGGGCTGTTTCAAGGATCAGATCCTCGCGCAATGTCGGGTAGGTCAGGCGCATATTGCGCGTCCGCGTTTTGAAATCCGCTGATTTCAGTTTCAGGACAACGGTATGGCCAGCGATTTCCTTGCGTGCCAGATCACTCGCAACGCGCGCGGTCAGGCGTTTGGCGATATCGACCAGTTCATCAAGGTCGGAAATGTCTTCATTAAACGTAGTTTCTGATGACAGGCTTTTACGCTCGCTGCTTTGTTCGACCCTGCGATTGTCCTGCCCGCGCGAAAAATGGAAGAACCGTTTGCCAATGCTGCCGTAACGGCCCTGCAAGGCATGTATATCAAGCTGTTGCATCTGTCCGATGGTGGTGATGCCATCGTCGCGCAGCTTGCGCTCCATCGCCGGTCCAACGCCCCACATCATGCGTACCGGCTTATCGGCAAGGAACGATACGGCTTCTGCCGTGCCAATCATTGAAAAGCCGAACGGTTTATTGAGGTCGGATGCGATCTTGGCCAGAAATTTGTTGTAGGAAAGCCCGATGGAAACCGTGATGCCGACTTCGCGCCTGATTTCCGCCTGAAGATCAATCAGGCATTCGGCGGCTGTTTTGCCATGCGTTCCTTGCGCGTTGGTCAGGTCAAGAAACGCCTCGTCAATTGAAAGCGGTTCAATGTCCGGGGTTATGGCGCGCATCATGTCACGTACCCGGTATCCTTCGCGCTGATATTTCGCCATGTCGGGTTTCAGGAAAACGCCGTCGGGGCAAAGTTCGCGCGCCTTGAAGGCTGGCATGGCGGATCGCACGCCGAATTTGCGCGCGACATAACAGCAGGTGGAAACCACCCCGCGATGCCCGCCGCCAATGATGACAGGCTGATCCATCAGTTCCGGTCGGTCACGCTTTTCAATCGAGGCATAAAACGCATCGCAATCCAGGTGCCCGATGAAAAGTTCGGGCAGTTCGGCATGCGCGATCCCGCGTTTTCCGCCACAGACCGGGCAGGGGGCATAGGCCCCTTCGCCGCTTTTGGCAAGCGGCCGGTCTGCATGGAAACGCCATTTGTGATGGCAATCGGGACAAAGCGCGTAAAGCATATTTATTTGTACCGCTTTTGTTCCCTTTTTGCCAAGCAAAGAAACGCGGCAAATCCCCGTCAGGTGACAGGATTTGTCAGGTGCAATTATCAGATTCTGACGGGATTAGCGTTTCTGTGCGGCTGCCGCACGTTTCGCACGGCGCTGACGGGCAATCATGTTGTCGATATAGCGCCCCTGGAACAGGGTAATGCCCAGCGACTGACCGAATTTGATCGCAGTCGGGCTGTCGCAACGGCACAGGATCACACGTTCCCGGCCAGAGTCTTTCACAAGATTGTCCATTTCGGAATATTTCTTGCGAATGACGTTGTCTGTCATTTCCTCGCGCCAGGCGACCTTGATGAAATCAGCCTTAAGGCTTTTGCGATCCACAAACGAAAGGGCTTCGACAGTCAGATTGTCGATCAAAACGCGATAGCCGCGTTCATGGAATTCGTCACGCAGCCGCAGATAGGTTTCGAGGTTTGAGAACAGATCGACCTGATTGAGCTCGATGATCACATTGCCCGGCCATTTTTTACGAACAACTTCATCGAACCGCTCGAAATCCTTGGATGTCAGCGTTTCCAGATTGAGGTTGATCGAGAATGAGCTGGCATGTGTCTTGAACGTCCGCTTGCACAGATAATTCAGCATGCGTTTATCAAGCACTTCGGTCATATGCTGAAACAGCCAGCGGTTTGACGCAAGGTCAATGTTGGGCATGATCGCGTTGCGCAAGTCCGAGATCGAGACAAAGAATTCGTCAAAAACCGGATGCAGTTCCTTGGACCCCGCGCGGGCAAACACGCAAACAGGTTGCTGACGGATATGTTCGGAAAGATCAGCCGAATGAATGGTGTCTTCCAACTGGGCCAGATTTTCCGCATTGATCGGGCTCAGAACATTGGTTGGCTTCTGAGCCGGGCGCATATTGCTGCTTTGCTGCAGCTTTTTGGCGCGTTCATCAAGATGCTGGCACAGCAGCAGGAATTCCTGAAATTCCGTATTCAGATTGTACCATGTGCAGAATCCGGTTTCCTCGCTTTCGTCCTGCGAAAGCGGATCATCGCGGAACAGGTAGCGCAGCGTGTCAACTGCCGGTTCCACGTCGGCGATCGATTTGTCTTTCCAGATGAACAGAAGGTCATCGTTACTAAGAACAAAGATACGGCCGACATAAAGCTTTACGTAGCTTTCAAAGGTATTGGTCGCGACCCGGATATGATAATCGCGTCGGTGAAATGGCTTGAGCCGGGACAAATGGATATGAACAGCGCGGTGCCCGAATTTGCGGGTTTCCAGGCGCTGGACATAATCAAGCATCAGGTATTCCTGAAGGGCCTGTTGGCCATATTGTTTGGGCTCAATCAATCTACTTCCCCGAAAGAGACAGGATTAATTCCTGATATTTTGAATTCATACAATGGTATGGGACGATCTATCAAACCATATTGTCCCTGAATGCTGCGTTAACAGGTGCGACAGTTATATAGTTTATTTTTACGAATTATATTTTGGACATGTCCTATTGCATAGTTTCTGACATTGGAAAATGCTTTTAACGAATTGTTCGCAGCCATCGGGCAAACTGGATCACCATCAGGGAAATGATGGGGCGGTGCGCGTTGGACTTGACGACAGCCTGCGAAACATGCTCCCTGAATTGTCTTTTAATAATAGGGGGTTGACACCATGAAGGTATCCGCAATGCGGACCGGGAACTGGCTGAAGATCGGCGGCAGAAGCCTTGCCGTTGTCGGCATGGTTTCATGGGTGTCTGGCTGTGCGCCACTGCTTGATCAGGATTTCTGGGACGAGGCGACTTCATTTACCGACGAAAATTATACCGCCAATGGTTTGCAGCAGCTTGCAACCGGCGATTATGCCTCTGCGGAAAAATTCTTTGACGAAGCATTACGCAAAAATCCCCAGGACGGGCACGCGCTTTTGTGGCGCTCGGTGATGTATCAAAACACCAACCGTGCCGATCGTGCGCGGGATGGATACGATACCCTGATCGCCATGAACCCGCCCGGAACGGTTTTGATGACAACGGCCAACGGCACGCAACCGCGCCCGTTGCGCGATGCGGCTGAATTCAACCTGATGCGTTTGCAGCGCGGTCTTCCGGGATCGCTTAGCATCAATGACCAGATTGCGACGGCTCCGGCCGGGTTGGGGACGGCAAATCAATCCGTCATGGCACCGTCGAATGCCATGGTCGCAGCCCCGATGGTCGCCAGCAGTCAACCGCGTGCGAGAAGTGCCGATATGCCTGCCGGTGCTGCATTGAGCACGGGTGACGAAGCCATCGCAAAGCGGTTTGCCATTCTGCGTGATTTACAGGCCGCTGGCCTTGTCACGCCGGAGGAATTTTCAGCGCGCCGGTCTGCCAATCTGGGGGCATTGCTGCCCATGAGCCAGTCAGCACCGGCGGCATTTCTGGATAATCCGCCACCGGACAGCACGCAAATCGAGCAGCGCCTGAACCAGTTGAACCGTGCCCTTCAGATCGGGGCGATCACGGTGCAGGAACATGTCAATGAACGTACCGCTATTCTGGATGCGCTTTTACCGGCCCAACCGCGCCAGCGCGCAACCCCGCCGCCGGCACCACAAGGCTTGATGGATGCCGCACGCCAGATCGCGCGTATCGAAGATTTTTCGCAGATGAAACTGGTGACGCCCGACGAATTCAAACGAGAGCGTGATGCAATCGAAGCCGCCATTGTCGAACCGGCAAAGGCCAATGTAACGACCTTAAGCGCGGGCGAGCCTGTTCGTCGTGTCGCCACCGGCGAAAGCCGTGCGGTTCAGTCGGGCGGCGAAATGGCAGCGGCCCCGACCATGGGGACGGCAAATCCGGTTGCTGCAACAGCCGGGGGCAAAAGCCTTCATCTGGCATCTTATCGCAATCAGGCACAGGCCGAACGCGGTTGGCAAATCCTGACGCAACGTTATGCCGAGCTTGCGCCACTTCGGCACGGTGTCACGCAGGCAAACATTCCTGGCAAGGGGACCTATTTCCGTTTGATGGCGACCGGGCTTAGTGACAGTTCTGCCAGTTCAATCTGTGCTGAGCTTAAACGTCGTGGTCAGTTCTGCGAGGTCAAGTAACGGCGCTTTGCGCGCAACCTGACTGAAATCAGGCAGGTTTGCCGACGATCCGGATATCCGACATGATCCTGATTTTCAGCGATTTTGGCGTAATCGGCCCTTATAGTGGGGCGATGCGTGCGGTTGTTCATCGTAATGCCCCCGACATTACGGTTTGCGATCTGATGGTCGATGCGCCGGATCGCAATCCACGTGCATCAGCCTATCTTCTGGCCGCACTGTCGCGCGAATTTCAACCGGGCGATGTCGTGCTTTGCGTCGTTGATCCGGGTGTTGGCAGCCAGCGTCGCGGCATTGTTGTTGAATGCGACGGCGTTTTTTACGTCGGTCCCGACAACGGCTTGTTTGAAATACTGATTCGGCGGTCGAAAACATGCCGGGTGAGAGTGATCAACTGGCATCCCGAAAATGCGTCGGCAAGCTTTCACGGGCGCGATATTTTCGCCCCGGTGGCCTGCATGATTGCCAAGGGTGAACCAGTGGCACTTGGCGATATCGATGTCGGGTTGCGTTATGTCCCGCCCCAGAGCTGGCCGGATGAGCTTTCAGAAATCATTTATATCGACAGCTATGGCAATCTGATGACCGGTCTTCTTGCCGCACCGGGGTGGCAGAACCGCAATCTGAAGCTTTTGATCAACGGACAGTCTCTTTCGCCTGCCCGGACATTCTCCGATGTCGCGCTGGGGCAGGGCTTCCATTACCGAAATTCAATCGGACTTTGTGAGGTTGCCGTAAACTGTGGACGTGCCGATCAGGCGTTCGGGGCAGAGATCGGTACAGCGGTGTTTATCAAGCCGCAGAATTAGAACGCGGGTAATTTTCTTTTGCGAAATGAGTGTTATATTTCAACGGGATTGATGCATTCGTCTGTCGCGGACGACAGCCACAGACATATGTGAAGGGCAGCGAATGGCAATTGATGTAAAGTTCTGGGGAGTTCGTGGGAGCATTGCCTGTCCTTCCCCCGACCATGTTGTTTATGGCGGCAATACCAGTTGTGTCGAAATGCGGATCGGTGATCATACCCTGATCTTTGACGCCGGAACCGGTATTCGCAATCTTGGCAAGGATCTGATCCGGCGCAAGGTAACCGAAGCCAGTATTTATCTGACGCATACCCACTGGGACCATATCAACGGGTTCCCGTTTTTTGTACCGGCCTATAATCCTGCTGCACGTTTTCACGTATTGGCCGGACATTTGAAAGAGCAGGGCGGGGTCGAGCGCGTGTTTTCGGCCCAGATGGCCGATCCAACCTTTCCGGTACCGCTTTCGGCCATGAAGTCAAAACTGACATTCGAAGATTTCACAATCGGGACGGTTTTATATCCGGCCGATGGGATTGCCGTTCGGACCGCGCCGTTGCGTCATCCCAACGGGGCGACGGCGTATCGCGTGGAGCATGACGGCAAGTCTGTCTGTTATGTCACCGATACCGAACATATGCCGGGCCAACCTGACGAGGTGGTTCTTGATTTCATCCGGAATGCTGATCTCGTGATTTATGACAGCACCTACACCGACGATGAATTCCCGGCCAAAGTTGGTTGGGGGCATTCGACCTGGCAGGAGGGAGTTCGGCTGTGTCAGGCGGCAAACGGCAAACGGCTTGCCCTGTTTCATCATGATCCCGATCACAATGATGCGGTAATGGCCGGGATCGAGCTGCAGGCACGCAGCCAATGGTCAAATGTCTTTGCCGCGCGCGATGAAATGGTCGTCGTTATCGAATAGGGTACCCGGCAGAACGCACACCACCAACATCAGAATACGCGCGAATATTTTGGGAAAATGCGAATTTCGATACGGCGGTTGGCTTCGCGGTTTTCCTCGATCGGGTTGCCATCATCGCCGCGGTTTGGCAATTTCGGCTTGGTATCGCCATAGGAAATTGCCCGCATGCGGTCACTTTCCGGATCAACCCCGACCGCGGTTAAAAAGCGCACAACGGCAATGGATCGCCCGGCCGCCAGTTCCCAGTTCGACGGGAAACGTGGTGTGTTGATCGGGCTGTCATCTGTATGACCGGTCACTTCGACCTGAAAGCCAAGATAGCGGGGTTCTTTTAACAGGTCCCCAACATCTTTAAGGAACAGGACCGCATCCTGCGTCAAATTGGCCGATCCGGGATGGAAAAATGCGCCGCTGCCAAGTTCCATCAGAATACCTTCGTCGTCGGTCGAAACATTGACGGCATTATCCATTGATGTGTTGAACACAACATCCTTCAGATCGGTTTCGAGAACCTGCGTCGGGCGGACGATCTCGCGTTTGCCAATCTGTTCGGCAATACCTGATTGTACTTTTTCGAAAAGCGGGATTTCGACCTTGGAAAAGCTGACCAGCATCACAAAGAACGCCATCAGAAGCGTGATCGCATCGGCATAGGTTACGATCCAGTCTTCTTCGACCAGTTCTTCTTGGCGTCGCCCCATCGGTGATTTGCGTCGGGCCATCATGGCCTCCTGTCGTCAAGCATATCGTCTGTCGCCGCTATTTTGCGGACCTGTCGATATTGAAATGGATCGCCGGATCAAGGAACGAATTCATTTTGTCCTGTATGGCGCGCGGTCCCTTGCGATCGGCTAGCATGATCAGGCCTTCGGCAATCAGGTAATTGCGAAACCGCATGATTTCCTCGCGCTGCTGGATTTTGCTGGCGGCCGGCATGAAAAAGAACCGGGCGGCGACAATCCCGTAAAGGGTCGTGATCAGCGCAATCGCAAGACCCGAACCAAGCTGTGTCGGATCATCGGCCATTTTATCAAGCATGATGACAAGACCAACCAGCGTTCCGATCATGCCAAATGCCGGTGCGGCACCCGCCATGCTTTTCAGGATGGATACAGGCACAAGATTGCGGCTGAACGCGTTTTCAATCGCGTTGTGGAGCATTTCGGCGGTTTCATCACCGTTATAACCGGTGATGACGACTTCCATCGCCCAGCCCAGAAATGGCTCGTCCTTGCCAACGCGCTGTGCTTCCTGCTCCAGCGCGTTGATGCCTTTTTTCTGAAGCAGATAGCCCCATTTGACCACACGACCGACTTCGCCGGTCAATTGGCCCCGGCCCATCTGCGGTGCCCGAAAGATTTTGAAAATCAGCTTGAGCGCAAGCAGAACATAGCGTGCTTCATAGGCAATAAAAGTCGCTGCCAAGGTCCCGCCGATCACCATCAACGCACTCGACAGACTGATAAACACAAAATAGTTGTCGGTCGAAATGAAGATGGAGCCTACAAAAAGCCCCAAACCGACCAGAATCCCCAAGATCGTCGTAAAAGACATTGTCTTTTATTTTCTCCAAGCGTGAGCCGCTCGAATACCCCCAAGCCGATTAGAATTTTAAAGGTTTAATACCTTTTTTCCAGAATAGACAAATTGGCGGTTGTCGTCAGGTTAATTTTGATACCAAGATTTTAGCCGGCCCATATTTTCCGAAAATTTGTGACATTAATTCAATTTTGGATTTTGCCGGGGAATTGCAGTACACCAAAAAACAAACCCCGCACCACCAGAAATGGTGCGGGGCACAAAATGCAGTTCCGGAAAATTTCAGGATCAAGCCGACCGGATACTGATCAGGAAACTATCGACCTCTCGGCGAAGTTCTGTTGAAAGTTGCCCCAGTTCTTCAGCCACATTCAGGACCTGGTGGGCAGCCTGATCGGTTTCGGCCACCGTATCGCTGACGCGTTCGATATTGCTGCTGACTTCCTGCGTGCCAATGGCTGCCTGTTCGACATTCTGTGCGATTTCGCCGGTGGCATCGGCCTGTTCACGAACCGCATCGGAAATCGTGTTTGTGATGTCGGTAATCCGCGAAATAACGTTGGAAATGTCATCCATTGACTGGACCGTTTTGCCGGTTTCTTCCTGGATGGCCAAAATCTGTTCGGAAATTTCGCTGGTTGCGCGTGCCGTCTGGTTGGCAAGGTTTTTGACCTCTGCGGCAACAACGGCAAAGCCTTTACCTGCTTCGCCTGCGCGGGCGGCCTCGATGGTGGCGTTAAGCGCCAGAAGGTTGGTTTGACCGGCAATGTCACTGATCAGTTCGACAATCTCGCCAATGCGACCGGCGGCTTCTGAAAGTCCGGCGACGGTCTTGCTGGAAACTTCGGCTTCGCGCGATGCTTCGGCGGTGATTTCGGTTGAATGATGCGCCTGATTGCCGATCTGGGTGATCGAATGCGACAGATTTTCCGCTGCGTCGGCCACGGTGCGGACATTAACCGTGGCTTCTTCGGATGCGGCAGCAACGGTTGTGGCACTTTTGCTTGCCAGATCGGCGGCGCCGACCAAGGCGCGGGCCGTGCTTTGCATCCGGTCGGCCGATGTGGAGACCGAACCGACAATATTGGCAATTACCCCTTCGAACCCGCCAATGTGTTTTTCAAGCGTTTTCATGCGTTCTTCGCGCTTGCGCGATGCCGCTTCCTGTTCGGCTTCCATGCGTTTTTTTGCAATCGCATTGGTGCGGAACACATCGACCGATTGTGCCATGCGACCGATTTCGTCCTTGCGGTCAAGGTCATGGATGATCAGGTCGGTTTTGCCATCGGCAAGTTCAGTCATGACCGAACCCAGCTTGCTAAGCGGTTCGGTAACGATTTTCGACAGCAGCAACCGCATGCCAAAGATGGTGGCAAGTGCAATGACGATGCCGCCAATCACAATACCGATCAGGATCTGATTGGTTTTTGCCTGTTCGGGGGCAACCGAAAGACTTGATGACAGAACCGCAATCACGTCGCCCTTTTCGGCTTCCATTGCGCCATGGCAGCTAAAGCAAACCTCGCGATCGGCACCTTTGGTCACACCAAGAACAATTGGCATCGACAGGCGATAAGTGCCTTCGTCGGTATAACGTCCAATGGTTTGACCGGTTTCAATGGCTTCCTGATCAATCGCATCGCGCGGCGTTTTCAGGTCCTTGTCGCCATATTCCTTCATATAGGCCAGCGTGGTAGGACCCCATGCAGACCATAATTCGCCGGGATAATCCAGATTTCGGCTTTCAAACCAGTTGTTGAAAACATCAATACCGATGTCATCAGAGTCATCAGGACGGGCGGCCATCACATTTACAATCAGCGCATGAAGCGATGTCAGCTCATTCTGGCTTAGCTGATTAAGCTTGGCATCCATTGCCTTTTCTTCGGCAAACATCATCATGGCAAGTGCGATGATCACCGTGGAAGTAACGCCGAAGGCCGACGCCCACATAAAGCGTTTGCGAATGCCCATGGCATTGAAAGCCGATAACAACTTCATCACTGATCCCCGAATGGATTATGCAAATGCACGCGCACAGACCATCAATGATCCACTGATGGTCCGTATCAAACTGTCCCGAATGCAGCATCGGACCATGCGGGATGCAGGTCTTTGATTTGTCTCAAGTCGGATGGCAAAATGGCTGGATCATTCGGATAGGTAAGGGCGCGCCGGTATAGTTCGCGGGGGCGGAAACTTGTCATCTGGTAACTGGCAGGGCATAAGGTGCGTGGTTATCGTATCAGAACAGGAAACATCATGAGCATTTCATTCTCGGACGCGCAGAAAAAGCTCGAACAGATCACAGCCGAAATGCTGGAGCTGATCCGAAAATATGGTCTGGATGCTGAAAGTCCGTTTGATGTGATCCCGGTTGCACGCGCCAAAATCGACAATCAGCAGGACTATATCCGGTTTCTGGAGCTGTCGATCGAAGGCCGTATCTACGGCGAATATGCCGATGCGCTGCAAAAGAAGTTTGATGAAGAAGCGCGTCAGGCCGAAGCCCAGAAAAAGATGCACTGAACCGGGCTGGCTATTCGCCGGTTGGCGTCTTTTTTCTGTCTGATAGCAGTTTGTTCTGATTGCATTTTTTCCGATTAAGGCGATGTGTCACAAAATATTCCCGATCTTGTCACCGTCCTGCCGTTGAGAGGCGGCCTTTAGGGGATTATATCGCTGCTTGACGATGCGCTGGCAAAGCCGGGCGTCGTTATTCCGAAGGGGATTGTCATTCGGAACATCACGAGCAACAGGATGGCTGACATGAACAAAAGTTATGTCCAGACCTTGATGGAAGTTGAAAAAGTATTTGGTCAGATCAATGACCATGATTACCGCCTTTATCGCGCAGTATGGGGTAACCGGCAGGCCGCCGGGACCGGTTTGCCGCGTGGTACACGTGCTGAAATCAGCAAGAAACTTGCAAATGACTTTGTCACGGCAAACAACGCCGTAATGCATCGAAACACGGCGCACGCGGCCTAGCTGCGATTGCGGGCCGCAAACCCGATTTGCTGCCAATATTCGGGAACGCTTGATTTTAAACCGCCATCTGGTGTTAAAGATGGCGGTTTTGTTTTTCAGGTTAACCCCGGCCGGAGTTCTCCCATGTCGATCAAGTCGCTGATCCGTACCATTCCCGATTACCCGAAAAAGGGGATCATGTTTCGCGATATCACGACCCTGTTTGCCGATGCAGATGGTTTGCGTGATGTGATCGACAGTTTTGCTGCCGAATTTCAGGATAAACAGATCGACGTGATCGTCGGGATTGAGGCGCGCGGTTTTATCATCGGCCCGGCGGTCGCCGTAGCCCTTGGTGTCGGTTTTGTTCCGATCCGCAAACGCGGCAAACTTCCTGCTGAAACCATCGAAGTCGAATATGAACTGGAATATGGATCGGACGTGATCGAAATGCACACCGATGCGATCAAGCCCGGACAGCGTGTTCTGGTGATGGATGATCTGATCGCAACCGGTGGCACGGCTCTTGCCGCGATTGATCTGATCGAAAAGGCAGGCGGCGAAGTTGCCGGTTGTGCCTTTATTATCGATCTTCCTGATATTGGCGGGGCACAAAAAATCCGTGATCGCGGTGTCGATGTCTTCCATCTGGTCGAATTCGACGGCGACTAATGCCTCAAAACAGCTCGATACCCACTGAAAATGACGATTCTTGTCTCTTTTGAGCCGTAATTGGGATATAATCTTACGGTTGAATAATGCTGTAACATGTTCCGGTTTCGGCTGGAGAGAGGAAAATGGTCGCACCTGTCGTCAACAATCAGTCCATAAGCCAGGTCAGCCAGTATGGCCGACTTGCGGCTGCTGGTGCGCGCGGCGTTGCGACGGTTGACCGCAATAGCCAGATTCAGGCCCCCAGCGAGCATTACACTTATGACCCGGATAATGACGGTATCCTGTTCAATGCCTATATCGACGGCAAAGGCAAACAGCAATCCGGGCAGGGAAGTGCGGGTGATCAGAAAGACCAGCGTGCCGAACAAAGCCGCCTGTCGGCGGCTCGTCGGGCAAGCGACCGCGAAGGTGCGATTTCACCCGAAAGCGATATCGATTTCGCAAGCCTTCTTGATCCGGAAATTCCATTCGATCTAAGCGCGAACAGCGGAACATCATTTTATGCGGTGGTTAATGCTGTTGTGCATGGTGCGGGTATTCGCGGCACACGGGTTGATGCCTATATCTGATCGCTTGCCGGATTTCCTTGAAAAGTGAATACATTCCGTTCCGGTCCTTGCTGTCGTGCCCAAGCGGCATTATGATCGTGATCCGCCATGCGTTTCGTTTGCTGGGTCAGATATGCAGAACAAGCCGGTCCTTAATTCAGTATTCGAAGCCGTTTTTCGCCTGATTGATCATGCATTAAACGACAATGAATATCTGCAACCGCAAAAGCTTCATCGTCTGCTGTATCTGGCGCAGGCCTATTACGGGGCCAATTATCACGGTCGCATGTTGATGCCCGCTGTTTTCATCGCAGATGATATTGGTCCGATTGAACCGAACGTCTATGCCGTCATGGAAGAAAGTCGTCCGGATGTGCGGCTTAAATCGGTTGATCCCAAAACGCAGCATTTTATCGAAAGTATCTGGTCGCAGTTTGGTCATCACTCTGTCGAACATCTTAGCGAAACCGTGCGCAATCATCCGCCTTATCTTGATGCATATAAACAGGGGCCGGGTACGCTGATCCCGTTTCAGGTGATGGTGGATTTCTATGCCTCGGTCCGTAAAAGTGCCACCACGCCTGAGGCAAAAGAAGTTGTCCGCCCGCGTGTCATGCGTTCGCATAAGGGCAAACCGGTTGCGACCACCGATTGGTTGCCCCGTCGAATCAAATAATTTTCGGTTTTTGCTCGGATCTATTGTCCAATCTGAATGTCTTCGCACGGATCGGCACGTGGCAGATCATTTGTGAACCACATGAAATCCGCCACATTTTCTGATCCCATCCGAAGCGCATAATCACGCACACCAGGAAGGTCTTCACCCGGGTCATCTGCCTCGACCAGAATGACAACTGCAATATCGTTATCGTCGATATCAGGTGCATAACGCCGCAGATGGTAGGGTACCGCAATGTCATCACGCACATGCATGGCACCGGCAATCAGGAATGCGCCATCCGGGCTAATGGTTTTGTTCGCATCAATCATTGCGCGCGCAAGCGACGCATCGCGGGCAAACTGCACAAGCGAAAAAGCAGGTAATTGCGATTTGGGCAACATGTTGCAATGACCGTCTGCAATTTCCTGATCAAATCGTGCGGCAATATCATCGGGTAGCGCCGGCAGGGAGAGCTTTTGCGCAAGCTCGGTCGGCAGGGCGCTGATACCTTCGTTGATCATGGGCCGCAGGACATCCCGGGGCAGGTTGCCTGCAACCATCGGCAGCCCGTTTTCCTTTGCCGCCTCGGCAATCGGGGCATAGTCATGCCATGATGGCCAACCACTTTCGCCCCACTTCATTTCACTGCCAAGTTCCTCGGGGGGGACAGCCTGCCAGGCCTGATCAAGGCTTTCCTGCTGGTCGCGATTAAACATTTCCCAAACAACCGCACGCTTGGTGTCTTCGCGTTTGCTTAGCGCGCGGACCAATTGTGCCTGATGATGATGATGGATCGGATTGTCGTGTTTTTCCCCGATCAGGATAAAACGCGTCCCGGCAAGATGCGAAACCAAGTCGTCAAACATGATATAGCGCTGCCCGGCCATATCGAAAATCAGTCCCGGTGCCGGGGGCAGGGAATTGGCATCGGGAATATCACGCATGCCTGCCGGTTGGCTTGAGGTGCGGGCTTGCGCCTGCGCCGAACGAACCGGAAATTCCGTCGCCGCGATCATTGCTGTAATGGCAAGACACAGCGAAAGTGATTGTTTGAAACAAGATCGTGTGTGGGCACGAAACACAGTTTTCATCACGCGTGGAATTTCCAGTCCGTTGATTGGCCGATTTTCATTCCGACTTTATTTACTCAAATCCAGGGCGGTTTCAATATCATGGATCAAATCGTGGGCATCTTCGATACCGACGGACAAACGCAACAGATCATCGGGCACAGGGCTTGTTGGGCCTTCGACCGATGATCTGTGTTCAATCAGACTTTCGACCCCGCCAAGTGACGTCGCGCGTTTAAACAGTTTGCACTGATTGTGGAAATCCACGGCCCGTTTGCCGCCGCCCTTGACCCGGATCGACATCATGCCGCCAAATCCGCCGGTCATCTGACGCTTGGCAATGTCATGGCCGATATGGCTTTCAAGGCCGGGATACTGGACCTGCGCGATTTCAGAGTGGGTTTCGAAATGGCGGGCGATTGCCATGGCATTGGCACTGGCCCGTTCGACCCGGATTGACAGGGTACGCATACCACGCAAAAGCAGCCATGCTTCGAACACACCCAGAACACCGCCGCCGCCTGCATGCTGTTTGCAAACGCGTTGCCAGAATTCGCTGTCCTTGTTTGCAGTGGTAAGTGTGCCGGCCAGAACATCACTATGTCCGTTAAGATATTTGGTTGCCGAATGCATGACGATATCTGCACCCAGTTCAATCGGGCGGGTCAGAAGCGGTGTGGCAACCGTATTGTCAACCGCAACAATCGCACCGGCCTTGTGCGCGGCATCGGCAACGGCGGCGATATCGGTGATCTGCCAGTCCGGGTTGGCGGGGGTTTCCAGCCAGACCATTCTGGTTTTGCCCGGCTGGATATGTTTTACCCATTGGGCGGTATCGCCATTATCGACAAAATCAAATGTCAGTCCGGCGCGCACACCGCTATCAAGCATGAAGCTGCGCAGCGCCCAATACATTACCTTTGGCGCGACCACATGATCACCTGGTGATAACGCATGCAGCAAGGCAACTGCGGCGGCCATACCCGATGCGAAAAGCCGCGTCTGTGCGCCACCTTCGAGCGCGTCAAGAACCGCACAGGCCTGATCATAGGTCGGGTTGTCGGTACGAGTATAGCATCGGCCATCGTGATAGCTAAGATCGGTATTGCGTTCGAACGTGGTCGACGGATAGATCGGCGGGGTGACCGAACGGGTGGTTTCCTCGACCCAGCCCAATGCCTGAGCCGTAATGGTTGCGGGGTTCTGTTTCTTGTTATCGGCAGACATGGTGGCACCTGATTTTGTTGTCATTTATTGCCGCGCAACATAACGTGGAACACGCCACATCCCAAAACGAAAACAAAAGAACGACTGATTCAGATGCCCCATATTACGAACGATCCCCAATTCTACCTTCCCAAAGAATGCGATGTTGTCGTTATCGGCGGCGGAATTCATGGCTCTAGCAGCGCATATTACCTTGCCAAGGCGGGCATGAAGGTTGTCCTTCTGGAAAAGGATACCATTGCCTCGCATCAGTCGGGGCGGGCGTGGGGGTTCGTGCGTCAGCAGGGCCGCGATCCGGTTGAACTGCCCCTGATGATTGAATGCAACCGCATCTGGCAGGGGCTTGAAAAGGAACTCGACGCTGATCTGGAATGGCGGCAGGGCGGGGTCATGTTCGTTGCGCGCGATGATGCCGAAATGGCGGAATTTGAGCAATGGATCGAAGACGCCAAAGGATTTGATATCGAAACGCAGGTGCTTGATCCCAAGGGGGTTGCCAGGATCGCACCGGGCATCACGCGCCCCGGCGTTGGCGGGATTTATACCCCCTCTGACGGGCAGGCGGAGCCGAAAAAGGCCGCCCCGGCAATCGCAAAACGTGCTGGTGAACTCGGCGCCGTTATTGCCGAAGGTTGCGGTGCCATCGGCATTGAAACAATTGGCGGTGCAATCAGTTCGGTCATATCCGAACGTGGCGAGATCAAATGCAAATACGTGATCTGTGCCGCTGGGGCCGCGACGCATAAATTCGTCGCCAAATTCGGCCGTCGCCTGCCGCAGCAAACCACGCGCGGCACGGTGATCCGCACCACCCCGGTGCCTGATATCTCCGCAGCCGGTACATTGGCCGCTGGTTTGGCATTTCGTCAGCGTGCCGATGGTTCGATGAATATCGCGGACGAGTTCATGACGGACCTGGATCTGACATTGGGTCGGTTCAAATATGCCCGCGATTTTGCGCCGGGCCTGTTTGCCAACTGGGCGACCTTCAAGTTCCACCTGAACAAACGTTTCGTTGATGATCTGGTTGATCGCCTGCCGGGGTCGGCAGCATCAAAGCAGCCATTGATCGGGCGGCGGGAAAATCAGGCGCAGCCTTATGAAGTTCGCGTGAATAACGCGATGGCGAACCTGCAAAAGGTTTTCCCGCAAATCAAACAGGTGGGTGTTGTCGACAAGTGGGCTGGCGATATCGATGTTACCCCGGATGCCATACCGGTGATCGATCAGTTCGACAATCCAAAACATTTCTTTGTCGCCACCGGTTTTTCCGGCCACGGATTTGCGATGGGGCCGGTTGTCGGCAAGGTGCTGGCGGACTGGATCACAACCGGGCAGCCATCCATTACCCTTGCCGGGATGGAGCTTTCGCGGTTTGAGGATGGCACCATTCGCAAGCCGCGTACGCGGGTCTGATCTTTTTGTATGAGGAATAATCTGGCGTCGGGATCGTTTTCAAACGGTCTTGACGCAGGGTATCTGTCATGCAATTAAATGTTATGTTATAACGTAACTTTCAATTTGAGGCTCATGATGAAATTTGCATCGGTCGCCGGTGTTGGTCTGGCTCTTTTCGGTGCGGCACAAATCACCTAAAGCCGGGACCATGATCGCAGTTCTCCCAAACATTGCGGCCAGGGTTTCGGCTTTCGAAGACCGGCAACGATCTGCACGTTGCCGGTCTTCACCTATCTGTTATGCTTTATTGCGCGGCTTTGGTTTCGGGTAAATCATTCGTCTGATGATTGGTTTTGCCGTCAAAAAACCGTGTCGCCCCAATCGGGGCGGCAATGAAGTCATTCTCGCCAATGCCGGCATCCTTGCGTGCCGATGCCAACCGCACCGGCGGTTCGTCAACCGGTTCTGCGGTCAGGACGAAAGTCCCCCAATGAATGGCAAGCGCCTGCTTGATGCCCATTACCTGCATGATCTGAATGGCTTCTTCGGGGTTGGTATGGGCGTTGCGCATGAAATCGCTGGGCTCGTAAGCCCCGATCGGGATCAGGCCGAAATCGATCCCGCCATATTGTTCGCCCATCTCGGCAAACAGCCGTTCATTCCAGCCGGTATCGCCGACGAAATAGAAACGATAACCATCTGAGAATTCAAGGATGTAGCCGCCCCACAGCATTTCCTTGCGGTCCTTGGTGGTGCGCGCGGACCAGTGATTGCTGGGCACGTGGGTGATGGTAACGCCGCCATGCGAAAGGCTTTGGTCCCAGTCGAGTTCTTCGTACTGGTCGGGGGAGATTCCGGCCTTTTCCAGAAGGGTTCCGTTTTTCAGCGGCAGGATATAGCGCGGGCCATTGCCAATCTTTCCAAGGCTTTCGATATCGAAATGGTCGTAATGATTGTGCGACAGCAGCACCAGATCAAGCGTCGGCAACTGATCGATCCGCAATCCCGGCTGGCTGTATCGTTTGGGGCCGACATAACGGAACGGCGATGCCCGTTTGGCAAAGACCGGATCGGTCAGGATATTGAGCCCGCCATATTGCACCAGAGCCGTCGCATGTCCGATCCATGTGACTTGCAGGCGTGCCGGATCTGGATTGTGGATCGCGTCCATATCCGGGGCCTCGGTCGGGATTTTGCCGTGCTGGTGTTTGGCTTTTGGCCAGTTTTCAGAGCCGAAATAACGCCGCTTCAGGAAGCGCCAGAATGATCTTTTGCCGGTTTCCGGCAGGGGATAGCGGTTTTCAAATCCGAATGCTGTGTGGTGCGTTGGGCGTTTTTCGTCAGTCACGCGGTCAAATCCCCTGATCGGCTGATTGTTATTTTGATCCTATCAATGTGTCGCGGATCGGGAATTGTGCAAGTGCGGGCTGATCAATGGAAAAGGCCGGAACCGCGTTTGGTTCCGGCCTGCATTCCAGTCGGTTTATTCGATCACGGTCATGTAGCTGTCAAGCGGTGGAACGGTTTCGATAATGCCCTGATCCTTGAGATAATCGGCAAAGCGGGCATAACGGGTGCGGTCAACAGCAGCCGGACGGAGCGCAAAGCGCGGCAGGGTATCGGCCCATGCCTTGATGTTAAGCTCGTCATCCAGGTTCGGATAGGCCGCGATAAAGGCCTGCCAGCTGTCATCGGGATGGTTGACCAGATACTGCACACCTTCTTCAAGGGCGGCCAGCATGCGGGCAAAGCGCGGATCATCGGTGTTGTCGTTACGCACGGTCAGGATCAGCTCGTCATAGGGCGGAACACCTTCTTCCTCGACATAAAATGCCTTGCCCGGTTTGCCTTCGATTTCCATCTGGTTGAGTTCGAAATTGCGATAGCCGCCGATGATCGCATCGACCTGCCCGGAATAAAGCGATGGCGAGAGCGAGAAATTGACATTCACCAGCTCGACATCGTCAATCGAAACCCCGTATTTGCCGAGCATCGTGCCGAGTAACGCATCTTCGAAACCGGCCAGCGAATAACCGATTTTCTTGCCTTTAAGGTCGGCGATTTCCTTGATCGGGCCGTCTTTGAGAACGATCAGGCTGTTGAGCGGGGTTGCGACCAGCGTGCCGATCCGGGTCAATGGCAGGCCTTCGGCGGCCTGTACGTGAAGCTGTGGCTGATAATTGACGGCAACGTCACCCTGACCGGCGGCAACAAGACGCGGCGGGGCGGATGGATCGGCCGGTTCGATCAGCTCGACATCCAGATCATGCTTGGCAAAAAAGCCCTTTTCCTTGGCGACGATCAGCGGTGCGTGATCGGGATTAACAAACCAGTCCAGCAGTATGGTGAGCTTGTCGGCGGCAAAGGCCGGGCTGGTCATTCCCATCGCAACCGCGCCAATCGTAGCCGCGGTGATCATGGATTTCAGGCGTGACATGGATGAACCTCCTATCGGATATCGGATATATTTGTGATGTTCTGCCCCGCGGTTTTCGCAGGGAACTCGGTTTATTTTGCCGGTTTCAGGCTGTCGGGCTGCCAGGGCAAGGCCGCACGTAACGCCCGGTCGACAAGGAAATATTGCGTGATTGAAAAGGCACACAGGATCAGCAGGCAGGCAAAGACCATGTCGATCTGAACCCGGGCATTGGCATGTAGCATCAGATAGCCAAGGCCATGACTTGACCCGACCCATTCGCCGATCACCGCCCCGATGGGGGCAACCGCGGTTGCGACCCGAAAGCCCGAGGCAAATGAAGGCAGTGCGGCGGGCAGGCGCACATGGGTCAGCAATCGCCAGCGGCTGGCACCCATGGTGCGGGCAAGGTCGAGGAAACCCGGTTCGGTCCGTGATAACCCGTCAAAAAACGCGACCGTGACGGGGAAGAAAATGATCAAGGCCGCCATGGCGATTTTTGAGCCCAGACCAAAGCCCAGCCATAATACCAGAAGCGGTGCCAGCGCAAAAAACGGGATCGCCTGAGACACCAGCAGGATCGGCATCAGCCAGAACCGCACGGGGGCAAAAAGCGCCATCGGAAGCGCCGCCAAGGCGCCCAATGCCGCCCCGGCAAAAAGCCCGATCACGGTTTCGGCAATCGTGTATCTGGCATGGTCAAGTAATACGTCATGACGCTTGATCAGGGTCAGCCAGACTTCATAAGGGGCGGGCAGCATATATTTCGGCGCACCGGTGACGGTCACGACAATCTGCCATGTCGCGATCAGCGCGGCGATGATGATGAAAGGCCGGGCAAGTTTCAGCAGGCGCCGTTCGGTAAGCGGGGTGCGGGATGTCTTCGTCATGCCGTGCCCTCCGCCCGGTTGAGTTCTTCGGCGGTGGCGCCAAGCTGCCGGAGCAGTTCGGCCTGATGGCGGAGTATTTCCGGATCGGTGACATCGCGCGGGATGCTGCCCGCCGGAAGCATGGCGTCACTGAGGACCGCCGGGGTACCGCGCAGGACATGAACGCGATCCCCAATCCGAAGCGCTTCGAGCGGATCATGGGTGACCAGCAAAACCGTTTTGCCGCGCAATACCCGTGCCGCAAGATCCTGAAGGCGCATGCGGTTAAGCGGATCAAGGGCCGAAAACGGTTCATCCATGAGGACAACCGGGCGATCTTCCATCAGGGTGCGGGCAAGGGCGGCGCGCTGCTTCATGCCGCCAGAAAGTTCGGCGGGGCGCAGGTGTGCAGCATCCGATAGCCCGACCTTGGCAATCAGCGCATCGGCGCGCGCAAGGTCGGGGCGTTCATTGCGAAGCACCGCCCCCAGAACGACATTTTCCCGGACACTGCGCCATGGCAGAAGCAAATCCTGCTGCGCCATATAGGCAACCCGGCCCAAAAGTGGCCTGCCATCCGAGCAGGCAATATCCCCGCCCGCCTCGCCATCGACCAGCCCGGCGAGATAGCGCAACAATGTACTTTTGCCGACACCCGATGGGCCCAGCAGACAGGTGATGCTGCTGGCGGGCAGGGTCAGATCAAGATCATGGAAAATATCGTCGCCGTTAAAGGCCACGCGCCCGGCGCGCAGATGAACATCAAACGGCGTTGCGTTGCCCGGCATGACGGGGGAATTTGGGGAGGTTGCCGGTTTCGGCACTGGTTCTGTCTTGCGCATGCGATCCTTCCTACGCCGGTCTTAACCGGTTCAGGTTCAAAGGGTCGTCCGGCAACACCGAACCTCTCAGCCGATTTACGATCGGCCCCCCTGGAGATGACGGGACTATGCGCAGATCATGGCGGGACGTCAAGCATTGGAAAAAGTTCTTGATTTGTTCTTTTGTTTGTGGCATAAAGATAAAGTCAACGGGAGAAATGCACCCGGACCGAAACCCGCGAGGCCTTGTGCCTCGCGGGTTTTTGCGTTTGGGGCCAGATCAAAGAGGGGATCAGGATGCAGCGGCAAGGATTGAGGCAGGGCGGCGGGGTGGTCCGCAGGATATGGGTCGGGGGATGGCGAAGCCATTACGGCGGCGTTCCGCGCCGGTTCTAATACGCTTTTAACACGCTTGTTTGTCATGACGGGAGAGGTGCGTCTTGTCGGGGAACGGACCCCGGATTTGCCGAAAGAGGCAGCAATGGCAGCAGTGGCGGCATCGGATTGCGGCCCGTCGGTGGTGGACAGGTTGGGGGCAGTGCGCCCGAAATCCGTCTGCTGGTGAAAATGGCGAAGGCCCGAGGTGGGTCTGGACGCCGGGGGAGCAGGTTGCTGCCGTGGCCGGAAGATGATCGAAGTGGGCAGCGAGCCCCTGGACCGTCTGCTGGTGAAGATGGCAGTGGCCCGAGGTGTGTCTGGACGTCGAGGTGGCAGGTTGCCGCCTTGGCCCGAGGTGCGTCGAGGCGGCAGAGAGCCCGATGAGAGGCCGTCGGCGACGGTTGCTGGAGGCCCGAGTTTTGTTCCGGCATCGGTGGTCGGTGGTCATGGCATCGTCGAAAGAGCCCGAAATGGGCAGCGAGCCTTTGGGCCGTCTGTGGACCATCGGTTGGCGGGGCTGGCGGCGGCCCGAGTTGTGTCTGAACGTCGGGGGAGCAGGTTGTCGCCGCGGCCGGAGCGGGTCACGAGCCGGTGGGTGTTCCGTCGGGCATCAGTTGGGGAGGTTGCTGGAGGCCCCAGATTTGTCCGGGCTTCATGGTCATGGCATTGCCGAAAGGGGCCGGAGCGGGCAGCGATGCCGGGGGCGGTCAGTGGGCTGTCCGGCAACACCGAACCCAGGTCAATTCACGATTGGCCCCTGAAGATGACAGGACGTTAATAGTTGGTATCAACCGTTGATTCTTGACTAGAATCTTTCTCCGATACCATCCGCAACTAGGGATGAAAAAGTTTCTACCAGTTCTATCTTTGAGCGCCATCTGCCAAACGAATATATTAGGTCGTCAAATGGAAGTTCTAAGATGATATTTTTGCGAGGATTAAATAATACAATGTTTTTCCACTCAAATCCGTTTCCCTCTATTGCGTTTATATAGCTAAGAATCCAATACATCATTACTTGCCGATAGTCCGAAGCGGAAAATCTTTTATTTGTGCACTTAATTTCAATCAATGTGTCGTTGATGCTAAAATCTCCAACTCCATTGGATATCCAATTATAGCCAGGTATCTTAGGGGAGATCGCGACATCATTTAGATTTTTGGAAGAAATAATTCTGAGGCCGATATGCAGATTTTGGCCAATTTGGTTTGCTATTTTTTTATCAATGGCATCGATTTTCTGAGGAGCTGTAGCATCAAAATGTTTCCTTTGGCGATTTACGGCGGTGCGAAGGTTCTGTTCCCAATCGGGTTCAATGCGATTAGATAGTAATTCTTCTCCCCGAGCGACGCATAGTTCAAATAGCATTGCCCGTGATAGGGAGCTTTTAACTATATTGGCATCGTCAACTGCTTTGCACTCATCTATAGTATCGCAATCTTGGTTGTAGTACCCAACAAGGCTAGAGTTGAGTTGGGGGAAAACAGTGTCAATAATGCCGGGAATGTCTCGTGAGACAGTTCGTGGATCTCTTGCTGGCATACGTGGATTAAGCATTTTTTGTCCATGCCAGATAATGTTCTATTAGTGGGTCTTTTGAGTGTTCATTTCCATCTTCTGATGGAGTTTTAATCCCAATAGTCCAATTGTTAATAACTTTGATTTTTTCTTGTTTTCTGAAATGGGCTCCTTCTTCCCTAAAGAAATAGGTCGACATCCACAATGCTTTTTGTTCTTCATGTGGCATTGATGTCCATCTATTTCTAAGTTGATTAAACTTAGGCCTGTCCTTCCAGTGTCCCCAGCAGTTAATGCAAGATTTTCTTATTTCTACCGATTTTGTTTTGGAATAAAGATCAGAAATAAATCGTGATCTGATATCTGTTTTGGAAAAAGTTAAACATTTTAAAAAATGAAGGCAGTTGGATTCTGGTAGTAGAAGGTGTGATGAGTTTGTTATGACTCCATCAATTTTTTTGTTTATATGTTTGTGTATTATAGAGAATTCTTTGTTGTTTAGCGTTGCGTAAATGCCTCTCATTATCGTTCCGAATGATGCTCTGAATGCATTTATGTTTTTAGCATCTAGAAGCGTAGTTATTAAATCTTCCGCGACTTCAGGCTTTTGATATTGCACAGTTCTACTGATTTGCTTGACTAAATAGCTATCAGATTGACTTTTTTTCGACTCATCTAGAAGAAGCCTTTTGATATCTATTTGCGATACAGTGCTCTTTAATTCTTCGTAGTCGTCCTCCGCTTTGTCAGAATAAGGGTCGAAATATATATCGATTTCACGCAGGGTACCTGCATCGCCATCGTGAGAGAATAACTGCGTCTGAATATATTCTCTGTAATGTTTTGCGGTAAGAATTGTGGTCTTGTTTCGATTTAATGAAAGTCCATAATCAGCTAGGGCATGGGATAATGTTGATAGTGCTTTGTAGGCATCTTCCTGATTCTCTGTGATTAAAACGAAATCATCAACATACCGATGCCAGATTATTTTTTCAGAAGTCAATATCTCGTCAATTGAGTGCATCATTAATTCTGCAAGTATTCGTGAGCACTGTCCTCCAACTGGAAGTCCAAATGATCTTCCTGAAGATAGGTGAGAAAGTATTCTAATTATTTGTGTTGGTATTGTGCTGTGTTCAGAGAATAAATCGCTGAGGCTGTTTTCTAACCGATGGTGATATATGTGTTCGTAGAAGCTCGACACGTCAGTTTGAATGATTATATTTGAATCTTCTAAGGAATTTGGGTCATCTAGCGTTGATTGGCGGTATGATTTCCAAGACCTTTCCTTGTCAAATAATGTATCCTCACTCGGTAAGAACCTGTAAGAGTGTGCATTAGAATATCTTTTGGGTTCCAGCTTTTCCGCGATCGAAATACCGAGCGCGTTCAAGTAAATATTTAAGAATGGAGCAATCTTGGTTGCTATCCTGAAGCCGTGAGGACCAGTTGCAACCAGCATCCGTTCAGAAAAGAATTCTAGTTTTTTAATTTCATTATGTGCAAATTTATTTCCACCACTTTCTAGGCGTTGAAAATATTCGAGCGCGAGATTGGCGCTCTCATTGATATGCTCTCTGAAAAACGTCAATTCCCTATCATATGGCAACGTATCATTGTCACCATATTTCGCTGATTCTCTTATCGCGAGTTCGAAATGAGATAAGCTAACATCTGACATTTTTGATCAGGTTTCCGCGAGGTGATTAGAGTAAATTTATTGTGACCTAAGCATGTGTTTTATTTAACTGACGGTCAATTAAATGATGATCCTTTGGGTTGTTTTTCTGGGTGCGCTATGAGTTAATTTGGTTTTGGGCCCATGCCGCTTCATTTTGATTTAGAGGCCCTGCCGGGTGATCCCAAGCGTGTGCGACGCCCTCAATGGTGGCCGGAAACCTAACGCGCCGGGCCTTGCCCCAGTTTGTGGTTTCGATATGCGGGGCGATGTCGTTTTCCGTTTCATTGGCGATGGATTGGGTTCGGGTCGGTTGTGCGGTCTGGCAAAGCAGGTGGGCGGTGCAGGCGAGCGAATGGCGGGCGGTGGTGATCTGGCCGGTCTGGCTGCGGAGTTGCAGGGCGTGGACGGTACTTGCCGCCATCAGATAGCCGGTGGCGTGGTCAAGAGCCTGAACGGGAAGGGGCGTTGGCTTTGGTGCATCGGCATGTTTCATGCCGAAATCGGCGATGCCGCAGCTCATTTGCACCAAACTATCAAAGCCGCGCCGCTTGGCCCACGGGCCGGTCCAGCCATAGGCGCAGAGTGTGACATCAATCAGGCCGGGATTGATGCGGCGAAGTTCGTCCGCGTCATAGCCAAGACCCGGCAGGGCATCGGGGCGGTAGCCATGCAGCAGGATATCAGCACCCGCCAGAAGGCTTTCAAATGTTTGGCGATCCTCGGCACTCTTGAGGTCAAGCCCGGCACAGCGTTTGCCAAGGGTGACTTCGGGGATCACCGCCCCCTCGTCCCAGTGGGGCGGGTCGATGCGCAGGACATCGGCGCCATAGGCCGCCAGAAACCGCCCGGCGACGGGTCCGGCCAGAACGCGGGTCAGGTCAAGCACGCGAATCCCGGCCAAGGGGCGGTCGGGCCGGATAACGTGGCGCGATTTGGTGAATGTGCCATGATCCTGCCAGCCGATCAGCGGTTCGGCCGCAATTGCCGCCCCCTGCGGGTGGGATTGCCAGTCACCCAGGCTTCGCATGGTGGCGGCACAGCCGCCCGCCGCAATGATTGCGGTTTCGAGGTCATCGGATTTCCAGTTCGCGACAATGGGGGCGAGGGCTTCGCGGTCGGTGTAATCGCCCAGAACCGACAGGGCAGCGGCGCGGTGATGCGGGGCGTTGGTGTGAAGCCGTATCCAGCCATCAGCGGTTTGATAGTCACCGGCAATCGCATCCCAGACCGGCGGCAATTCCCAGCCCATCGGGCGGATCGTCATATCGAACCATTTTGATGCCAGCCGTTGATTAATGGTGACGTCTGCCAGATCGCCAGTCGCCAAACCGCGATAGCGCGAGATCATGGCGGATGCGATGCCGATGGACGCGGTCGCAAGATCGGTGACGGCAAAGAAGGATTGCAGGGCGTCCGTGCCGGTGATTTTGATATCGGGCAGGGCGTTTGTGCCGCCCGGTAGATCAAGGGCATTTGCAATCGGGGTGATGAACGGGTTGGGCTTGTTGGTCATGGCGGTCATGCTGGTGGCTCCTTTTTCCGCATCGGTGGCGCGGGAGGGATAGATCACCCAAGGATCACGCGGGGCTGGACAAATCGTCAATCTTGATCAAGATAATCAATATGAAAAATCTTGATGACCCGATCAACGAAACGGCATTTTTCACGCTGTCGGCACAGGAAGTCTGTGCGGCGACCGGCATATCGCGTGATACGCTTTATGCCTATGTCAGCCGCGGGATCGTGCGCGCCATTGCCCATCCGGGGGATGCGCGCAAAAGCCTGTATGACCATCGCGATGTGCGCAAAATCATCGCGGGTAAAAAACGCGGCCGGTCACGGCAATCGGTGGCGGCATCGACGATTGACTGGGGCGAGCCCATTCTGGTGTCGAAAATCACCCGCATTGCCGATGGCCGGTTTTTCTATCGCGGCAGGGATGCGGTGGGGCTGGCGGAGACCATGACACTTGAAGATGCCGCGCTTCTTCTGGCGGGATTACGGGTCGATCAGGATCGGTGTTGTGCACCCGATTTCATCCCGGCCAATCACGCCACCCCGTTTGACCGGATGATTGCGATGATGGCGGGCGAGGTGACAAACCACCCCGCCGGGGATGGTCGCCCGGTGGCGGCGAAGCTGATGCGGCTTGCAGCCTCGGCGGCGGCAGGTGTGCGTGATGACGGTGAAAGTCCGATCCATGTGATGCTGGCGCGCGCGTGGTCAAAACGACCGGAGGCCATGGATTTGCTGCGCCGTGCACTTGTGCTGTGTGCCGATCATGAATTAAATGCGTCGGCCTATGCGGTGCGGGTGGCGGCATCGGCAGGCGCGAGTATCCCGGCGTCGTTGCTGGCGGGGTTGGCGACATTATCGGGCAGTCGGCATGGCGGGTTGACGCCGCGCTGCCGGGCATGGATGGACCGTGTGGAAAGGCGCAAGATTGATCCGGTGCAGGATGGTGTGCCGCCCGGTTTCGGGCATCCGCTTTATCCCGATGGCGATCCGCGCACGCGCGCGATCATGCAATCCTGCGGGCAGGTCGGTGATGCGTTCTGGGCACGGATTGCGGATCGGGTGACGGATGAAACCGGGCAATATCCCAGCCTTGATTTCGGGCTGGCGTTGCTGGAACGCCAGCTTGATCTTCCGAAAGGTGCCGGGCTTGGCATTTTTGCCGTCGGGCGGATGGCAGGCTGGATCGCGCATCTGTTCGAGCAGCGCCAAAGCGGGAAGATCATCCGGCCGCGGGCGGCTGTGGCCGGGTGAGGGGGCGGAGTTCTGCTGCGCTATGGAGCCTGTGGCGCGATGGACTCCCGCGTTCGCGGGAGTGACGATTGAGGGGCGGGAGTGACGTTTAAGGGGGATTGCCCGCAACAAATTCAGCAGCAAATATTGTCATTCCCGCGCAGGCGGGAATCCAGAGGGCAGGTCAGAAAGGGATGATTTCGACCAGCAGCAGGCGGCGCGCCATTTAAGGACAGGCAAGCCCGAGCGCGGGTCACGCGCGTGATCTGTATCACATCCTTAACTTGTGAAATCATGCCGTCCGGCTATCTTTCAGATCGACAGGATCGCGGAAGGTAAAGATGCAGGACCGGCAAACATTTTCCATTCATCATGGCATCGAAGATGGCCATATCGACAAGGCACTTGATCTTTTCTGGCAGGCGTTCCGCCAGAAACTTGCCCCGGTGTTGAAGCCGGAGGACAAGGCGTTGCAGTTCCTGAGACGGGTTGTTGATCCGGCACATGCGATCAGTGCGGTGTCGTCCGATGGTGATCTGCTTGGCATTGCCGGTTTCAAAACGCCCGCGGGGGCGTTTATTGGCGGGACGCTATCGGATATCTGCGCGATTTATGGCGCGTTGGGCGGACTGTGGCGCGGGGTTCTGATCGATATTCTTGAACGGGATCTGTCCGAGGGGGGTCTGTTGATGGACGGCATTTTTGTTGATCCTGATGCGCGCCGCAAAGGCGTTGGCACGGCACTTCTGGATGCGATTGCACGTGAAGCCCGGGCGCGCGATCTGGCGCAGGTGCGGCTTGACGTGATCGATACCAATCCGCGCGCCCGTGCCCTTTATGAACGATGCGGCTTTGTTGCGGGCGAGGTGCAGGAGCTTGGCCTGCTTCGTCATCTGTTCGGGTTTCGCACGGCAACGACGATGATGTTGCCGGTTTGATGCGGATTAAACACAAAACGCTTTAGCGCGCCGGGCTATGGGCTTTGCGTGATCTGTTTGATCCAGGTGGTGATGTGATCCATCGCGCCCGGGGCATAGGCATGGCGCCCCATCACGACAAAGGCCAGTTTGACGATGTCGGGCATCTGATCGGCAAGCTGATAATTAAACAGGCTTGCGCGCAGCAGCCCGTGCGTCGCATCGGGAAGGGTGATGACCCTGTTTGCACGATTGTTGGGCAGGGCAAGTTTGCGATAGATCGTTGCATTATAAGCCGCATCAACATTGAGGTCATCTTCGCCCCATATGGCAAGCAGGGGCGACGTGACTGTTTCAAGCGGCCCGGTGGCGTCTGATCCGATATTGCGTTTCACAAATTCATAGCGGTCCTGTGACATGACTTCCTGATCATGGGGGATGGCCAGATAGTCCTGATAGGTGCTATCGGGGCCAAAAATCCGGTTATCCATGTTGTGCGCAGTTTCGATGCGCATGGCGATTTCATCGGGCCGGGTGCCAAGGGCCGCGAGGCGCGTGCGCATGTAATAGGTGCCCTGATGCTGCCAATTGACCGCCGCCCCGATCAGGATGTGAAAGGCGGCATCGGGCAGGCGATTGGCGATATCGGGGATGACCCAGCCGGCCTGCGAAAACCCCAGAAAACCGATTTTGCGGTTTTCGTTGCCATCAAGGTTGCGAAGGGCGGCGAAGGCCGACATCGCCTCGTTGGCGCGATCATTTATGGATTGATCAAGCCAGTTGCCCGTGCTGTTGCCAATACCCGCTTTGTCCCAGCTATACACACCGATCCCGTCATCAAGCAGGCTGTTGATCAGCGGCAGGTAACCGTCATTTGAAAAGCGGTCCTGCGGTCCGTCGCCATGGATCAGAATGACAATCGGGGCGGTATTGGCCGCCGCACCATCGGGCAGGATCAGGGTGCCTGAAAGCCGGTTGCCGTGATCGTCAAATTCGACAAGGCGGATATTGCGGCCTTCAAGATCAAAATCGGCAAGCCCCGAAAGGGCAAAACCGCCGAAAATGACAATAACGATGATCAGGATCGCAAGCCCCGCGAAAAGGCGGTGGCGTTTTGACGTTTTTCCGGGCACGGGCGGGGCTCCGACGGGTTGGTGATGACGATGGATTGAGAGCGATCAGGACGATGTCATGAAACGGGTCAGAAGGGCCTGATTGGCGGCGTCAAACGTGACCCGGCCAAGGGCGACGCGGCCATCAAGTGCGTTTTTGACCGCATCAAAATCCGTATCGGAAAAACCGCCACAGGTTTCAATGACCTCTATCCCGTTTTGGGCAAAGTTTTGCGCCGCAACGATCAGGGCCGCGATATTTGACGCGGCAAAGATATGGGTGGTGAAGCCATCGCCGGGCAGGGTGGTTTGTGTGCCACGTACCGGGTATCCGTCGGCCTTGATCAGAAAGGCATAGTTTTTGATCGGCATGGGGCGGCCTGTCGTTTAATTAAAAGGGCGTTTAAGAAAAGAGACGTTTAAGAAAAGAGAAAGTGTTCCGGGAGCAGAGTTACGCGGATGCGTTTGCGCGTCAATCCTGCGATGCCCGAATGAGCCCAGCCCGAATGAAGCATGATCGGTCATGATGCCATCTGATGAACCTGTTCTGAATTATCCCGATCATCGCCGCCACGATATTCGTCCGCGCATGATTGCGGCCGAGATTTATCGCGGGTCGAGTTACGGGCCCAAACACCCCCTGTCGATCCCGCGGGTGTCGCTGGTGGTGGATATGGTGCATGCGATGGGTTGGGTCGATGGGGATAGTTACCTGACCGGGCCGGTGGCGACGCCGGCACAACTGGCGCGGTTTCACGATCCCGACTATATCGCCGCCGTGGCACAGGCCGAACGTGACCAGATGTTGCCCGATGACATGATGGTCAGATACGGGTTGGGTAAAAACGGCAATCCGATCTATCCGGAAATTTTCCGGCGTCCGGCGACGGCGGCCGGATCATCGATCATGGCGGCCCGGCTGATTGCCGATGGCGGAATCATCCATCATCCGGCAGGGGGCACGCATCATGGATTGCGTGATCGGGCATCGGGGTTTTGCTACTTCAATGACCCGGTTCTGGGCATTCTTGAACTGCTCGATTCGGGGATGGATCGGGTGCTTTACCTTGATATTGATGCCCATCACGGGGATGGTGTGCAGATTGCCTTTGCCGATGATGACCGTGTTTTGACGGTTTCGATGCATGAAGAAGGGTTATGGCCGCGCACCGGGACGATTGATGATGTCGCCGGGGGAATGGCGCGGAACCTGCCGATGCCAAGTGGCATGCATGATGACGAGATGCGTTATGTCCTTCATGAATATTTCATGCCGCTTGCGCAGAAGTTCTCACCACAAGCCATTGTTTTGCAATGTGGATGTGATATATTAGCAGAAGATCCATTATCCAGACAGATGCTTGGCAATCAGGCCATTTGGGACGTGGTCGGGGCCATGATCAAAATGGCACCCAGGTGTCTGGTACTGGGGGGCGGAGGATATAACCCTTATGGGGTTGCGCGCTGTTGGTCCGGGGTGTGGGCGGTTGTAAACGAAATCGAAATACCACCTGTGTTAACCATCACAGCGGAAAATATCCTGCGTGCCGTAAAATGGACGCATAGCCGTGGAAAGCAGCCGGACGAAAAAATGCTGACCAGCATTAAAGATCCGTGGCGCGGCGGGGACATACGTGACGAAGTCAGGACACGCGTCCAAAGACTGAAGGGGTATGGGTTATGAAGTCGTTCATTCAAATGACCTTGGTCGTTTGCTTTATCAGTGCTGCCGTGATGGCGGGGCTGAATGCAAAGGCAACAGGGTTTGAACGATCGCGCCTGCTGGTGGATGGCAAGGTTTTCAATGTTGAAATGGCGGTAACGCCCGATGAACGGTCCCGCGGATTGATGTTCCGCACCGAAATGGCCGAAGATGCCGGGATGCTGTTTGATTTTGGCCGCGCCAGCGACATTTCAATGTGGATGAAGAATACCTTCATCTCGCTTGATATGCTGTTTATCGACAAGAATGGCGTGATTGTCGGGATTGAAAAACGCACGGTGCCGAAATCCGAAACCATCATTCCGGGGCCAAAGCCGGTGCGCTTTGTTCTGGAACTTAATGGCGGTTCGGCCGACCGGTTGGGATTTGAAGTTGGCGAGAAGGTCGAGGGGCTGCCGCGCTAAGACATAGTAACAGCAATCGTGACAGGCCCGTTGCGGCCACGCGATCCTCAATCAGCAATAGCAAGGCCGCGGATGATTTCTGCGGCCTTTGGTTTTTGGCCTGCATTTTATTTCCGATCCGGGCAAAAAACGCATAATGCGGTCTTGCCCGTGCGGAATTATGGTGCTAAATCCACATCCGCGTCGGGGAGTAGCGCAGTCTGGTAGCGTACCTGCTTTGGGAGCAGGGGGTCGCGAGTTCGAATCTCGCCTTCCCGACCATTTTTCCCTTTTGCCATACGGACACGTTTTCATGTGTCGGCAAAAGGTGTAAAAGATGACGAGACAGCGGGTGTTAGAGAGCCCCGCATTCATGTCATCTTATCCGACGGTCAAGACGAGGGTCCCGATGAAGGTCCGTGTTTACAAACCTGCCAAAAACGCCATGCAGTCCGGTCGTGCGGCGACCAAACACTGGGTGATGGAATTTGAACCGGGTGCAAAGAAGGTTGCTGATCAGCTTATGGGCTGGATCGGTTCGACCGATACCCGTGGCCAGGTGCGCATGTATTTCGATACCCTTGAGGAAGCACAGGCATTTGCCGCCCGTCACAAGCTGATTGCCGATATCGAACAGCCGAAATCGCGCGTCCGCCGGGTGCAGGCCTATGCCGACAACTTCGCGTTCAAACGCGTCGTCTGATCTTTCGGCCATCAAGGCGGTCGATCACCATCATCGGGGCGGTTTCCGCCCCGTTCGTCTGACAGAAGACGTTAAAGACTGAAAAGATATCATGCCGGGCAGGCGTCCAATGCTTTGCCCCGGGGCACCAACCGGCCCCCACAGCGGTCCCTTAGCTCAACTGGATAGAGCAACAGACTTCTAATCTGTAGGTTGCAGGTTCGAGTCCTGCAGGGATCGCCATTATTTCTATATGTTTCCCAATTAATTAACCGCTAAGCTTGGACTAACCAATTTTGAGGTTAGACACTCAGTGCGATTGATCAACTTGGATTAATTTGTCTATTCCGATACGATAGCGGGTTTGATCTTCTCCCCGAAGACAATAGCGTTTTCGTTGGGGAAGCTTTAGCATGTCTGCGTGGACGAGGACAATTGCGAGCCTGCTTCACAAAACATCTTAACGTATGAAGACGGTATTGAACCCGCCACCCCCGCCTATGCGGGGTGGCGGTATGGCTGACGCTTCTTTGTCAAATTCCATAATCACGCCAGCGCCGCAATCGCTTCATGATGAAGAACCAAATGGGACCGACTATCAGAAGCCACCACAGGGAACCGAGGGACTTTGCGCCGCACCCTGCTTTTTGAAAGATGTTCGGTTCATTCGTCCCAAAGGAATTGTTTCTGGAATAACCGAGGATGCTACTTGAGTTTTGGAGTCCGAGTTCAAGGCTATCTGGATTAAGGCAGGCGTCGTAGGTTGTTGTGGTGCTGAAGTATGCTGAGAGCAAGATTGTGGCAAGAGTCACAAGGTAGATTGTCCAGTATGTAAAGTCTCTGTTCATCTGGGCTTTTCCAAGAAGTTGCTGTGTTCGTGTTCTGGTTAGGTTGTCGGGGCAAATCTCCCGATACTAAAATCGTCGCACAGAACAAATCGGAAATGTTGTTTTTTTTGAAGTAACTACGTCTTGCATTAAGTTTCCGAGAGCTCATTGAGGGGTCTCGGCGCGTGGTGGCCGACATGACGCGGCTTTCCGATCGCCATCGCTGCTAGTTCGCCATTTTGATGCAACTGGCTGCGAGCGTGATTTTGGAGGCCGCGAATAAAAAACAAATAGAAAGGGGCAGCTCCGTTTTTGATGGGGGCCGATTTCAACTACATGATTTTGGGGAAGCTTAATGAATTTCCGACAGTATTTTACTGAAAAAATGCGTTTCAATAGCTTTAAGGTTGTTGCTCAGTATTGCGAGCAGCATTCTTAGGACGTCCGGATTGTCAACTTTGATGCCTGTGAAATCGCCAGAACTGTTGTAAACGCCAGAAATGCTGTTGTTCGCTTCGTGAAGATAGGGGATTATCCCGCAAAGTGTTTCCAGCTCATGAGAAAGTTCCGGTGGAAGGGGGCTTGGAAACCGAGCTGCTTTGTCTACGAGTTTGATGATCGCCTCAAGGTTGACGTCCGCACCCAAAATGATTCTGTCTCCGTAGTCTTTTGTCAGCATTTGTTCGGTTTTCTTCTGTGCCTTCCACAAATCGCTCATGTGGTTGGCCTGAAAAATGTACTCGTTCCGGTTTTCCGTCGCTCGTCGGTGATCGGTTGCAGCCTTGTAGGCGAGCCAACCGCCTGCGAGCCCAAGAGCGCCAGCAACCAACGTTTCACCTGTCCAATCGACCCAGCCATTGCGGGCGAGAACACCAATCGTAAATCCCCCGATTGTCGTGCTAATCAGCGGAATGACATCCTCAAGCTTGCGCAGATTCATGTCTTAGTTCCCATCCACGGTCCATGTTTCCAGATCGTCATAATCGACGCCAAGGATGCCGGCCAGTTTGGCTTGCAGTTTGCGCGAGGCATTCTTTTTGCCGGTTTCGATCATGCTGATATAGTTGGTTGAAACGTCTGCCCGTTCGGCGAGTTGCGGTTGGGTCATGTCGCGATGTTCGCGGTAAACCTTGACCGGGTTTTCCCCGTTGGAAAGGCGTTTGACGATCTCGAACGGGAAACTCTCATCGTCTTTGACTTCACCGGCAAGGCGGATCAGTTCCGCGTCCTCGGCGGCTTCGCTGTCGGCGAGGACGCTGGCGGCTTCGCGGGGGAATGCGGCCTTGAAGTCATCAAAGGCCATCACAACGGAAACCGGGTTCATCTGTGCATCGCGCACGACATGCCAGCGCGTGTTGTGTCCGGTGTGTTTGGTTTCGGTGCCCATGGTGCTGTGTTCCTGTTTGGTGGCGTTGGCGTGCCGGGCCGGTCTAGTAGACCGAACCCCGTGGCGCGATGCGTTCGATATTCAGGATCACGCCATCCTGATCAAAGATCACCCGGTATTCGCCAACCCGCATCCGGTGGAAGTTGCTACCGGTCAGGGGTTTGATATCGAGATCAGTGCGGGCCGGGTTTTCTGCCAGCTTTTCAATCGCGTCAAGGATGCGCTGGCGCGTCTTTGGCTGAATGCGTTTCAGCTCTTTGCTTGCCTGCTTTTTGATTTCGATTTTCAGCATCGTCCGCCTTGTTGTGAGGCAACTATATATAACTAATAGTTTTGCATTCGGCAAATAAAAATCGAACAAAACAAAACTTTTTGTTTGATCTGTCAGTGCGATGGCCAAGAAGCCCAAAACCAGCAAAGCTACTTTGATGCTTGGCGGAAATATCAGTAATACGGCGTTTGAACGGGTTATCGCGCAGCGAGGTAGCGGCCCGGGCGGTGGTTGAGTGCGATGATCAGGTTGAGCACGACCGCACCAAGGATCGAGAGCAGGACCTTGTCAAACGGCAGGGTCAGGAAGGCGCAGGCGAGGATGACCAGATCGACGGTGAGCTGGAAATAGCCCGCGCGGATGCCGAAATGTTCTTGCAGATACAGGGCAAGGATATTGATCCCGCCCAAGCCGGCACGGTGGCGAAACAGCATCAGAAGGCCGATCCCCATCAGCGCACCGCCAGCAATCGCGGCGAAGATCGGGTTGAGCATCGAGAAATCGATCCACATCGGCATCAGTTTTGAAAACAGCGAGACAAGCCCGACCGCGATGAAGGTCTTGATCGTGAAAGCAAGCCCCATGCGTTTGAAGGCCAGCCCGTAAAAGGGCAGATTGATCGCAAAGAAGATCACGCCAAACCCGATGCCGGTGGCATGTTCGATCAGAAGGGCCGCGCCCGCCGTGCTGCCGGTGACCAGCACGCTTTCGCTATAGAGCATCACACCGAGCGATACGACCATGGTGCCGAGCAGAAGGGCCAGCACATCCTCGTACAGGCGGTGGCCGAGATCGGGTTTGGTGGTTTCGGCGGTGTGGGTTGTGGTGCTGGTCATGAAGGAATCGCCGGTTACGGATTGAACAGGCTATCAAATTACGCTTTTCGCATGTGCGAAACAAGCCGGGGGTGGATAGCGAGGGCAATATGATGGTTTTTGGCAGGGCGGGGGGATTTAACGCAAAAGACCGGCCTGTCGGGGGCCGGTCTTGATGGTTTTATGCGTTATGCCGCTGGTTCAGGCGGCCTGATCCCATTCGGGGGCGAATTCCGGGTCGATCAGGCGGCCGTCGGGCCGGGCGAGTTCGTTGATGTCGGCGATGTCGGAATCCGAGAGTTCGAAATCAAAGATATCGAAATTGGCCTTGGCGTTTTTGGGCGAGCCGGATTTGGGGATCGCCATGACGCCATCCTGTTGCAGCAGCCAGCGCAAGGTGACCTGTGCCGGTGATTTGCCATAGGCCTTGCCGATGGCAACCAGCGTTTCGTCATTCATCACCTTGGCACGTGCCAGCGGGCAATAGGCGGTCAGCAGCATGTCATGGCTGCGCACGCATTCAAGCACCTTGGACTGGTCAAGATAGGGGTGATATTCGACCTGATTGACGGCAAGGGGAAGGTTGCTGTGGCCGACGGCGCGTTCGATCAGGGCGGTCGGGAAGTTGGAAATCCCGATCAGGTGCGTCATGCCGAGGTTTTTGACCTCGTTCAGCGCCGCGATGGTTTCGCGCAGCGGAATGTCATCATTGGGCCAATGGAGCAGCAAAAGATCGACATGGTCGAGATCAAGCTTGCGCAGGCTTTCGACCACGGAGGTTTGCAGATCGCCGCTTTGGAAATTGTCGGCCCAGATTTTGGTGGTGAGGAAGTAGTCATCACGTGAAAGGCCGGATGCCTTGAGCCCGCGGCCAACCCCTTCCTCGTTATGATACATCTGGGCGGTATCGAAATGGCGGTAACCGATCTTGGCGGCTTCGGCCACCATATGTTCAGCACTTGCGTTATCGAGCTCGTATGTTCCAAAGCCAAGTGCGGGGATTTTCGTACCCTGCCAGTTCCGGAAAATCATGATGTTCTACCCCCTTCGATTTGATTTGATTGATTGTTTTGAGAGTTTCGGAAAACTGAGGACAGCTTTGCCAACCTGCGCCAGATTTAGTGCAGCGCAACAGCAGCGCAACCTGTACGGTTGGATGGTGGATGCTGTCCTTCGGTTTGGCGAGGGGATAGAATGCCGATGAAAAACGGCAAGAAAAAGGGCGATCACCACATGTGGGATCGCCCGAAGTTCAGGACTTAGAGTGAGGCTGTATCAAGCCAAGACCCAATCTGATCCAATTTCGGGTTGAATGCCTTGATGTGGCTCAAATGCCGAAAGATTTCAGGTGTTCTCAGTCGTTTCCGAGACGGCGGCATTCAGGTGATAGAGCGATTCCCGGATCACCTGCGGGCCGAGATCCTTGGTGATGAAGACGATTTTTGATCGGCGATCCTCGTCAGGCCATGCGGGCAGGGTGGCGGGCGGATGAAAAACATGCTGCACGGCATGGATCGCAACCGGGTTGCTTTCACCCACCAGATTCAGGATGCCCTTGACGCGCAAAAGGCTTTCGCCGCGCATCTGGGTGAAGATTTCCGCCCAGGTGACAAACGCATCCCAATGCAGCGGTTCGTCAAAGGTGATGCAGAAGGACCGGATATGGTCGTCATGCCGGTTGACGTCATGGGAATGCGCGTGGTGGTGGTGATCATGGCCGTGATCGTGGTCATGATGGTCATGCGCGTGATCATGCCCGTCGTGGTGATCGTCGCCGTGCTGTTCATACGCCTCGTCGCGCAGCCATTTCTGCACATCCATGCTTTTGGTCGCCGGGTCATACAGTCCGGCATTGAACAGCTTAGCCGGGTCAATATCGCCCATGGTGACGGCATGGATCGGGGCGGCCGGGTTAAGCTGCCGCAGGCGGGTTTCAAGGCGTTCGCGCGTTTCGGCGTTGGCCAGATCGGATTTGGTGATCAGGATGCGGTCGGCAACGGCGGATTGCTTTACACTTTCGGGATGGTCATCAAGCTGCCCCGCGCCATGCAGGGCATCGACGGTAGTGACCACGCTATCAAGGCGGAATTTGGCCGTCAGCAACGGATCGGTCATCAGGGTATGCAGGATCGGGGCCGGGTCGGCCAAGCCGGTGGTTTCGATGATGACCCGGTCGAATTCCGGTACCTCGCCACGGGTGCGTTTGACAAACAGATCGCGCAAGCCCGAAATCAGATCGCCGCGCACCGAACAGCAGATGCAGCCGGAATTCAGCAGCACGACATCCTCGGACACCTCGCGCACCAGAAGGTGATCAAGCCCGATTTCGCCAAATTCATTGATCAGAACGGCGGTTTTTGCCATGCCGTCCTGTGCGAGAAGGGCGTTTAGAAGCGTTGTTTTGCCACTGCCAAGGAAGCCGGTGATGACGGTGGTGGCAACGCGGTCAAACTGTTCGTCGGAAATCGCCATGTCTGATGCTTACTTTTTGCCGTAAAGGTCTTCGACGGCGATTTCGGGTTGGGAAATCACCACTTCCTCGCCATCGCGAGCGGCGAAATAGAAACAGTTGCGACGCCCGGTGTGGCAGGCAACGCCAAGCTGATCGACCTGTATCAGAACCGTGTCCTGATCGCAGTCATAGCGGAAATCGATCAGTTTCTGCACCTGGCCGGAGCTTTCACCCTTGCGCCAGAGCTTGCCGCGCGAGCGCGAGTAATAGCAGACCCGGCCGGTTTCAAGCGTTTCGATCACCGCATCGCGGTTCATCCAGGCCATCATCAGAACCTCGCCGCTGTCATGCTGCTGGGCGATTGCCGGGATCAGGCCGCTTTCATTGAATTTCAGTTTGTCGGCAATATTCGCATTCTGGGCATTGGCGGCTTTTGTGGTCTCGGTCATCGAAAGCTCCGGTCGATGGTTGTTGACTTTTCGCGGCAGTCGCGTCAAGAAATGATATATTATAACATATCACCCTGTGCCATGGCTTTTTGCAGATTAATGCAAAAGGCCCGGCGTGACCTCGGATGTGAGACATGACCGATCTTTTCCCGAAAAAGGGCCACGATCACGACAGATGTATCGATAGCGCAATCGCGCAGGCAGAGAAAGTCTGCGAGGCGGAAAATGCGCGTTTTACCGATATGCGCCGCAAGGTGTTCAGCCTGATCTGGCAATCGCACAAGGCGGTTACCGCCTATGAGCTGCTTGATGCGCTGCAGGCTGAAGGGCAGCGGGTGCAGCCGCCCACCGTGTATCGGGCGCTGGAATTCCTGACCGACCTTGGGCTGGTGCATCGTATTGAGTCGCTTAATGCCTATTTCGGGTGTGATCAGCCTGATTGCGATCATCTGGGGCAGTATTTCATTTGCACCCGATGTGGCCGGGTTGCCGAAACGGTGGATGAGGATGTGAGCATCGCGGTTCGAAAGGCGGCAAGGCAGGTCGGATTTAAAATCGAAGCCACCACTGTTGAAATCAAGGGCCTGTGCCATGACTGCACCACTCATTGAGGGGCGGGGGCTGATCCTTTCGTTTGGCAGTGAACGGGTGCTTGATAACGTGTCGCTTTCGATCATGGCGGGCGAGATCATGACCCTGATCGGGCCGAACGGGGCGGGTAAATCCACACTGGTCAAGACGCTTCTGGGGCTTCAGCGCGCCGATCAGGGCGAAGTCATCCGCAAACCGGGTCTTCGCATCGGCTATGTGCCCCAAAAGCTTGCGATTGATCAGGTTTTGCCGATGACGGTGAAGCGGTTCCTGACACTCACCCGTTCCGCATCGCGCAGCGACTGCCAGAAGGTTCTGGAACAGGTCGGTGCCAGCCATGTGATCGATACTCAGATGAGCAGCCTTTCGGGGGGCGAGACGCAGCGCGTGATGCTGGCGCGGACCTTGTTGCTGCGCCCGGAATTGCTGGTGCTTGACGAGCCGACCCAAGGGGTTGATGTGACCGGGCAGGCAGAACTTTACCGCCTGATCGATGATATCCGGGCCGAGCTTAATTGTGCGGTTTTGATGATTTCGCATGATCTGCATCTGGTGATGGCAAAAACCGATCAGGTGGTGTGCTTTAACCGGCATGTCTGTTGTTCCGGGATCCCTGAAACCGTGCGCCAGCATCCTGAATACCGGTCGTTGTTTGGCAATCAGGCGGCGGATGCGATTGGCATTTATACCCATGCGCATGATCACGAACATGACCTTGCCGGGCATATTGTTGATGGCGGGCATGATCATCATCATGGTCATGGGCACGTACATGGACCGGGTTGCGCGCATGGACATCATCATGAAGAAGAAATCGACGAAAAAGATCGGATATGGCGGCCGGAATGATGGATGATTTTCTGACCCGTGCCGTGATCGGCGGAATTTTGCTGGCATTTGTCTGCGGGCCGTTCGGGGCATTTATCGTCTGGCGACGGATGGCGTTTTTTGGCGATACGCTGGCGCATTCGGCGTTGCTGGGCGTTGCACTTGGACTTTTGATGGGGGTGGATGTCCGGATCGGGATGATTGCCACCTGCCTTGCCGCAGCCCTTATCCTTGCCATCGGGCAACGCCAAAGCCGCCTTGGCAGCGATACGGTTCTGGGGATGCTGGCGCATTCGACACTGGCGCTAGGCATGGTCGCCCTTGCCTTTGTGCAGGGGATTGCGGTTGATCTGATGGCCTATCTGTTTGGCGATATTCTGGCGGTCAATGTTACCGATATCTGGCTTTTGGGGCTGGGCGGTGGATTGGCACTGGCGGTTCTTGTCTGGATGTGGCGGCCGTTGCTGGCACTGACCGTCAGCCCGGAAATTGCCGCAGCCGAAAGCATTCCTGTCGAACGGCTGCGTCTGGTTTTCATGCTGCTGATGGCGCTTGTGATTGGCATGGCGATCAAGATTGTCGGGGTTCTTCTGATCACGGCCCTTTTGATTGTGCCGGCGGCCAGTGCCAGGTTTTTTGCCAGAACACCCGAACAGATGGCGATTGGTGCGGCCCTGTTTGGGGCGGCGTCGGTTATGGCCGGGATCAGTCTTTCATGGCATGTCGATAGCCCGGCCGGGCCAAGCATCGTGATTTCGGCGGCGGGGTTGTTCCTGCTGGTCGGGATGGCATCCCCCGTGATTCGCCGTTTGCGGGGATAACCCGGTATCGGTAATGTTTGGATTGCGCGCTAAGCGTGCTCGAAAACGCGCAGTTTTAAATGAAACAGGGACGGACACTATGCGGGTGATCAGGGTTGCGATTGCGGGTTTTGGGGGCGTTGGCCGCGCCACGGCCAACCTGCTTTTGGCACGGCGGGAGCATTACCGCAGCGTTTATGATGCAGATGTCCGTCTGGTGGCGGTGTGTGGATCGCGTTCGGGGCTGTTTGATGCAAATGGGCTTAACGCTGATCAGTTTGATGCGCTGGAGCCGGGCCTGAGCGGGCCGGACTTTATCAGCACGTCCGGGGCAGATGTCCTGATTGAAGCCGGGCCCAGCGATTTCCGCACGGGTGGTCCGGGGTTTGCCTATATTCACTCGTCCTTGTCCCTCGGTCGGGACACAATTGTGATTTCCAAGGGCGCGCTGGTCCATAGCGGGCGGGAATTGCGCGATCTGGCGAAGGCATCGGGGGCGATTTTAAAGCTGAGCGGCGCAAGTGCCGCGGCCCTGCCGACCATTGATCTTGTGGAACATAGTCTGACCGGGTGCCGGGTTTTGAGTGTCGAGGGTATTTTGAATGCCACGACCAATTTCCTGCTGGATGCGATGGTTTCGAAAGGTGTGGGCTTTGACGCCGCCCTGAAAGAGGCGCAAAAAGGCGGCTTTGCCGAGGCTGATACGCGCAACGATACCGAAGGCTGGGACACGGCATGCAAGCTGTTGCTTCTTGCCAATTTCGGACTGGGGGCGGAGCTTGCGATGGACGACCTTGTTGTCGAGGGCATTCACGGCGTGACCGCAGAGCGGATTGATGCGTGGCGGGCGCAGCGGCTTGTTCCGAAACTTGTCGGCCGTCTGGAATGTGCGGATAATGGGACGATTTCTGCGCGTGTCGGCGTCAGGGCCTATCCGAATTCCGATCCTTTGGCGCAGGTCAGCGGCAAGAACAAGGCAATCCGGATCACCACCGATGCCATGGGCGAGACAATCGCCATCGGATGCGGTGAAGAGCCGCTGGCGACGGCGGCCGCAGCCCTAAAGGATTTCGAGCATATCCTGAAAGCCAGAGTGGCCTGATCTGATATCACATTATGATTGCGGTTTTCGATTTTGCTATCATATAATGATAGCATGCAGGGCAAGCACAGAAAAACCTTGATTGCAGTTTTTACCAATCCGGTATCCGCCAGTATTGAATGGCGGGCAATCGAGGCTTTGCTGAAAGCCACCGGTGCAAATGTGATTGAAGGTAGCGGATCGCGGGTCCGGTTTGAAAAGGATGGCGAAATCGCCACTTTCCATCGACCGCATCCGGCCAAAGAAGCCAAGCGGTATCAGGTGCGCGATGCGCGTGATTTTCTGATCCGCACAGGAGTAACGCCATGAATGCAATGACTTACAAAGGTTATATGGCGCGTGTCGAATTTGATTCCGATGACGAGATTTTCGTCGGCCATATTGCCGGTATTCGGGATCGTGTCGGATTTCATGCCGATACGGTTGCGGATTTGAAGGAAGCCTTTTACGAGGCGGTAGACGATTATCTTGAGACCTGTACCAAGACGGGCAAGACGCCGCAAAAACCTTATTCCGGCAAGATGATGTTGCGGGTCAGTCCCGATATTCACCGGAAGGCAGCGATTGCCGCAGAACTGGCGGGTAAAAGCCTTAACCAGTGGAGCGAGGAAATCATCGAAAAGGCGGTCAAACGCAAGGAGCCTTCGACCGCCTGATATTCGTTCCGGGCCGGAAATCGCGGCAGCGGAAAGCATTCCGGCGGCCTGGGCGCGGTTTTTTGCCAGAACGCCCGAGCAGATGGCAATTGGTGCGGCCCTGTTCGGGGCGGCATCGGTCATGGCGGGGATCAGCCTTTCGTGGCATATCGACAGCCCGGCCGGGCCCAGCATCGTGATTTCGGCTGCGGGGCTGTTTGTCCTGAGCGCGATGATGGTTCCCATTCTGCGCCGTTTCCAGGCGTGCTGGGGTGATCAGTCAGGGATAAAATAACGTAGAACGAGCATCTTGCGCCCAAACGGAGCTCGTCATGGAAGACGCAACCAATTCACCGCAGCAACCCGGTTCAATTCGCGCGATCAGGAGGGATGGATTTTTTGCGGTTATTCCACCTGCTGCGCGCTGGTTCGGGTTGATGGGCGCCATACCTTTCATGGTGCTCTCATTTGGGGGCGAGTTCTTATCGCCAGCTCATCAGTCTTATGCGCAGTTTTCGTTGATGGCTTACGGGGCGGTGATTCTTTCCTTTTTGGGTGGTGTGCACTGGGGAAGAACGATTGTATCTCCAGAGCATGGCCGACTTGAGGATAAAACCTTGTGGGTGCCGCTTGCGATCAGTGTGACCCCGTCGCTATTCGGGTGGGGTGCGTTGCTAGTGCCAGGATTTATCGCGCTGCCGATCCTGGCGGCGAGTTTTGCCGCAATGCTTCTGGTTGATCTGTTTATGGTCAGGATCGGTTCTTTGCCGGAATGGTATGGCAATTTGCGTGTGATTCTTTCGGCGGTGGTTGTGGCCTCTTTGCTTTTTGCGTGGGTATAGGATTCTTCTGCAAAAAGGGCGCCGAAATAATTCTGGCGCCCTTTTGCGTTTGACTGCGGGATATCTTAGTCTTTTGCCAGACGGGCAAGACCTGCTTCCAGATCGGCGATCAGGTCGTCGGTGTCTTCGAGGCCGACATGAAGTCGGATCAGTTGGCCGTCTTCGTCCCATTTGGTCGCGGTGCGGATGTTTTTCGGATCGGACGGCAGGATCAGGCTTTCGAAGCCACCCCAGCTAAATCCCATGCCAAACAGGTCCATATGATCGACCATATTGGCAAGCTGCGGCTTTGTGACCGGTTTCAGGATAAAGGAAAACAGGCCCGATGCGCCGGTGAAGTCGCGTTTCCAGATGGCATGGCCCGGATCATCGGGCAGGGCCGGGTGCAGGACACGTTTGACTTCAGAGCGGGTTTGCAGCCATTGGGCGACTTTCAGGCCGCTTTCATGATGCTGGCGCAGGCGCACGCCAAGGGTGCGAAGCCCGCGTTGTGCCAGATAGCAATCATCGGGACCAACCGCATCGCCCGATATGATGATCTGTTTTTTAATCGTCAGAAGGTCTTCTTCGGTGGCGGTGGTGATCGTGCCCAGCATGACGTCGGAATGACCGACGATGTATTTTGTGCCGGCCTGTACCGATACATCAACCCCCATGTCAAATGGACGGCACAGCATCGGCGATGCCCAGGTGTTATCGAGCAATACCTTGACACCGCGTGCACGGGCCGCCGCCGAAATCGCCGGGATATCCTGCATTTCGAAGGTTAGAGAGCCCGGGCTTTCGCACCAGACAAGGGCGGTATTGTCGCGAATGAGCCCCGCGATATCGCCGCCGATGGCCGGATCGTAATATTCGGTTTCAACGCCAAAGCGTTTCAGAAACGTGTTGCACAGATTGCGCGTCGGGTAATAGGTGCTGTCGGTCACCAGAATATGATCGCCCGGTTTGACAAAGGCGAGGATCGCATTGGTGATTGCCGCCACCCCGGATGATACGCATAGGGTGCCAAAGCCGCCTTCAAGCTCGGCCACGGCTTCTTCAAGCAGGAAGCGTGTCGGGGTTCCGTGCCGCCCATAGGTCACCTTGCCCGGTGCGGATGAGCCGGCCTTTTCAAGGTCGGCCAGGCTTTCAAACAGGATGGTCGATGCATGAAGAACCGGCGGGTTGACCACGCCGTGATATTCGCTGGATCGGCGACCGGCATGGACCAGTTGGGTTGCGGGCTTTTGGGGGCGGTGACCTGACATGGGTGGCTTTTCTCCTTGGATGCGTCGGGGGTGACGATGCGACGACGCGCGGGGCCTTGAATTTCTTCTATAACTCAAAGCATTTCAGATCATCGGGTTCAAGGTTTTTTCACCGCAAAGAGTTGTGAAACCGGCATTTTGCGATATTTCAAGCCTTATGCCTCGCGTCCGGTTCCGGGCCGCGTTACAACAGGTAAAGCCCGTTTAACACTATCCGACTTGCAGGAGGCCCCGTGCTTGAACTTCAGGATTTTCGCGCCGCGCGTCGTGCCATTTCCGATCACATGCGCCTGACGCCGGTATTTGCCGCCGGTATTTATGGCGACAAGTCGGTTTTTCCCGACCGGGATCATATTCCGGATTTGTATCTGAAGCTTGAAAACATGCAGATATCGGGTTCGTTCAAGGCACGCGGCGCGATGAATGCCGCCCTTGCCCTTGATGAAGACAAACGCGCCGTGGGCCTTTGTACCGCATCGGGTGGCAATCATGGCATGGGGGTGATCAACGCGGCCCGTGTGCTGGGAGTTCCGGTCAAGATATTCCTGCCAACCAATACGCCAAAGCCCAAGGTCGAAAAGCTGCGCAAGCAGGGCGTTGACGTCGCATTGACTGGGGCGGTCTGGGATGATGCCAACCGGGCGGCGATGGATCATGCGCGTGAAAGCGGCATGGCCTATATCCATCCCTTTGCCGATCCAAAGGTGATTGCAGGGCAGGGTACGATTGCGCTTGAGATGCTTGAACAGCAGGCCGACCTTGATACGCTGGTGGTGGCGATTGGCGGTGGCGGGCTTATTTCAGGGGTGGCGACAGCGGCCAAGCTTTTGCGACCATCGATCCGGGTGATCGGCGTCGAGCCGACTGGTGCCCCGACCTTGTTCGAGAGCCTCAAGCATAACGAGGTCGCGACATTGCCAAGTGTCAATACCGCGGCAACCAGTCTGGCACCGCGTCAGTCATCGGCGTTGAATGTCGATCTGATTGGCAGGAATGTTGATCGGATCGTTCTGGTCAGTGATGATGAAATGCGCGATGCGGCGCGCTGGCTTTGGCGGGAATTGGGAATTGCGGTTGAGCTTTCGGCGGCTGCCGGGATTGCCGCAGTGGCTTCTGACCGGCTGGGTGTTGAAAACCCCGGCAAGATCGGGGTCGTGATTTGCGGTACCGGTTCGGACGGGATGGCGTGATCAAATAAAAAAGGACGAAACCGCTGGGCTTCGTCCTTTTTTAAACCAAACGCCATCCGAAAAACGGATGGCGTGGAAACTTGTAGCGTCGCAAACCGCCAAAGAGCCAAAGCCCTCCGGTGCGGAATTACATCTTCGGCTCTACCACCTGACGACCACGGTACATACCGGTGTTCGGATCAATGTGGTGCGGGCGATGCAGTTCGCCGGTTTCTTTGTCTTCGCGGTACGAGCCCTTGGCGAGCTTGTCATGCGAGCGACGCATGCCCTGACGGGACTTGGTCACTTTTTTCTTTGGCACTGCCATGGGTCATCATCCTCTGGCTTGGGTAAACTCAGGCGCGCTTGTTAACGTGCGCGGTCGGGAAAGTCAACGATCAAAGTGCCGGAATTTTCATTTTCCTGCGACCTTTCGGCTTTTTTGCCGTGATCGGCACCGGCATCATGATCAACATGATGGTCGATGGCCGGGATCAGGCCGGTATCACGTGGATCGTCAACAATATCTGTTCGCTGGTCGTATACACCAAAGCCTGCCTTCTGGTAAGCCCCCAAAGCACTTGGATGATCGAGCGAACATGTATTGACTGTTATGCGTTGCGGTTTAAGGCCCCAGGCGGTGTCAATCGCCCAGTTCAGAAGGTATTTGCCATACCCCTTGCCGATGAAATCGGGGATCAGGCCCATATAATGCAGGTCGATCACGCCGTTTTCTTCAAGATCGGTCAGGTCAAGTTCGGCAAACCCGGCCGGGACGCCGCCGACATATAAAACGTAAACGTGGGTTTCGGGGCGGGCCAGAATTTCGGCAAGTTCGTCATCACCCATCAGGCGGCGGAACCACCACAGCCACGGTTCGCCGACCGTATCATAAAGGTAGCGATAAAAGGACAGGGTGGGATTTTCGGCGCGCACGATGGCGACCTTGCCCGGCGGGATGGTTGCCGCAGGGCGATCTGGCGGATCAAGCATTTCAAGGAAGGTGATGACGACTTCCAGCTTGCGCGGGTTGGATGCACTCATGACTTCAGCCTTTTTCGCATAACCACAAAATCGGTGCCGATTTCAGATATTTGCGTGTTGGTTCGTGGGAAAGTTTCGACAATTTCATAACCGAGCTTGCGATAAAAATCATGCACTGCCGGGTCTGTGACGGTGACCTTGTTTACAGCAAGGCCGGTGGCGGCAAGGATATCCTCGGCCAGGGCCAAAAGACCCGATCCAAGGCCGGTGCCGCGCGCATCGTTGGCCACGGCAAGATAATGAACCCAGCCACTTTCACCGTCATGACCGGCCATGATTGTGCCGATGATTGTAGCGTCTTTTGCCGATCGTGCCAAAATCACGCTGCCACGCCCGGAATTCAGGCATGTGGCGAGATCACGACCGGCATCGTGGTCCGGTCCGGTCAGTCCGGATTTATGCCAAAGGGTGCCGATGGCGGCGATGTCGTGCGCGGTCGGGGATTGCAGTCTTTCAAGAAAAACGCCCGGATCCTTGGCTTTGTCGCCTGTGCCGGCCGCGTCATATCGGGCGGCATCGGCGGGGGACAGGGTCGGGGAGCCGGGCGTTTTCATATCTTTTGTGCGCCGTATTATGCCGGGCCTTTGTCAACCGGGCTTCCTTCGGTGCTTGCCCATTCGGCCCAGGAGCCGTCATAAACCGCGACTTCCTTTTTGCCAGCAAGATAGGCACCAAGGGCGAGCACGCAGGCGGTCACGCCCGAGCCGCAGGATGTGACAACCGATTTATCCAGATTGACGCCTGCATCGTGGAAAGCGGTGCGAATGGCATCGGCATCCTTGAAGGTGCCGTCAGCATTCAGGAGTCTGTCAAATGGCAGATTCCGGGAGCCTGGGACATGGCCAGCCTTGCCCCAGGGTTCGTCGGCATCGCCGGTGAAGCGTTCGGTTGCGCGGGCATCGACAAGCTGTTCGCGTTTGCTTTTGACGTTTGCCAGCACCTGATCATATTCGCGCAAAAGGAAACTGTTGGCGCGCGCGGTGAAATGGCGTTCGCGCGGCGGGGTTGGAGCATCGGTCACCGGGCGGTTTTCCGCCAGCCATTTCGGCAGACCACCATCAAGCACGGCGACATCGTGATGCCCGAAATGGCGCAGCATCCACCATACCCGGCAGGCGGCAAGGGCCGATCCGGTTTGGCCGTAAACCACGATGCGGACACCGTCGCCAAGGCCAAGCTTGCGGACCTTGGCCGAAAACTTGATCGCGTCGGGCATCATGTGGGGAAGCGGTGCGCTATCATCAGCGGCGATTTCGTCGATATCGAAGAATACCGCGCCCGGAATGTGCTGCGCGTTATAAATCTCGCGCGCATTTTTGTTCTGGGCGGGCATGTACCAGCTCGCATCGACGACGCGAACGTCGGGTGCATCAAGGTGATCCGCAAGCCACTGGGTGGAGACCAGTGCGTCGGAAGTTGGGTTGGTCATCAAAGAGACTCCGGTTTGCAATGGTGGGTATTGCGCGATCCGGGGCGTTTCCGCAGATCTGTAACGTCAAATTCAAATGTTTCTTGTTTTAATTTCTATCCGTCCTGAAAGCGCATGGCAATATCCCGACTGAATTCGGGGATATGCCGATTGCGCGTTTCCGGGGAATTCATTCATCAAAGACGATATTGATGCGGCGGTTCTGGCGGCCTTTCTTTTCGATCTTGGCAACCAGAACCCTGCCGATTTCGGCCGTACTTTTGACATGCGTACCGCCGCAGGGCTGATAATCGATCCCCTCGATTGTGACGGTGCGGATGCTGTTGCCATCCATCGGCGGTTGCACCGACATGGTGCGGACCAGTTCGGGGTTGGCTTTAAGTTCGGCCACGCTGATTTCACCGTCATAAACCTCGGCATTGCTTGCGATCAGCTCGTTCAGTCTTGTGGTCAGCTCATCCTTGTCAGGCGCTTCGTCGGGCAGGTTGAAATCAAGCCGCGCCTTGTGGGCGGCGATATTGCCACCTGTGACGTCGCCTTCGACAATTGCACACAGCAAATGCAGGCAGGTGTGAAAGCGCATCAGGCGGTGGCGGGTTTCCCAATCCAGTTCGGCCGTGATGATATCGCCGATTGCTGGCAGGTCATGCCCCTCGGCGATGATATGCAGGATTTTGCCGCTGTCGCGGTCCTTGATCGTGGTTGCGACCGGTATTTCACGGCCATCGGCGGTTTTGAAAATCCCGACATCGCCGGTCTGGCCACCTGCGGTGGCGTAAAACACGGTCTGGTCCAGTTCGATGCCGCGGTCGGAAATCGACATGATTTTGGCGTCACAGTTCTGGCGATAGGCATCTTCGCGAAACAAAAGGCGGGTCACAGACTCCTCCATGCTTGGTGGCGATCAGATCATGCGACCGTCAGATTGCCGCCAAAATCGGGGAGGCGGCGAACGTGCCCTTGACGGGGCGGGGTAAGGTTACGGTGACGGTCCTGTCTGAAATCTTGCAGTGAAATCATGGTGCTGCGCGAAGGCTTGGTTTGTCGAGGAGTTTTTGTGAATGTGATATTTGTATAAAGTGATACATAATTTCGGGATTAATGTTGATAAATGTACGAAATGTATGGTATCCCCTTGGCCCAAATTGGGGGTGAAAGAAACTTGGCTGCTGTTATTCATGTCAAATTGACGGGCGAAGGTGATTTCGGACCGGTGGATCTCGAATGTGCGATCCCGCCTGCGCGCCTGCCTTTGGTGATGGCGGCCCTGTTTGGTTCTCCTACCAGTTTGCGGGCGGGGGCGGCGCAAGGGAGTGGTGCGGTTGATCATGGGGCAGCTTCTTCTTCGGGGGCTTCGATGTCGCCTGCTATGTCGGCTGCCACGTCCTCTACCATGTCATCTGCGGCATCATCTCCGTTTGTGCCATCTTCGTCATTCGGGCCTGGTGGCTCTTTGCGGGAGATGCCTGCTGGCGGGCAATTCCCTTTAACGGCGCGATCGGATCGATCCGGCACGGCTCTTTCTCCGGCCCGGTCGGCTATTGCGGGCGAGGCTGAATCTGGACCGGAAAACATACCGGGGCAGGTGGCCGCGCAGGCGACAGGGCGCGATTTCGGTGGGGCCGGTCTGCTTGGCGAAGGTACTGCGGATGCGATTGATCCTGCGAACTTCCTGATTGGATATATCGGCAATCTGGGCGATCTGATTGCCCTGCTGCAGCCACGTGGATTTGCCGAAACCATCCTGATTGCGGCGATCTGGCTGCATTACCGTGATGGGCGGAGCTTTGTGACGCGTGACGATATCCGGCGGTTGCTGCGGCGGCAGGAACATCTGCGCATGCCCCGGAATTTTGGTCGTGATTTTCATACCGCAATCACGCGGGGCTATATCGAACCGGTCGACGAGGATGGGGGATTTGCCGCGACCGGAACCGGGTATCAGTGGTTTCGTGACGCCTGTATTAAATGATACAAAAATCCGATAAAGTGGTTGACGTTATGTATTGATAATGTATCATTATTGACGTGGGACAAGAAAACAGGCGGGGACAAAATGCGGGAATGGGAAGTACGGACAAGCTGCAGGGTCTGGCGTGGGCGATATGTGATCCGTGGGGGCGTTGATCGCATCGCCAGTGATATCGTCAGCCTGCAGCAAAGCCGTTTTCCGGGGATTGAAACCGGCAAGGTTTCTCTTCGGGTGGTGACAATGGCAGTGATGGCGGTTCTGGCCGAGGAATGCTGCGAAGACGGCGTGACGGCAGCGGAACTTTCGTTTTTGCTGACCACATGCCTTGGTCGACCGATTTCGCCGACCCGGATCGAACGCGAAATGGAAACGCTTTCGGGGCTGGTCTGGTCCGGGCCGTGGGGGGCGGAAACGCTTTATGTTCTTGAAAAGCGCGGTCTTCGCTTTTTTGAAAGCGCGCGCATGATGGCGATGAACGACACCGACGCCAAAAACGAGGATTTGACAGAATATACAGGCGCGGAGGAAGGCGGGGTTTTGCCGAAGATCGATCCGTCGATTACGGCAAGCCCCGCCCCACACGCCCGGTACCGGGTGGTGGGATAAACCGCCATTATCTGGCTGATAATCAACACCCGCCTAACGGCTTTGCCCGGGCGGGTGTTTTGCTGTGTGCAGCATTGAACTGGTGCCCCGGTGGGCTGTTCACAGCAACTGCATCTGCCGGTTGGCATTCGGGCGGACAAAGCTGCTGCAATCAGGCTTGACCTGACAGCATAAGGTACGTAATGATTTAAAGATGGAAAACATTGTTACACATCAGAACGCCTATTTTACGTCGTGCACATAGCGCGGCGCCTGTTGATGTGTTTGTAAATTAAACCAAGACCGGCTGCCCCAGGGCGGCCTTTGTTTTTTCCATAAACCGGTTTGCCCGAGGTGGCCCCACCAACAAGGAAACCGGAAAATGACCCATATCTCCCTTGCGGATCGCATGCCGACACTTGATTTCACACCCAATGCCCTGAAAGACGGGGTCGGTGTGGTGCCGCTTATTCTGATGGCGGGGTTTGCCGATACCATTGCGGCAGCGAGCGCGCTGGTCGCAAATGGTGCTGTCATGATCGAGGACAAACAGATTGTGGATCCTGATCATCATATCCTCAGTTACGCGTTTGATGATGGCGAGGTATTGCGCCTTACCGTTGGCGGCCAAAGGACAATGCTGATCCGTCGTGCGGAGTGATTGGGGCGGATTGATCGGGTTGATGTGCGCCTGTCGCGCGAGCAAGGCTTGGGTGTGAGGAGGGCGATGTCGCTGGTGATATCAGAACAGCGACATTTGCCCGTTCGCGCTGGGGCGGACAAAGCCGCTGCAATCAAGGTTGAGCGACCGGCCGGTCATGCCGTGTTTTTTGCGTGCAGCATCAAACCGTCTGGCGATCAGGTCGGCAATCGGGCCGGTGCCGCGCATGCGGGTGCCAAATTCGGATTGATAGCGTTCGCCGTCGCGCATCTGGCGGATCAGGGACATGACCTTTGCCTTGCGATCAGGATAATGGGCCGCAAGCCATTCTTCGAACAGATCGGCGATTTCAAGCGGCAGGCGGACGACGATGTGGGATACGGACGTTGCCCCGGCGTCATGAACCGCGGCAACCAGATTTTCGATTTCCATGTCATTCAGGCCGGGAATGATTGGCGCGCACAGGACCGTGACGGGGATACCGGCATCGGCAAGTTTGCGAATGGCATCAAGCCGACGGTGCGGGGCAGAGGCACGCGGTTCGAGAAGGTTGGATAATCTGTGATCAAGGCTTGTGACCGATATTGCGACCGACGCGCGGTTTTTTGCGGCCATTGGCGCGATCAGATCAATGTCGCGGGTGACAAGTGCGCCCTTGGTGATGAGTGAGAACGGATGCTGGCAATCCGATAGCACCCTGATGATTGAGCGGGTCAGCTGTTTTTCACGTTCAACCGGCTGATAGGGATCGGTGCTGGTGCCAATGACAATCGGGGCGGGCATATAGCTTTTGACGGCGAGCTGTTTGCGCAAAAGGGTCGGGGCGTCGGGTTTCCAGAACAGTTTTGTTTCAAAATCCAAGCCTGGCGACAGGCCCAGATAAGCGTGGGTTGGCCTGGCAAAGCAATAGATGCAGCCATGTTCACAGCCGCGATAGGGATTGATCGAACGGTCAAACGGCACATCGGGGCTTTGATTTCTGGTGATCACGCTGCGCGCGCCATCAATGCCAAGGGTGGTGCGGATGCGCGGCGCGTCCTGATCTTCCATCAGGCTGGTCATCCAGCCATCATCGACCGCCTGATGGATATGGCGTTCAAATCGGCCATCAATGTTCGATACCGCCCCGCGGCCCTTTTGTCGGCGCGCGGGCAGCAGATCCGGATCAAAATCCGGATTGATCCAGCCTTCGCCCGGTTGGGCGGTTTCGATGTGATCGGGTGTTGGTTCGATGATGTTTCGCATATGTTCAAATTATAGAACAAAATAGGAACATTCAAGCGAAATACGCAGTGCCCAGGTTGCCCGCGCAGATGTCAACGCGGACAGCGGCAGGCCGTTGATTTGACATCATCCGGTTATCAACAGCATTCCTGATTACGGGCAGGTCGGCGTTGCTGTCGTGAAACTGATGGAGCCGGTGTTTGTCCCGCCACCGACATTGCATGTGCTTACATTGCCGCTGTTACCGGCGCCGGAGAGATTCGTATTGTTCAGGTTAAAGAAGATCAGGTGGTTGTTTGTCGCCCCGCTGACATTGAGTGTGTTGTTCTCGAAGACGAGATTGTCTGATCCGATGACTGACAGGGCATAGGCAAAGGTATCGTTACTGGTGGCTGTGATCGTATTACCGCGAATGACGGTGTTTTGTGCGTTTCCGATAACCTGTATGCCAAAGGACGTGTTGCCCGTAGCGTTGCTGGTCAATGTGCTATTGATGATTTCGACGTTATTCACGCCGTTGATCCGCACTGCTGTGGTCGCACCCGCGGAGGTGGTTGAGACAGTAACGCCAACAAGGCGACTATTGTCGGCCATGTTGAAAATATGGCTTGGACTGCCAAAGCCGGGCGGAGTGCCGCCTTGGCCGCTTAGGCTGGCACCCGGTGTGGTGATGGTCAGAGTACGACCGGAAGGTGTTTTAACATCAAGATTGCCCGTTCCCATGATGGTTTGGCCGTTTTGAACATCAAGGCGGCTGTTCACGTTGGCAAAACTGCCATTCAGGACCACGGTCGAATTGGTACCGGCGGATGAGATGGTCGTGGCGAGGTCGGCACTTGCTGTTGTTGCGCTGCTGACAAGCGTGATGGTGTTGCCGTTGGCCGTGCTTGTTATTTCCTCCGCCGTGGTGAATTGCCCAGCCTGACTGACGATATCAATGTCGCGCATGATCGGATCGGTCATGCGGCGTTCGATAGCGTTCAGGCGCGGTTTGGGATTGTCGCCAAAATCCTGAAGCGGGATGCGCAGGCGGAAGCTGGCAAAGCTTTGTGTGCCGCGCGGATCGTCATGCTGGATTTCAGCCCCCAGCGAAAAGCGCGAGCCTTGCCACAGGAACGGTATTTCATCAAAGGTCAGGTCAAGCCGCCCGCGAGGTCCCTGTACCGTGTCCACATCGTCGTCGGTAAAGCGATAGCCGCCTGCGTAAAGGCGCAATTGTTGTGGTGCCGTGGCTTCAAACAATGGTGCGCGCCAGCCGATTTCGGCATCAAAACCGCGAAGGGCGCGTTCTTCGCCCTGACGGTACATGATCGTGGTGCCGGAAAAATCCACCGTGCTCAGACTGTCTTCGATATAGCTTGTCTTGCCGACCGGCATATAGGCATTGGCGCGAAAATCCCAGTCAAGCGAGAGGGCTTCGGCCCCGAAAGTCACCTGATTGAATTTGTTGTCATACGCGCTGTGGCGGCGATCAAAATAGCCATAGCCGCCAATATTCCAGCCGCTATCAAGCATCTGGCGAATGCCGACACCGAAATTGCCTTCGTGACTGTTGGCATCATCCATCCGTGCGCGGATATTGGCAAAGGTCAAGGTATCGTCATCCTGCCATAGCGGAATGAACAGATCGGTTTCGCCAAGGTTGCGGTCTGTGCCTGCCTTGCCTTCAAGGTCGATATGCGGTCCCCATTTGTTGCCGCCATCTGCGTCCTGAGCATGCGCGGATGGCGCGAAAGCGACGGCGCAGCTACAGACAAATCCAACCGCATATTTTTTCATTTTTGTCTTCAATCATTTTGATCTGGCTTATGCGCGGCAGGAAAAATCGCTGGCATTTTGCGCATCAGTCAGATCGGCAGTTAAGCCAGTTCATGAAATGGAAGTCCGAGGATTAGGGGATTTGCGCATGGGTCGCCACAGCAACGGCAGGGATGCGATATTTTCCTGCGCGAAGTGGATATCCATTGCGTTTTATGGATAGGAAACAGTGCGAGGTGCGCAAAGGCGGACTATTGAGCCCCGTCTTTTGTCGACCTTTTAAATTGCCTTTTCGATTGTCATGTATCGGTACAATCGCGCGCTTGCCGGTTTTGACAATCCATCTATAGTTTCGTGGCCACCCTTTTTATGGAGCCATTCCGATGGATTGGACACAGTTTGTCAGCTTTACGCTTGTCACCGCCCTTCTGGTGATGTCACCGGGCCCCAATGGCGTTCTGATTGCCAAAACCGTTCCGACATCGGGCCGTGCGGCAGGTTTTGCCAATGTTGCCGGTTTCGTGACCGCCTTTTACTTGCATGGCACATTGTCGATTTTGGGGATTTCGGTGATCCTGGTGCAGTCGGCGCAACTGTTCATGATGGTGAAGATTGCCGGTGCGGCATATCTTTGCTGGGTCGGGTTCAAGGCGCTGCGTGAGGCGTGGCGCGGGGTTAAAACCGTTGCCGAAGTGGCCCCGGCCAAACGCCGCAGGACGCTTCTGGTGGCGTATGGCGAGGGGTTTCTGACCAATGCGCTTAACCCCAAGGTATCGATTTTCTATCTTGCGGCATTTCCGCAATTCATTCCGGTCGGTGACGGGGCGATTACATCGGCCTTCATGCTGGTGTGTGTGCATGCCAGCATCAATATCATCTGGTTTTCGGCCATGATCATTTTGCTGTCGCGCCTGAGCGGGATGGCGCGCAGTGGATCGTTCCAGCGCGCATTAAAGGCCGTGACCGGCAGCGTGTTTATTGCGTTTGGCATCAAGCTTGCGATGTTCCGGCCCTGATATCGGGCCGGGATCGCATTATTTCTTGATGGCAATCAGCGCCATGATGGCCGCGAACAGGCCAAACAGAATGCCGCCCACCGGAATATCAGAGAGGATACCTGAAAGGGCGGCATCTTCGTTTATCAGGGCTTCGAACGCGACCAGCGGCAGGATCAGGGATGCCAGAAACAGAAAGACCGGATTGAACAGTTTGTTTTTCATGGTCTTATCCCCCGATCATCGCAATCAGCAACAGGCCCAGCGCCATGAAGCCGCAAAGGGCGGTCAGAAGCACACCGGTTTTCAGCACGACCGATAATACCGGTCCTTCCTTGCCCGAAAGCCCGACCGTCGAACAGCCGACCAGGATTTTTGACGGGGCCAGCATGCTGCCAAGCGATGCGCCGGTTGCCTGTGCGGCCAGAACAAGGGCGGTGGAAATGCCCGAAAGTTCGGCGGTGTGGCGCTGGAACATGCCAAAGACCACGTTGGAATTATTCGTGCTGCCGGTCATGAAGGCACCCAATGCCCCGATTGCCGGGGCTACCACCGGATAGGCGATGGCAAAGGAGCCGGAAAACAGCGCAGCACCGCCTTCGGCCAAGGCATAGGTCATGCCCGCGTGATCCATAATAATCGCAAGGCCAATGACCGGCACCATGCCGATGCTGGTCGGAAGGCCGCTTTTGGCCGTGCGTTGCCAGATACGTCTGGCGATGCCGTTGTCATAGCGTCCGCGAATTTTAAAGAAGGCAAAGCTGATGGCGGCGGTATAAAGCAGCAACGCGCCCGGATGGCCGAAAATCGCAATCGGCTTGGCGCTTTCGGCATCGATATTCCAGCCGAGATCGGTTGAAACCGCCGGGAAATCGAAGGTCAGGCGAAGGCCCGACAGGAAATCCTCGACCGGGGGGATGAAAGTTGCGATGCCGACAATCACCATGAAAACGAGATAGGGGGTCAATGCCTCGATCAAAGGCATGTGATGATGGTCGTCGTCTTCGGTGGTTTCGGCAACGTCATCGGGATGGGGTTTCCAGAACCGGGTGACGATGATCGAGGTGACAAGCCCGGCAATCCCGGCAGTCAACCCGCCCAGTGTCCAGACGCCGTAATTCGCCATCAGATATTGAACGACACCCATGACCCCGGCAATCAGCACAAGCGGCACGATCCGGCGACGCACGGTGCGAAAACCGCCATCCAGCCACAGAACCGCCGCCCCGCAGGTAAAGCCCGACAGGCCAAGCAGAATGGCGGAATAATGCGTCAGTTCGGTACCGGGAATGCTGGTAACGCCAATCAGGGCCTCGAACGAGGTTGCCATATTGCCAAACAGCACCGACCAGCTATGGCCGATCATCGGGGCTGCAACCGCGATGACGGGCGAGAACCCCATGCCGAGCAAAAGTGGCGCGATCACCGCAATCGGCACACCGAACCCGGCGACACCCTGCAGGAAGGTGGCAAACACATAACCAAGGATCAGCAATTGCAGCGGGCGATCGTCGGTTAACTGGCGGATGGCCCGCCCGATGGTTTTGATTGCACCGGCTTCTTCGGCAGCGAAATAAAGGATCAGAGCGGCCCAGACGATATAAAGAATGTATAGGGCCAGCATCACGCCCTTGGCCTGCGCGATGATCAGCATATCGGTCGGCGCACCAAACGCGATCATGGCGATGGCAACGGTGACGAACCATGCGGCAGCACCGGCGCGTGCCGCGCCCCAGTTTGCCTTGATCATCAGAAACAGAATGGTGGCGATCGGCAGGGCAGCCAGAAGGAAGTCTGTCATCGGGGCGAGCCAAAACCTTTTGGAACAATGTGTTGCGGTTGATTTTCCAACCGGGCCGACATCTTGTCCCAGCGCATCTGCAAGCGCAAGAAAACAGTTATGGCATTTCGTATGATGAAATACAAAACCGGGCCCGGCTGGTTTCAGTCGAGCCCGGTTATTGTCTGACTAATTGTTTCAGGCGCAGTTTTGCGCGGTTTGTTCGGTTTCAAGTTCGTCGCGCAGTTCTGCGGCAATTGAGAATGATTTCAGACGTGCCGCGTGATCAAAGATATTGGCAGTGACCATGATTTCATCGGCCTTGGTCATATAGATGAAGTCGCGCAGCTTTTTGCGAACCGTATCGCGCGAGCCGATTGCGGCACAGCGCATGGCATGATCAACCCCGGCCTTTTCCACCCGGTTCCAGATGTCATCCATCGATTTGACCGGTTTAGGCAACTGGCCCGGCGAACCGCGCCGCAAGTTCAGGAATTGCTGCTGCATGGAGGTGGCAATAAATTTGCCTTCCTCGTCGGTATCGGCGGCGAAGAATCCCATCGCGGCAATCGCATAGGGTTTATCAAGCTGTTTGCTTGGTTCAAACCGGTGACGATACAGCGACAATGCATCCATCAGCATATCGGGCGCAAAGTGTGACGCAAAGGCAAAGGGCAGGCCAAGACGGGCGGCCAGATCAGCGGAAAACAGGCTGCTACCCAGAAGCCACATCGGGACTTCGGAGCCATAACCCGGAACGGCGCGGATCGGCGGGTTGCCTTCAAGGGGGGCGAGGAATTGCTGAACCTGAAGCACGTCCTGGATGAAGCGTTCCTCGGTGCCGTGCATGTCACGGCGAAGGGCGGCGGCGGTGCGTTGGTCGGTTCCCGGTGCGCGTCCGATGCCAAGATCGATACGGCCGGGATAAAGCGCATCAAGGGTGCCGAACTGTTCGGCAATCACCAATGGCGCATGGTTGGGCAGCATCACACCGCCCGAACCAACGCGGATGGTTTTGGTGCCCGCAGCCACATGGGATATGACAACCGATGTTGCGGCACTGGCAATGCCGGGCATGTTGTGATGTTCGGCCAGCCAGTAACGATGAAAGCCGAGCTTTTCGGCATGCTGGGCCAGTTCAAGCGTATTGCGAAGCGCATCGCGCGGGTGTTCGCCCTCGTTAACGGGGCAAAGATCAAGAACGGAAAAACGGGGCATAGGCATAATCCCAGTTGGGCGCAGGCCGAAAACGGCGCGCCGGATTTCAGTGTTGGGGTTAATCTAGCCCAAATTCAGGTGCTTGCCAGTGCGGGAGTGATAATCCCTTATTTGAAAGTGGCGAAAAGGCTTTAATTCAGCCGGTTGGTTCCGTTTCCGCATTGTGATGCGCATTCAGCGTGCGGCTGACGAAATTGCGCAGTACGGTCGAGATATCGTTGCTGCGATAGGCCAGTGCGAGATGCGCCATCGGGACATCGCCCGCGACCTTGCGATAGACGACGCCATTGACCTGCAATTGTGCCATGGCGGCGGGGACGAGCGAGAAACCGAGTTCGGCGGCGACAAAGTTGATCACCGAGCCCAATTGCGGTGCACTTTGCCCCATGACCGGTTCAAATCCGGCGGCACGGCAGGCGGCAACGACGATATCGAAATGGGTTGGTCCGACCTGGCGCGGGGTCAGGATCAGGGCATCGTCACGCAGGGTTTCGAGCGCAACCGTTTCATGCCGGGCGGCGGGATGACCCGCCGGAAGCACGATCAGCATCGGTTCGGATTTCAGGCGATGCAGTTTGATGGCATCGCTGTTGGCAGCACCTTGGCGCAGGAAGACGGCATCAAGCTGTTCATCCATCAGCGCATTCAAAAGGCGGGCGGAATTGTTTTCTTCCAGCGTCATTTCAACACCGGGATAGGCGCGCCTGAAATCGCGGAAAACGCGCGGGACGCTGGGGCTAAACGCGGCGGATGCGGTAAAACCCACCCGGATCGAGCCGATTTCACCCCGGCCCGCACGGCGGGCGGCGCGGATGGCGCGTTCCGCCAGTTCCGGGAAATGCTGCACGATATCGCGAAAGGCAATCCCGGCCTCGGTCAATTCCGCGCCATGCGGGACGCGATGAAATAGCTGGGTGCCGATTTCGGTTTCAAGATCGCGGATCTGCTGGCTTAGCGGCGGTTGACCGATGCCGATGCGGGCTGCGGCACGGGTAAAGTTCCCCTCGCGGGCAACTTCAAGAAAATATCGAATATGGCGCAGTTCCATCCGGTATCTCCAAAACATATCGAAAATGACTGTGACATATATTGGACGGATATCGGGAAAGCTGCAATCCTTTCGGTCAGATCAGAATTCTTCAAAAAACGAGGCCGGAATATGAGTGCCCACCGGGCGAAAAGCCCCGCAGCGCAGGCTGCCAGTGATGACATCAAGCCATCGACCGCCGGGGCCGAGCCGGTTTATACCGAACCGGGATCACCGGAATTTCGCCGGATCAGTCTTGCGCTGTTTCTGGCGGGGTATGCGACCTTTTCGCTGATCTACTGCGTGCAGCCGCTTTTACCGGAACTGGCGCGGGATTTTGCCGTCAGCCCGGCATCCAGTTCGCTTGCGCTGTCACTGACGACCGGGTTTCTTGCCTTTGCCATCCTGCTTGCCGGGGCGGTGTCCGAGGCATTCGGGCGCAAGCAGTTGATGTTTGCATCCATGTGCGGCGCGTCGCTTTTGAACCTGATTGCGCCGTTGCTTTCCGACTGGCATGCGTTTCTGGTGGTGCGTGCGCTTGAGGGCCTTATTTTAGGTGGGGTTCCGGCGGTTGCGATGGCGTATCTGGCCGAGGAAATGCATCCGCGCGGCCTTGGCACTACGATGGGCATTTACATCAGCGGGACCGCCCTTGGCGGGATGAGCGGGCGCGTGGTGATCGGCATTCTGACCGATATGTTTGGCTGGCATCTCGCACTTGGTGCGATGGGCGCACTTGGGTTGCTGGCGGCCCTTGGGTTTGTCATTCTGTTGCCGGCATCGCGCAATTTCGTGCGCCGCCCCGGCTTTCAATTGTCCTATCATGTCCGGGCATGGGAAGGGCATCTGCGCCATCCCGGTCTGCCATTCGTGTTCCTGATCGGGGCATTTGCGATGGGCTGTTTTGTGACGGTCTATAATTATGCCGGGTTCCGTTTATCCGCTGCCCCCTATGACCTGAGCCAGGGGCAGATCAGTCTGATTTTTGTGGTTTATCTTTGCGGGATGGTGACGTCTTCCATTGCCGGTGCCATGTCCGACCGGATCGGCCGGGGGCCGGTTTTGCTGGCGGGGATCCTGATTGCCGGGGCAGGGGTGGCTTTGACTTTGCTTTCCAGCCTTTGGGGCATGATTGGCGGCATCATGGTCCTGACCAGCGGCTTTTTCGTGGCTCATTCGGTGGCAAGTGGCTGGGTCGGGCGGATGGCGAAACAATCCAAGGGACATGCGTCGTCGCTTTATCTGCTGGCCTATTATCTGGGGTCTAGCATCATGGGATCGGTTGGCGGCTGGTTCTGGTCGCATGGTGGCTGGGACGCGGTGGCGGCATTTGCTGGCGCACTTCTGATTGGTGCGGCGATTTGCGGAACTTACCTTTGGCAGGCCGCAAGACGGGCCGAAGCCGTTGCCTGACACACAAAAAGAAACCCCCGCCAGAAGGCGGGGGTTTTTGTTTGATGGCCGGTAACAGGCACGATTAAAGCCAATCGGGGCTCGGCAGACCTTTTTCCTTGAGGAAGGCCGGGTTCCACAGCTTGCTTTGATAGCGGGTGCCAAGGTCACACAGGATGGTGACGATGGTTTTGCCCGGGCCGAGTTCACGGGCTAGACGTACCGCACCGGCGATGTTGATCCCGGTCGAACCGCCCATGCACAGCCCTTCCTCCTTGAGCAGGTCGAAGACGATCGGCAGCATTTCATCATCTGAAATCTGGAACGGGTGATCGATATCGATGCCTTCGAGGTTGGCGGTAATCCGTCCCTGACCGATCCCTTCGGAGATCGAGCTTCCTTCGGATTTCAGTTCGCCAAACTTGTAGTGGCTGTAAAGGGCAGCCCCCATCGGATCGGCAAGACCGATCTGAATGTCCTTGTTGCGATCTTTCAGCGCCATCGACACACCGGCAAGCGTCCCGCCGGTACCGACCGCACAGATAAAGCCGTCAATCTTGCCATCGGTCTGTTCCCAGATTTCGGGGCCGGTGGTGTCGATATGGCCCTGACGGTTGGCGACGTTATCGAACTGGTTGGCCCAGATGGCACCGTTCGGTTCGGTCTTTGCCAGTTCTTCGGCCAGACGGCGCGAAACGTGAACATAGTTGTTCTGATCGCGATAGGGGACGGCGGGGACTTCGCGAAGGTCGGCCCCCAGCAAACGCAAAAGGTCTTTCTTTTCCTGGCTTTGCGTTTCGGGAATGACGATCACGGTGCGATAGCCAAGTGCGTTGCCAACAACGGCAAGACCAATGCCGGTATTGCCAGCCGTGCCTTCGACAATAACGCCGCCCGGCTTCAGAAGGCCGCGTTTTTCCGCGTCACGAATGATGGCAAGGGCAGCACGGTCTTTGACCGATCCGCCCGGATTGGCATATTCCGCCTTGCCCAGAATGGTGCAGCCCGTAAGCTCGGAAACCTTTCTGAGTTTCACAAGCGGGGTGCGGCCAATGGCTTCAATGGTGCCATTGCGAATGTCCATGACAGACTCCAAGCGTGGTTAGAATGTGTTTTGTTACCTGTTGATTGGGTCTTTTATACACAAAAGTCAAGACTGATTAAAAATTACCACTAAATTTATGTGTTAATTAACTCGCATCCGGCAAACACGTTCACACGTCCGAAACCCCGGCTTCCCTGCGAATACGGTCGCGATTGAGCATCAGCCACTGAATGGCAATCGTCGCCGTTGCATTGCAGAGTTGTCCGTCACGCAACATGGCAAAGCATTCCTCGGACGATACCGTATAAACGCGGATGTCTTCGCCTTCTTCAGCGAGGCCATGCAGGCCACCGGCTTTGGACGCATCAACCCGACCATAATACATGGTGACTGTTTCGCTTGAACAGCCGGGGGTGACATAATAGCGCGAAATCAGTTCAAGGTCGCCGATGACCGAACAACCGGATTCTTCCATGGTTTCGCGGTGCGCGACATCCTGCATTTCCTCGCCATCCTCGACGATGCCAGCGACAATTTCCGTCAGCCAAAGCGGCATTTCCGGGAAACGCTGATGGACCGAAATGGCACCGGGGCGGAATTGTTCGATCAAAACAACTTCATCACGTACCGGGTCATAGGGCAGGACCGCGACGGCATGCCCGCGTTCAAGGACTTCGCGCTGCAGAACCGCGCTTTGGCCGCCGTCAAAAAGGTGATGGCGCAATTCATATACATCAAGTTTGAAATGGCCGTCCCAACCGCGTGTGCGGCGAATGATTTCGTAATTATTGTTGTGTTTCATAAATTCTGTCCGGTGGTGGTTCTGGAATTATCATTCTGGAGACAACATATATCTCATGGTTTCACATCAGATTTGTGAAGAGAAGAGGGCAGAGCCACTTTGCGGTTGATGCGCGCCTCCCGTGAGGGGGTGATTAGCCGAAACCGTTCAGGTTGCACTGCAACTATTCGCAAGGGTGTGAGGCCAAGTGCCGTATTTTAATAATTTTTAATGTAGTGTAAAATCTGATCAATTAGCGCGCGGAATGAACGCTGCCAAACCGGACAGGTAGCGCGTTAGATCGCATTGGCGGGGAAGATGGGGCTTTGATGCGATTCGAACCGACTGAAATCGCGCGTCTTTACGGGCGGTCGCGGGTGGGAGTTGTCGTGCACAGGGATTTGAACGCTGTGTATGTCAATGACGCCTATGCGAAAATGCTTGGCCGAAAAGACGTGAAGGATTTCATGGCGGAGCCCGATCTGCGCCAGTATATCCCGCCCAGTTTCCATTACGAAGCCAGCAAACTTGTTGCGAAGTTCCAGGATTCGACCGGTTTTCACGGTTGGAAAAAGGTCTATAACATCCGCACCGATGGAACCCCGGTCTGGATGGAGATCAGCGACGAAACCGTCGAATGGGGCGATGACAACGCGGTTCTAACCACTGCACAGCTGATTGATAACGGCACGACGGCCATGCAGGTCGATCACATGCTGGGACGATCCTTTATCGGCGTGATGGTCCATCGCGACATGACGGCACTTTACGTCAATGATGCCTTTGCCCGCCTGATGGGGGCGGAAAATGCCAGCGCATTCATGGAAAAACCCGATATCTTGCGGTTTATTCCCGAAGCGGATCGGGATCGGGCGATAAAACATGTTGCTGATATTTTACACGGCGCGCGTGAAGGCGAACGTCATCGTGTGCGCGATATTCTTGATGATGGCAGCACGGTCTGGCGCGATCTGACCGACGAGCGGATTTTGTGGCACGACGGACGCCCGGCAATCCTGACCACGGCACATGACGTGCGTGAAGAAGTCGAAATGAACGAAGCCCTGATGCGAACCAAGGCCGGGCTTGAAGAAGCCGTGACCGAGGTCATCCGCATGGTGCCATCGGCTGTTGCCATGCTTGATGTCTATCAGAATGTTACGAACTTCAATCGTGAATTTGCCCGCCTGTTTGGCGAAGAACAACAAAACAAAGATGACGATCCGGTCTTTGATATTTCGATTTTGTGCAATTTGTATGCATCCATGATCAAAGGTGGCCACGGGCACGCCAATGTCGATAGTGTTGAAACCCCGTCCGGTTCTCACGCCGATATTCGCATGAACTTGATGGAAGATGGCAGGGTGATGGTTTCGGCATTGGATATTTCCAGCCACAAGCGCAAGGAGCAGCATCTTGACGCACTTGCCTCGACCGATCCGCTGACCGGGGCGCTGAACCGGCGCGGATTTGAATCCGCTGTCAGCCGTCTTCGCGAAATTCGCCTGCTTAAAGGCAAGGTCTGGCAATTCGGGCTGGTGGTGCTGGATCTGGATTATTTCAAATACGTCAATGATACCTATGGCCATTCCGTTGGTGACAGGGTTCTTGAGAAAATTGCCATCACCTTGCGGCAGGCGCTTCGTGATGATGACCTTGTCGTGCGTCTGGGCGGAGAGGAGTTTGCTGTCCTGCTGCCATCTGCAACCACGGCGGTTACGAAGCGTATTGCGGAACGGCTTGCCAATATGATCCGTGCCATCGAAATCCCGGTCGGTGCTTCAGGCAACGAGATGGTGACCATCACGGCCAGTTTCGGTGTAACTGTCGGCGGGGAACTGCGTGGGCAGTTTGTGGAACTGGAGCAGGCGTTGCTGGTGGCGGACCGCGCGATGTATGACGCCAAGGAAGCCGGTCGCGACACGATCAGGTTCCTGACCTTCGATGATGATATCGACAACTGAATTTCCGTGAATTATCTTCGCGCTTTGCGCAATCGGGCAGGAGAAAGATGACAATTCGTGAAATGCTGTCTTCGGACGGTGATGCTGTTGTCGATATCTATGACCGGGCACTGAAATCCGGCCATGCATCCTTTCAACAAAACGGCGGAAGCTGGGACGACTGGGATCACGGGCATTTGACGAAATGCCGGTATGTTGCCGTCGATGAGGCCGGTCAGGTAACGGGCTGGGCGGGATTGTCTGCTGTTTCGGGGCGCTGTGCCTTTGCCGGTGTTGCGGAGGTATCGGTTTATGTCGATCCGCAATGCCAAGGGCGGGGCATCGGAAGTGCGTTGATGAACGCATTGATCCGTGGTTCGGAACAGAACGGTTTCTGGTCGCTTGAGGCCGGAATATTCCCGGAAAATACTGGCAGTGTTGCCCTTCATCGAAAACACGGGTTCGAGATTCTTTGCCAGCGTAGCGGATTTGGCCGGATGGGATATGGCCCGATGCAGGGGCAGTGGCGCGATGTGCTGCTGCTTGAACGGCGCAGCAATGTTGTCGGGATCGACTAGATATCAATCCAATCATTTGTCACTGGGTTGCGTAAAAACCCGTAGACGATCTGGAAATTGCGGTGCCGATGCGCTAAGCAGCAGGGGCACCCGCGATAAATGCCGCGAATAAACGATACAGGAGAGCGCCACCGTGAATGAGATCAGCAAAATTGCCCCGGTCGCAATCTGGGAAAACTTCCAGAAGCTTTGCGATACCCCACGCCCGTCGACCAAGGAAGAAGCCGTTTTACAGCTTCTGGAAAAGATGGCCGATGCCAAGGGTTTCGCCCATTTCCGCGACAGCGGCAGCAACCTTGTCATTTCCATTCCGGCCAAACCGGGGTTCGAGAATCGCAAGATGGTCATCCTTCAGGCCCATGTCGATATGGTGACCCAGGCCAATAGCGGATCGACCCACAATTTCGACACCGACCCGATCCGTATGATCATGGATGGTGAATGGATCACGGCCGACAATACCACTCTTGGTGCGGATAATGGCATCGGGGCGGCGGCCATGATGGGGTTCATGACCGAAGAAGGTCTTGAACATGGTTCGCTGGAACTGTTGTTCACGGTTGATGAGGAACGCGGCCTGACGGGTGCGATGAACCTTGAGCCGGGGCGGCTTAAGGGCGAAATCCTTCTGAACCTTGATACCGAAGACGAGTACGAGCTTTGTGTGGGGTGTGCCGGCGGTGGTGATCTGGTCGCGAGTTTTGCCTATACCCCCGAAGCGGTTGAAGGCGGGCAGGTCGCGCGTGAAATTGCCCTGACCGGGCTTAAGGGCGGCCATTCGGGCATTGATATCATTCTGGGCCTTGGCAATGCCAACAAGCTGATGGCGCGTTTCCTGCGCACGGCCATTCGTGATCTTGGTGCGCGGATTGTGACCATCAATGCTGGTACGGCGCGCAATGCGATCCCGCGGGAATCCTTTGCAACGGTTGTTTTGCCGTCCGACAAGGTATCGGCCTTTGATGGCGCGCTGAGCGCCTTTGCCGCCGAGGTCAAAGACGAGATCGGCGCGATTGAGCCGAATTTTGCCATCGCAGCCAAAGATGTCGCATTGCCAGCAAAAGCGATGAGTGTAGCGGATTCCAAACGTTTCAATAATGCGGTTGTCGGAGCACCGAACGGTGTGCACGCCATGAGCACCAGTGTTGAAGGTGTTGTTGAGACGTCGATCAATCTGGCGATTATCAAGCTGGCCGATGGCAAGGCGGATGTGACCCTTTCGGCGCGCAGTTCGATCAATTCGGCGCGTGATGCCCTGCGCGAGGTTGCGACATCGGTGTTTGAAAATATCGCTGCGACGGTGAAGTGGGGCGATGCCTATCCCGGTTGGAAGCCGAACGCGGATAGCGAAGTCGTCAATATGATGAAAGCGGTTCATCGCGACATGTTTGGCAAAGACCCTGAAATCCGGGTCATTCATGCCGGGCTTGAATGTGGTGTATTGGGCGCGAAATATCCTCACTGGGATATGGTTTCATTTGGCCCGACCATCAAACGCGCGCATAGCCCGGACGAATGCGTCCATGTGCCAAGTGTCCTGCGTTTCTGGGATTATCTTCTGGCGGCGCTGAAGGCGGTTCCGGTCAAGAACTGACCGGTTCCATCAGGCCATATCAAATGAGTTTCTGTTGCGACTGATCGTATCCGCGCTCAGTCGCAACTGTTTGTAGCGCACCATTCATCGCGGGCCTTGGCACCGCTTCCAGGAACCAGCGCATCCAGATTGACGAACCCTGTTTCGCCAAGGGCTGTTTCAATTTCAATCCAGAAATCCTCGCTTGGTCCGTCGACATAGACGGTTTCGAACCGTGCCAGACGCCGCATGACTGGATATTCGATGCCGGGGCCTTCGCGCATGTTCAGAAGATCACGGTCGATATAATAGGGATCGCGATCTTCGCCGATCAGCTTTTCGACGGATCGCGTCAGTTCGCTGGTCTTGTCGGCAACAAGTTGCGGGATGTCGTGACTGACAAAGCCTTGCCCCGGCCCAAACGCCACCAGCAAACAGAAAATGGCAACAAACAGCGGGCTTAGATGCAAAAGGGCATCGAGCATCCCGGCCTGTTTCCATTCGCTGCGGACCCGGCGAAGGGGTTTTCCGTCATCCAGACGCCGCAGATTGGCGCGGATCTGTTCGGCCAGCACCGACCGGTTGGTGCCGATGAAATCACTGGCTTGTAACAACACGGCCCGGGCAAGGGGTTTATTTCCGCTGCGTTCGAACGCGGTGGCCTGCGTGAACAGAAGTTTTGCATTGCCTTCTGCGGGCAGGGTGCCGCCGCGCATATTACCGATGATCGCGCGCCATGCCGGGATGAAGCTGCGCCAGCCCCAGAAACCGCGCAACCATGTTTTGAAACTGGCCTTAAGCGCCATGCGTTTTGCCCCTTTGGGAGCAAGGTTGGCGGTGATTTTTTCGATTTTCAGGGAATTGAGAAAACCGCGCACAATGGTGAATTCAACCATGCGGGGTTGGGCGGATACGACTTCTGTCACGGCACAGCGGACAAAACCGGCCTGATCGGGCTTTGCGCGTGCTTTTGCGTGGCGCTTGGCACCTGGATGGATGTTTGATTTGCGTGCCGCGTTGCGTTCCTGCTGCTGGCGATAGGCTTCGTTGGCGCGGGCAAAGCGTTCCTCTTCGCTTTCGTGGTTGGTTTCGGCCTTGCGCCCTGTACCGGCAAAGCCCTGACGGGTGCGTTGTTGCGAATTGGCGTTTTGGGCACCGGCGGCCTGTGGGCCATAGGGGCCGTTTTGCTGTTTGCCGGCTGTGCCATCATTTGTGCCGGTACCGTTTTTACCGTTACGTGATGGGTTTGGCGGTGCCTTGCGCGCACCGGTCAGGATTTCATAGGCTTCGGTGATGTCCTTGAATTTTTCCTCGGCATCGATATCTGTATTGCGATCGGGATGAAATTCAAAGGCAAGCTTGCGGTAGGCAAGCTTGATTTCCTTTGCGCTGGCGCCCGGCGCAATTTTCAGCAGGCGATAATAGATCCCGAGGTGATCCTGGCTCATTCGTGAAAAGGCATCCCGCACATAAACATTGTCCCGAAGCCGGGCAGGTTAAATCACATTCACTTTATATTCGTATCGATGCTGGGATCATATGATTGAAATCTTAACACGTTGTCACTTTTGCGTATTTGCCATATTTTGCAAGAATTGATCCGCTTATCTGCGAACCGCTTAGCGAGTATCCGCCTTGAAACTTAAATTCTGGCAACGCAATGCCGACCATGACGGCGATGTCCTTGATCACAATGGTGGTCATAGTGGTGATATGGCGGAATTCGTGATGCCCGAAGGTCACAGTCTGAGCCTTGCAACAAAGCTTCGTGCGCGTTGGCAGGGGTATGACAACCCGGTCGAATATTATCTTCTGCAAAAAGAAATCGATGATTACCGGGCGTGGCTTCATAAAATGCGCCTGTTTCTTGCCCGGCCGATTGAGCCGGAACTGGGCGAGCTTGACCTTGATGATGAAATCGGTCGCTGGCCACCGGAACGAATCAAACTTTATGCCAAGCTGTTTGATCGCGGCATCATGATCCCGGGTGGTCATGATTATGCCTTGGAACTGGCAAAGCCGCTTGCACTTGACGAGACGCTGAGCTGCCTTGAAATCGGGGCGAAGCTTGGCGGGGTTGCGCGTTTGCTTGCCGATAAGCTTGGTGTCTGGGTAACTGCCTACGAGCGGGATGGCGAACTGGCGTTGCTGGGGATGGAGCGGTCCGTGCAGGCCGGAGTTCAGAAAAAAGTCCCGGTGCAGGCCTTTGATCCGGCCAACCCCGATTTGCGCAAAGCCTATTTCAACGTGGTTTATTCGTTTGGCGATCTTTTCCACATCGAAAAAAAGGATGTCTTGCTGGTCTCGGTGGCGGAAACGCTGCGTGATCACGGCCAGATATTGTTGACCGACTATGTTCTGACGTCCGAGGGTCACGAAGATGAGGTGGCCAATTGGGCAAAGTACGAAGACTTCAAACCGTTTCCATGGACGGCTGACCAATACAAAAAGGTGTTGGGTAAGCTGAAATTCGATATCCGTATCGCCAAAGACGAGACGGATGTGCATGTCAGTCAGATCAAGGCCGCCTGGATGGCGATGCTGGCAGATATCCAGAACAGCGGTTTGGACCCGGATGTGCTGACATATCTGGTGCCAGAGATGGAAATGTGGATGAATCGCGTAAAAATGCTTGAAAACGGAACGCTAGCCTTTTATCGGTTCTACGCAACGATCAGGTGATTGCCCTGTTTCATGTCTACGGCGGGCGACGAAGGAATGGACTTTGTCTGGAATTCTGTCGCTGCAACCTGTTTTAGGTGTTGACAGGGGCTGGGTGTACTTCTATTTTCCGGCTTCCTCGAAGGGGCCAAGTTTCTAAGGTTTACTATTATGAAGATCCGGAACTCATTGAAATCCGCGAAGCTGCGGGAAAAAGGCTGCCGTATCGTGCGCCGCCGTGGCCGCGTATACGTGATCAATAAAAAGAACCCGCGTTTCAAGGCGCGCCAGGGTTAATTCCCGGTACCTTGTTCTCTCAGGTTTTACAAAACGCCGCATCGGTTTATCCAATGCGGCGTTTTGTGTTTTGCGGCTTGCCAACCCTTTTCTTAATCAATGCCATCTATCGGAATGGTATAGACAGCGGTTGTTTCGCTGCGTCCGCGCAGCAGAATTTCATCGGCAAGACGGGCCTGTGACGGGTCTGAAAGCTGATCGAATGTGGTGCTTGCGATCAGGATGCGTGTGCCCAGTTCCTTGTTCTTGGCTTCCAGTCTGGCTGCACTGTTGACCGCATCGCCATGCACGGTAAATGTCAGCCGATCCGGCGCCCCGACATTGCCCGCCACCAGCAGGCCGGTATTGATCCCGCATCGACAGCGCAGTTCTTCGCCGTCAAACAGATCATTGTGAACCAACTTTTGCAGGGCGACTGCCGTTTGTACCGCCGCATCGGCGTGATCGGGCACTTCGTCAAAGGCATTGAACACGGCAAGGATGGCATCGCCCTGAAACTGGGTAATGATGCCGCCATTTTGTTCGATGATTGCCGTTGCCTTGGCAAAATAGGCGTTCAGGATGGTGACGATCCGCTGCGGGGCGATCTTTTCGCTTAGGGTCGTAAAGCCGACCAGATCGACAAACAGGATGGATGCCTCGCACTGGCGGGATTGGATATTGCCGGTGTCATCGTCAGAGGCCAGTAATTGCTGGGCGATGGCCGTTGGCAGGAATTTGCCAAACAGCCGTCCGATGCGTTCGCGGTCACGCAGGGTGATGGCCATATTGTTGAATGATCGTGATGCATCGTTAAATTCGATGATATGGCTGCCGGGTAGGATCGGCAGATCGTCAAGCATGCCGGTTTCAAGTTGCCTTGTTGCGGCTGAGAACCGTTTCAGCGGGCGCGTGAAATAATGCGCGATCATGACGGCCAGTATGATCGCAAGAACCATGATTGCCGTTCCGATCAGTGTCGCGAGCTTCAGGCGTTCCCATTCGCGGGTAAAAACGGTCGGATCAAAATGCATGCCCATTACAATTGGAAGACCTGCCGATTCTTCAAATTTCCGGGTGATGATAACGTGGTATCCGCCCGCGGTTTCGAGTGCCGAGGCCGTCGAGCCATTGGTTCCATCAGGTGTTCGGCCGTCGTTGAAATCAAATGTCTGCCACTGGTCCATCTGTGCAAGAACCGGATCGGCAAGGTCGTCGATACGGGGCAGGACGCCAAGAACATCATCGGTTCCAATATTTGCGGGCGGGTGCAACTGGTGCCAGTCGGGCAGGGCGGGATGGGCAATGACATGATCATTGACGATGACAAATGGCGTGCGTCCGGCCTCTGTCGGATCCGTTTTCAGATCGCGTGAAAAATCGCCAAGTGATACAAGCTGCACAAGCGATCCGATATATTCCCCCCTTTGAAACAGCGGGATCATTTCGGTGATCACGACCTGATTGACCAGGCTGTTCCAGCGTGGAAACTGCGTGATGCTTTGGCCCGGGCCAAAGGCGATCAGGGATCGGGCGATGATGTCTTCCTGGGGATCGGCCTGGCGCGAGACAGTCCTGTCCGTCTTTGCGTCGTACCACCGGAAACGACCATCGGGCATCAGAATCCCGATGGCGGTCACATCGCGTTCATTGGTCACAAGGGCCGCCAGGGTATTGTCCCAGATGGCAGTGTCATCGGGTGAAAGATCGCCATTTGCCACTTCGCGGGCGACCCAGATATTGCGGCGTTGCATCCGTTCGATCCGGTTGCGCATGGCATTTTGCGCGTCTTTCAGGTCGGCATGGGTCATTGCAATCCATAGATTGCGGGTGTTGTCATAAGCCGTATCAAGGCCAAGGCGAAGTGCAAGCCCCACACCGAGTACGCTGGTCATAAAAAACGCGCCCAGCAATACGCCAAGTATCGAAAAACGCCCCCTGCGTTTGGTCATCATATTCCCCGTATGCCCCCAATGGCCCGGTTTGTTTTTCCGGGTTATCGGCAAAGCTTACTGATGATTGAACGCAATGAAAAGCATATCGCGCGGGTCAATTCCGGCAGGTATAGATTAGAGTTTCGGTATGACGGCCACGCAACTGGATTTGTCCGGCTTTTACCACCCGCTCGGGATCGGAAAGGAGATCGCGGGTGCTGTCTGATAGAAGGATGCGGGTTCCCAGTTCCTTGTTTTCCCGTTCAAGCCGCGACGCGGTGTTCACGGCATCGCCGTGCACGGTAAAGGACAGGCGGGCACTTGCACCGACATTCCCGGCGATCATGCGCCCGGTATTCACCCCGCAGCGGCAATGAATGGAAAGTCCGTCAAACTGGCGGGTTTCGACGGCATGCTGAATGGCGAGGGCCGAATCAAGGGCCGCATCGGCATGGTCATGCAATTCATCAAAGGCGTTAAATACCGCAAGAATTGCGTCACCCTGGAACTGGGTAATGATGCCACCATGTTCTTCGATAATACCGGTTGCACAGTCGAAATAGGCGTTCAGCATCGAAATGATCTGTTGCGGTTCGAGTTCTTCGCACAGGGTTGTAAAGCTCTCGATATCGACAAACAGGACAGTTGCCTCGCACTGCTGCGGCGGAAGAACCCCGGAATCGGTTCCCGATGCCAGAAGTTTGCGGGCAATGGAGGCCGGCAGGAATTTACCAAACAGGCTGCTGATCCGTTCGCGGTCATGGACGGCCTTGATCATGTGATTGAATGATCGTGCGGCATCATCATATTCGCGAATACGGCTGCCTTTAAGGTCGGGGAAATCGTGGTTTTCGATGCCATCTTCCTCAAATGCCCGGGCGGCAGCGGAAAAACGGCGGATCGGTTTGGTAAAGTGACGGGCAATGATCACGGCAACGATGATCGATAGCAACAAAACAGTCCCGCCCATCACCGATGCCAGAACCAGCCTGTTCCATTCGTCATCAAACAGTTCTTCTTCGAAATGGATCCCGATGATGATCGGCGAGAAGGGGGTATTCATCATCTGTTTGGTGACGATCATCGAATAGCGGCCATCAAGATCAAGGCCGGACAGGCGAAGGTTTTTGGCTTCGGGGCGTTTTTTGCTTTCATCGCCAATATCAATGGACTCGGACTTGCCGATATTGGCCAGAACCGGATCACCGATATCATTGATCGTCGGAAGGGGAATAGGGCTGCGTGCGATATCCGCGCCATTTACCAGTGCAGATGCAGCACTATCGCCCCATTCACGAAGACGTGGATGGGCCATGACACGGTTTCCGGCGATCAGGATAAACGGAACACCCGGCAAGTCCTCGCGCCCACGGATAAGGCTGTTGGACAGGTTTGACAGTGACAGATACTGGATGAATGTTCCGACGTAGCGACCGTCCGCAAACAATGGAATCCAATCAGCAATCACTGTCTGCTTGAAATAGGGGTCCCATCGTGGAAAACCGGTGTGATTAGCCGTTGGTCCACGCAAATGCGCCAGTTCTGAAAAAATAACATCATCGCTGGGCAATGTACGGCGGATTTCGCTCATATTTTCGGGATTATAGCCGATAAACTGGCGGTCGCCGGTAATCAGACCATAGGCCATCACATCGATTTGCGATGCCGAAAGTGCGCGCATCGCATTGTTCCAGCCATACTGAAAGCTTGGATCCAGAGCGCCACTTGCCACCTGATCGGCGACCCAGACCGCACGTTTACCCACATTGTCCATCCGTTCATGCATGGTTCGCTGGACCGATGTCAGGTCCAGATCGCTAAGCATGACCCAAAGGTTGCGGGTGTTTTGATAGGCGGCCCCAAGTCCGACATAAAGGGCAATACCGACACCAAGAATGCTGGTGACAGAAAACCCGGCAAGCAGAACAGTCAGGACGGAATATCTGCGTTTTTCAGCCAATTTTTTGAAAATTCCCGAACAGAGGCTCCCCAACCCGGGGGCAGTTTATCGTCTATCAAATTTCGTGGAAAGGATGATTGAGCTTGCCGTGCGTTTAATTCCGGGCAAGGCCCCGATTTGATCAAGAACGGTGTCAAGTTCTTCGGATGTGTCGGCGGCAATTTCGGCGATCAGGTCATATTCACCGGAAATCGCAAGGCACCGAATGCAGTGGGTTATTTTCTGAAGCGCGCCGACCACCCCGGCAGACTGTTTCTGTTCGACCTGTATCATGACTTCGGCAAGCAAAAGCGCACGTGCTTGTTCGCCAAGCTGTATTGTGTATCCGGTTATGATCTTTGCCTTTTCAAGGCGTTCAAGGCGTTCCTGAACAGCACTTCGTGACAGATCGACATCACGCGCAAGGGCCGCAATCGGGGTGCGGGCGTTTTGTTGCAGCCGGGCGATCAGGCGGCGATCAATGTCATCAATGTTGCGTTTCATCGGTGTAGCCCGTGATTTTAACGGTTAAATCATGAGAAATGACAGTATCGCCGGGTTGTAACCGGCAGTCCAGCGGAAGACCATCAAGACAGCATAACAATAACGTTATCAGGGCCGTAATCAGGCAGGGCCACGCATCATATGCGGTCAAAGGCGTCAAAATGGGAGTTTGCTGAAATGAAAAAAGTTCTGATCCTTGGAGCAGGAAAAATCGGTCGTATTGCGGCTGTCATGCTGCGTGAAAGTGGCGAATATGCGGTGACGCTGGCGGATTCCAACGGGCATATGCTTGAAATTTGTGCCAAGGATGATGCGGCAACGCTGGTCAAGGTTGATGTCACCGACGAGGCGGCATTGACGGATGTGGCCAAAGGCCATGATGCAATCCTGTCGACCTGTCCGTTTTACCTTAATGTCGCGATTGCGCGTGTGGCGCGCAGTGTTGGCGCATCTTATTTTGATGTCACCGAAGATGTTGAAACCACCCGTGCCATTCGTGATATTGCCAAGGATGCCGATGGGGCGTTTGTGCCGCAATGTGGTTTGGCACCCGGCTTTATTTCAATCGCGGCCCACGATCTTTTCAAGCGGTTTGATAGCGTTCAGAACCTGCGTCTTCGTGTCGGTGCCCTGCCGCAAAACCCGACCAACCGGTTGAAATACAACCTGACATGGTCGACAGATGGTCTGATCAACGAATATCTGAACCCGTGCGAAGCCATCCATAAAGGCAAGCGGATCGAGGTTCTGCCGCTTGAAGGATATGAGCGTTTCACCATCGATGGCACCGAATACGAGGCATTCAATACATCGGGCGGGGTCGGTGCGCTTTGTGACATGCTGGAAGGCAAGGTCGAAAACCTTGACTACAAGACCGTGCGTTACCCCGGGCATCAGGAAATCCTGAAAATCCTGATCGAAGACCTTGGGCTTGGCAAGCGCCCCGATCTGATGAAGGAGATCTTTGAAAAGTCGCTACCGATCACAAGTCAGGACGTGATCGTGATTTTTGCCGATGCAATTGGTACCCGCGATGGCGAGCTTTGCGAGGAAAACTTTATCCGCAAGGTTCATGGCACGGCAATCGGTGGCAGGAACTGGTCGGCGATCCAGATCACGACGTCGGCCGGGCTTTGTGCGGTGATGGATATGGTCCTGACCGGCAAACTGGCGGGCAAGGGATATATCCGGCAGGAACAGGTTTCGCTCGATGATTTCCTTGCCAACCGTTTCGGCCGTTACTTCAGCCACGAGGGTTGATGAATAACCCCCACATCATGCTTTTTGGCATGATGACAAACTTTGCCATCCGGTCTTGTCAGGCCGGGTGGTTTTTTGTGTGTGCTTGCCATAGTCAGAGCCCATATTTTGTGGCAAAGACGTGGTTTGTTAACGCTTGGTGCCTATGGTGGCGCATTAAACAAACTCTCGGGTGGCGATACGATCCTTGTCTGATCTTGGCGAGATGTTCCGGTTTGCAATCGACCTGTTTGAAACGGGTCAACTGGCGGAGGCAGAAAGCGCCTGCCGCAAGATGACGCTTGCCTATCCGCAGGCGGCAGAAGCCATGCATCTGGCCGGCCTGGTGGCGATGAAACAGGGCAATGGTGATATTGCTGCCGAACGCATGGGCCGGGCTGCAATCGCGGACGCCAATAACGCCGAAATCCAGCACGACCATGCGCAGGCGTTAAAGGCGGTCGGAAAATTGCGCGAAGCCGTTGGTGCGTTCAAGCGCGCGATTCGCCTATGCCCCGATTCCCCCGCACTTTATTGCAATATCGCCAATACCTATCGCCAGCTTGATGAACTTGAACTGGCGCATGAAAATTACATGCTGGCTCTTCGACTGGCACCCGATGTTGCCGAAATTCATGCCAATCTTGGGGCATGCCAGTATGCCATGGGGGATATCGCCGGGGCGGAGGCATCCTGCACAACCGCGCTCAGGCTGCGTGATGATATCGTCAATGCACTTGTGCTTATGGGGCAGATCCGGCTTGATCAGGGACGAACGGTTTCGGCATCCGAACCCCTTTTGCGCGCCCTTGAATTGCAACCGGGACATCAGCGCGCCCTGACGGCTTATGGCGATGCGCTTTTCCGACTGGGACAGTTTGCCGGGGCGCTGCATTGCCTGCGTCAGGTTCTGGCACTTGATCCGCAGGATGCCGGGGCGCGGCGGACGCTTGCACTGTTGTATTTGCGAACCGGGCAGGGGACCGAGGCGATTGGTGCGCTTGAAGCACTTTTGCATGCAAATCCCAACGATCCCGAACTTCTTTTGATGATGGGCGAGGCATTAAGCCTTGCCGGACGTCACAGCGAAGCCGTCGAGCGATTTGGGGCGTCGATTGGTGCGGGTGGTGGCGATGACGCCGTGTTCCGTCTTGCGGTCGAACTGGCGGAAGAAGGCGACGCGGCATCGGCCCAATCGGTTTTGCAGAACGCCATTGATCGCAAGATTGCGATTGGGGAAAATACGGCGTTGTTCCGAACGGCCCGCCGATTGCTGTTTGCGCCTGTTCCGGCCGATCTGGCAGCCCAGAATGACGAAGTTGTTCGTGATCTTCTCGACGATACGCTTGATGACGATGATCTTGACCTTGATCTTGGCCAAAGTGACCTGATCGATCCGATTACCCTGACACGGTTCCCGCCAGTGTGGCGTGCGGCCCTTCGTCCCGAAGGCGATGCACAATTGCGTGCAGTTGGTCATTATTGGGAACGGCTGGTTTCAGGTTATGACGTGCCTCATGTTGCGGCGCGAACCCGGCCAAAGGGTGGCAAGGTCCGGCTTGGCGTTGTATCGGCCAATATGCGCGATAATGGTATTGGTCGATGGATTGCGGGGCTGGTCCGTGCGATTGACCGGGACCGTTTTGATATTACGGTTATCCGCCCGCCACTGGGCGAGGATGACATTACCGCCCGCATCGACGCCGAGGCCGATCTGGTGGTGCCATTGCCGCTTGATCCGTTGCATTCGGCGCGCGTGATTGCGGGCCTTGACCTTGACGTTTTGCATTATGCCGATCCACAGGCCGATGCTTATACGATGTTGCTGGCAAGCTGGCGTCTGGCACCGTTGCAAATTGCCGGTGGCGGGATTGCCGCGACGACCGGGCTTGCAAATATTGACTGCCACCTGATTGCCGAGGATTGGGAAACCGCGGGCGGTGAAACCCGCTTTAGCGAGGAATTGATCCGTCTGCCCGGATTGTTTGTCAATGCAACACGGCCTGATGAGATCACCTTGTCGCCGGGCGATTTGCAGCGCCGCTGGCGGATTGATCAGGATCGGAATACCTATCTTTGCCCGCAGCCGCTTGATGTTCTGACGGCTGATTTTGATCCGCTGATTGCCGAAATCCTTCGTCTTGATGAAACCGCCGAACTTTTGCTGATCGCACCGGAACGCGATAGCTGGGACGCGGCATGGGGGCGGCGGTTTGCTCTTAACTATGCCGATGTCGCCGGACGCATGCGGTTTGTTTCGGTGCATAGTCGTGCAGATCTTCATTCCCTGCTGTGTGCGGTGGATGTGGTTCTTGAAAGTCCGGCATGGAACGATGCGATGCTGGCGTTTGACTGCCTTGGTCTTGGTGTGCCGCTGGTGACCTTGCCGGGCAAGGGCGCACGCTCACGGCGTAGCCATACCTGCTATCGCCAGATTTCGGTTTTTGATTGCGTTGCCTATCATTCGGCGGATTACGTTGAAACCGCCCTGACACTGGCAACAGATAAAAGGCGACGTTCGGTGGTTTCACAGGCTATTCGCAATCGTGCCCATGTCCTGTTTGGGCAACGGTCATCGTTTGAAACCTATATGAACTTCCTTGAAGATCGCGCCGTTTGATAAGCCTGTTGATCACTGCGCAAAAAGCCGGGCTATTGCGTTGTCTGTCGTGCGATCAGCTAAGCGCGTCGATATCGGCTTCTGACAGGGCTGCGGGCACAATGGTCAATGGCAGGCGTAATTGACCGACCACATCCCGGTTGGTCAATGCGGTGATCAGTGGGCCGGGGCCATCACTGTTGGTGCCAGCGGCCAGAACCAGAATGGAAATCTGTTCTTCTTCGTCGAGCAAATTCAGAAGTTCGTCTTTCAGGCGTCCTTCGCGAATGAACAGAAGTGGCATGGAGCCGGTCTGTTCATGGACATAGGCGGCCAGTTCGTTGACGCGTGTTTCTGCATTTTCGCGCGCTTCTTCCTGCATCAGATCGCCAACAGCCATCCAGTGCTGGAATTCAGCAGGTTGAATGACGCTTAGCAGTGCGACACGCCCCCCGGTATGCTGTGCACGGCGACAGGCATAGCGAAGCGCTTTGGTCATTTCGTCACTATCGTCGACCACAACAAGGAACGTGCGATCCGTGGTGGCAGCGCGCAGTTCGCGGTCGGCATCAAATGAATTCATGTCGTCCTGTCCTGAATAAAATGGGTTCCGGGGTGAATGGTCGCCAACGTGCGGGGCGGGGCGCAACCATACCGGACAGACAAAGTTTGCCGTAATTCAAGGCCGGTTTCCAAGCTATTTTTCAAGCATTCCGACAAAGAAAATATCTTTACGCAACTGCAAAACGCGATGGTGCATGTGCGAAAATCATCAAAGGAAGATGTAAGGTGTGCAATCGTTCAATTGGAGATTGGGGGGCGGATCAGCGTTTCCGGAAGGCGACGCTTGCGATCCAGCCGGCACCGATCGCAATGATGACAGCGATGATGCCATAAAGTGCCGAATAACGATGTGCGAAGTCATAAACTTCTGCGCTTACACCGGTTTTTGATACGACCAGCGGCGTTGTTTTAACGCTGGCAATGCGTCCGTCACGGATCAGATAGACATTGATGGTGTAGGTGCCGGTCGGGGTATTGGCCGGAAAATGGATATCGGTCCGGAAAAGCTGATTGGACAGGAAGCTGATTTTGGCCGGGCGCTGGTTGAAAAGGCCGGCCGCGCGCATGTTGCGCAGCAGGGCATCTCGATAATCGCTGCTGTTGCGATCCTTGTCGTCTATTTCAGTGACAAAGCGTTGATGTTCAAGCCCGATACGGTAATCGTTGTAAAGCTGGGAATTGGCGATGATTTCCATCGGCCGGTTCGACGCGCTGGCATAATAGGCGGGCACATTGCGGAATGTGGCGCTTTCGCTGTTGACCCAGATGCCAACTTTCCGTTCCTTGCGCCGCACGACCATATCCTGATCGGGACCCTTGACCGTCACGATCACATCGCCTTCGCTTTGCACGGCACCAAACAACAGAACATTGGTGCCGGTAAAGCCGGTGGTAATGGCGACCAGGTGGTTGGAAAGATCGACTACCAGTGCTTCGGCGCGCGCGCGTTCAGGCAGGGCCACGGCCAGCACCGCAGCAACGGCAAGCAGTGTGTGGATGATCGCGCCCGATTTGTGCATTACAAATTCTCCGGCGCGACGGAATACAGTTCGGTCGGCGTGATCACCAGATCGAACAGAAGTTTCAGGCAAACCGAAAGTACCAGAAGCCCCAGCATTGCGCGCAAATGCTCTGCCTTAAGCCGCGATCCGAATTGCGCGCCAAATTGCGCCCCGATGACCCCGCCAATCAAAAGAAGGATGGCAAGGGCGACATCGACGGTCTGTGTCTGGATTGATTGCAGGAAGGTGACGTTTGCTGTCACGAAAATGATCTGGAACAGCGACGTCCCGATAACGACACTGGTCGGCATGCCGAGGATATAGATCATGGCCGGAACCATGACAAACCCGCCACCAACCCCCATCAGAGCCGTCAATAATCCGACAAAGAGCCCGACAAGAAGCGGCAGTAATGCGCTGATATAAAGGCCCGAGCGATAAAACCGCATTTTAAATGGAAGGCCATGCACGAAGCTGTGCTGGTGCTTTTTGGTGCGGCGGAGCTGCCCGCCGCGGCGTCGGGTACGGAAAATGGCGCGCGATGCTTCGATCAGCATCATACCGCCAATGATCCCCAAAAAGATCACATAGCAAAGCGAAATGACCAGATCGATCTGGCCCAGGGAACGCAACCATGCAAAGACCCAAACCCCGGCGGTCGATCCGGCAATACCACCCGCAAGCAGCACGAGGCCCATTTTAAGGTCGACATTGCCGCGTCGCCAATGGGCAAAAACCCCGGAAACAGAGGATGCTACGATCTGGTTTGCCGCGGTGGCAACCGATACTGCGGGGGGGATTCCGTAAAAAATCAAAAGCGGCGTGATCAGAAATCCGCCGCCAACGCCGAACAATCCGGACAAAAATCCGACGCCGCCGCCAAGCCCCAATATCAGAAAAATGTTTACCGACATCTCGGCAATAGGCAGATAGATTTGCATTGCGGGCGGGCATCAGCGTTTGATTGATTCTGGAAAATCAGTCTAACATATTGTGCAAATGCAACAATCGCCAATTCACGGATTGGCGATGATTATCCCGATTTTTATAAGGTTTTTCATGTCGTTTACTCCAGAAGACCCTTTCGACCTTGTTCTTGATGCCCGTGGACTGATTTGTCCGATGCCAGTACTGAAGGCAAAGAAGGCGTTGCGCGATGTGCCGGTAGGCGGCGTTCTAAAGGTTTTGGCGACTGATCCGGGATCGGTTGCAGATATGAAATCCTTTTGCGATATGACAGGAAACCGCCTGTTGTCATCGACACAAGAGGATGATGTGTTTATCTATCATATCGAGAATCTGGCCGCGAAATAACCACAAGAACCGCGCCCGCCACGTCCGGAAATGAAAGTTGCCGCCATGTCCGCTTCATCATCACCCCTGCAATGGGTTCATTGTGCCTTTGACGATATGACGCCGCGTCTGGTCCATGACCTTTTTCAATTACGGCAACAGATTTTCATCATCGAACAGGAATGTCTTTTTCCCGATATCGATGGATTGGACCCGATTTGTCAGCATGTTCTGGGATTACTTGATGGCAGGGTGGTGGCAGCCGCGCGCATTGTGGCACCGGGTATTGACCCCGATCATTCCGCACAGGGGCAACATCCTGCAATCGGGCGTGTCGTTGCCAGCCCGGATTTGCGCGGGCAGGGGATCGGCCGTAAACTGATGTTGCAGGCCATTGCATCCTGCGAGGACAGCTTTGCGGGTAAGGGCATTTTTCTGAATGCCCAGCTGTATCTTAAAAACTTCTACGAGGGGCTTGGCTTCATCCAGTTCGGTGAGGCATTCTATGAAGATGGAATCGCCCACATATCAATGCTGCGTTCGGCCTGATCGCGGGCGGGTATGGCTGATACGGCCGGTACAGTTTAGCGCAGGCCGACCGTTGCCATACCGGTAAAGAATTCAAGCTGCCACTTCATGTCTTCTTCGCTTAAGGGATATGCCTCGCCACGGGGATTAAGCGTCTGACCGGGCGGAACATGACCGAGTTTGACCTGAATTTTAACGGCCAGTTCGGCCGAAAGGCCGGCCTTCCATGCCAACGACACAACCCCCTTGGCCGAATGGGTATTCAGGACCTTGCTTACCGCTTCTGGCGGAATTCCGGCAAGTACGGCCAAGGCGGCACGTGCCAGTTTGACATCATTGGCGGCCAATGCCTTGGCAACTTCCTTGTCGGTGAGTTTGCCTTTGCTATGCAGGGCCAAGGCCTTTTCGTAGGAGGATTCTTCTTCCTCTTCGCCTGCTGCGCCGTCTTTACCGTCTGCCTTGGCGGCGACTTTCTTTTCGGCCTCTTTTTGCTTGGCCTTGCGGGTTTCAACCGGGACTTCGTCGCGTTTGTCAAATTCGCCTGACGAAATGCGGCGATTGACCACTTCACGCACGGCTTCCAGCTGTTCCTTTTTCAGGTCTTTACGACGTTCAAGCACGCTGATGAGGCTTTCGGCCACAAATCGCGCCAGTTTCCCGGCCGCTGTTGGTGGCAGTTGCGGGCGTTCAACCAATGGCTTGTGCCATTCGGGATAATCCGGGGCACGATCAATCAGCTGATCAAGCGTCTCTTCGCGGATTTGCGCCGATTTATTGCCCAGAAGGTGCGAAATCGCGTCCTTATCGCTACTTGCCGCAATCGCATCAGCCAATTTTTCGCCGACATTGCGTCTGCGCGAAATAAAGCTTAGCGATCCGCGCCCGGTGCTGCCTTCGATGATTTCAAGCAGGTCCGTTTCGGTCAGAACCGGCGAATATTGCAGGACTGGTCCGCACACGACACTTTCCGTATCGCGTGCCAATTGCTGAATGATCGGCTGCGGCGCGTTGGCGATATCCTTGAGCGTTTCGGAAATCACCTGACGGACATGGACGGCCTGATCACGGGCAAGCTTGTCCAGCGCCTCGTAGGTCATGCGGCGCAGCTTGTCCGACTCGTTGGGTGTCAGTCCGGCTGACAGATTGGCAATCTTTTCGGCCAGACTGCCACGAACGCTGTCATCCTTGTCGTCGGTCAGCAGGACGTCGGCTTGTACCGGGGTTGCCTGGTTTGCTGCAATATGACGCCGCACCTGGGAATCCGCATCACTTGCAAGATAGTACAGGATTTCGGGTTTGGTATCGTGACGCTGGGCCAGTACCCCGCGCACATTTGCATCCGGGCTGGCTGCCATATCCTTGGCTTCATCATACGTGATCGGGGTTTCCCGACGTTTGGTGAAGACCCTCTGCAAAAAGCCCTTCATAGGGGTGTCTCCTGGTTTTCTATTTTTGCCGGTTCATCCGATCCGGGAGGGGCGGCAATACCGAAACTGCCTTTGCCGTGTTTTTTCACCTGATACATGGTCTGATCGGCGCGAAGCACAAGTTGTTCAAGCGGTTCTTTGGATGCGGCATCGCGTACCGCAATACCGACCGAAATACCAAGCGGGCGATCTTTGGCACCGGAAAACGACGATAAGGCTGCGCTTTTTTCCAGAAGGATGCGTGCGCGCTTAGCCGCGGTTTCCATATCGGCCCCATCCAGCCAGACGACAAATTCATCGCCGCCAAGACGCGCGACCAAGTCAACCGGGCGGGTGTTGTCCAGAAGAATGCGGGTTAGTGCCAGAATGGCCTCGTCGCCGGTCTGATGCCCGTGTACATCGTTGACCAGCTTGAAATTATCCATGTCAACATACATCAGTGCCGCGGGCATGTTGTCATGCAGCAGTCGGGCATGGCGACGACCGAGTTCGTCGAAAAAGGCACGCCGGTTCAATAGCCCGGTCAGACCATCGGTCCGCGACAGGGTGACGATCCGGTCATGCTGTGCGGCCTGTTCGATTGCAATGCCGATCTGATCGGAAACCTCGGACATGATGGCGCGTTCGCCTTCATTCGGGACGGGGTGATCGGCATTGAAGATAAATATCACTGCACCATTCACCCGCTGATGATAGTGGGAGTGATGAGCAAGAACGCGATAGTTTTCGATTTCTGCTTCGAAAACGTCTTCGTTTTCGTCAAGCTGTTTCAAGGCCTGATTGGCAATCGGGTCAATGTCTTCGGGGCCGTGACAGGCGACCATTTCGATCTCGTCGGTGTCTTCGTTGCGGCGAAAAATCGCGCATCCCGCACAGGCCAGAGCGCGCGCACTCGCATCCGCCGCTCCTTTCAGGACAAGGGTCGGATCGATTTCATCGCGCATGGTCCGCACGATATAGGTCATCAGCCGGTCACGGTTTCGCGCGGTGGCGACTTCGCTTTCTCGGCGGCGCTGTTCGGTAATGTCATGGGCAAGCCCGCGCGTGCCGGTCCAACGTCCATCACGCGTGTAAACCGGGGTCGAGGAAACGGCCAGACAGGCGGCATTACCATTGGCCCGTTTAAGCCAGATCGGCACATCCCGAACGGCCTTTTGGCTGCGAAATACGATTTCGCTGTCCTGATCGGCGGTATCAAGAAGGAAATCAAGAGGTGAGCGTCCGACAAGCTGTTCGGCCTTGTAGCCAAGTGCGCCGCGCGGCGAGACGAAAATGAATTTGCCGGTATCGTCGGTTTCCCATGCGAAGGCAGAGGATACTTCGACAATGTCACGGTAACGCTGGCGCGAATCAATCAAGGCCTCGCGCAGGTTACGATCCATACTGACATCACGTGGCAGCAGCAGGACACGGTTATCGGCCATTGGCAGGGCGGTCAGTTCAAGCGTTGCCGTGCCGCGCTGTACTTCGAAAGTCAGCAGTTCTACAACCCCGCCGGGTGTTGTGATCGCGCGCAAGACCAGTTTGTTGATTTCGGGGAATAGGCCGTCACGAATGCCTTCGGCGAAGCTTCGGGCATTTTTGTTGGCAAACAGGGGCGTTCCGTTCTTGTCCATGACCAGAACGGGGGCCTCTGCATCGGCCATGGTCTGTGGATCAAGGATGAAAACCTGTTCGGACGTCACATCGGTATGGTCAGACATTGCCTTCTCAGCATCCTTGTGGTGCCGGTTCATTTTCCGCCTCCGGTCGCATCGGCGGTTTGCGTGGTATTTGATGATCCGGTATTCACACTGGCAAGCGTTACAGGCGCGCCAAGATGATATCCTTGACCGTAATCAATGCCCAGATCGCGAACCAGTTCGAAGCTGGCCTGATCATAGATCATTTCTGCAATTGTATGGATGCCAAGATCCCGGCAAAGCAGGGCCGTAGCCTTGATAAAAGCGCGGCCTTTGGGTTTGGCCAGAGCGGTTCGCATGGCACCGCCATCAAATTTGATGATGTCGACGTCAAGCGCGCTCAGATATTCGAAATTGGCGGCCCCCGCCCCGAAATCGTCAAGGCAGACAAGGTGCCCGCGTCCGCGCAGGCGCTGCAGACCGTCATTCACGTCGCGCAATCCGCGAATGCGCGACGTTTCTGTCACCTCGAACATGATTTTTGCCGGATCGATATCATAGCGATCCAGAATTTGTTCAAGTGCTGGCAGAAAATCCTGCTGTTCAAGCGAGTGGCCGGATAAATTAACCGCAACAGAATGAGTTACGCGTTCAGGTTCAAGCGTGACGTGATCCAGCACCTTCTGACACATTGCCAGATCGAATTCGGTGATCAATCCGGTGCCTTCGGCAAAATGAATGATCTGATCAACCGCAAGGGCGCTGCCGCCATCATGGAACCGCGCCAATGCTTCGTAATGGTGCATTTCAAGGCTTTCGAGATGCACGATCGGTTGCAGTGCGACGGCAAAGGACCCATTCTGGACAATTTCGCGAAACGCCCGAACCGATTTCAGGGTTTCCTGAATAAGATGCGGCAAGCTTGCTGAAAGGCGTTCGGCCGATACATCCGAATCACCGCGATGCTGCAGACGATTAAGCGCATATGCAACAGCACGCGTCAGATTGGTTTCTCTTTCACCATTTTCTATCGGTTGGCGGACATTCTGTGTGAGGCGGTGAAACCCGCTGGCAAGGTCATAGTCACGGCCAAACAGATCATTGTTGGTGAGTGTCGAAGCACCCGACGTGCCAGAACCGCCCGTGGCAAGGTTCAGATTTTTGAAAGGATCGGGGGCGTTTGCCGCATCGCTGCAATCCGGATCGTCAAGATCGGCGCGTAATGCACTGGCATAGGCGACAATTCGGCGTTCCAGTTCGATCATCGGCTCGTCAACCAGATAACCGCCGTCTGGTTCAAGGTTTTGGAGGCTTCGGCGGTTGCCGATGCCAATCCCGATCAGGCGCGCAAGTTCGTTGGTCGCATCGGTTTCTGCCTGGCTGCGAAGGGCGGCGAGGTTTTCAAGAACCACAAGGGCTTCGCTATGGCTTGAGGCCATGCGTGCGGCGGTTTCGGCCTGCTGGTCGTTCTTGCCTGTTTTTGAGCTTACCGCAGACAACGTGTTTTGCAGGATCAGGCGATCAATGCCCGATCGTGCGCGCGGACGTATCGCGCGATGGCGGGCCGCAATAAAATAACGACCGATCGGTTCGGAAATCATATAGCCGCTAAGTGACAGGGGAACCGGATTGCCAAGGGCAATTCCATCATCCTCGATCAACTGAAAATCAAGATCGAGTTCTTCAAGCCGTTTGATCCCGGAACTGGCATGAAGATAGGCCCGTAACAGCGGCCGTTCCGACTTTATGACCAGCTTATCAAGTGCCTCGCCGATCAATCGTTCCGGCAGGCAGCCCAAAAGACTTTCGGTCGCACCGGCCACAAACAGGATGTATCCGTTCTCGTCGACTTCAAGCAGCATGTCCGCCCAGCAGAACGCCATGGCAGCCAGTAGGTCCCTGTCGTTTGTTTCTGCTGAATAACTCATATTGTCCGTCATACGAGAACCATCACAAGCCTGACCCCCAAAAGCTTCGGATGAGTTCCGAAGTCGTTTTCCCTGTTCTTCTTAAATAGCGATCTTAAGGGGCAATATGAAGGAAAAGGACTTAATAAACAAAAAAAAGCCGGTGGATACCGGGCATTGTGATTGCACAGGGCTGGTTTGTGTCACGTGACGCAGACGGGAACCGTATTTCAAACGACAATACTGACATCTCAGTCACTGTCAGGCGGCGTTGTGGCTGCTTTCGGAATGGGGGCGTTTTGCGTGTTTGTTGGCATACATTGCGTCATCTGCCTGCTGCAAAAGCTGTGCGATATCGCTTTTGCCACTATAGACGGTAAAGCCGAAGCTGGCTCGGATCGGAAGGGCTGCTCCCTGCCAAATTAGCGGGAAGCGCGATGTTGCTTTTTCAAGGTCACTTATCCGACGTTCTGCGACTTCGGGAATGCTGCCGACCAGCAGGATGGCAAATTCGTCACCACCAAAGCGGGCGACAAAATCATCAGCGCGTGTATGTGTGCGAAGGTTTTGGCCGAAATGGCGCAGGATGGCATCGCCAGCGGCATGGCCATGGTGATCATTGATCAATTTGAAGCCGTCAAGATCGGCAATGACCAGAATGCCGTTTTCCGGGTGACGGGCGGCACGTGCCATGGTTTCGCGAACACGACGCAGGAAACCGCGACGGTTATAGAGACCTGTCAACTCGTCGGTTTCGACCATTTGTTCAAGCTGTCGGATGCGGTTCTGCTGCTGGTCGAGACGGTTTTGCATGTCGCGTGCAAGATCAACAAGTGTCGCAAATGCATCCGTGCTTTCGGCTTCAACTGTGGCACGGGTGTTAACATCCGTTCGCGGTTGAAACTCGTCAGCCAGTTTTTTCAGAAGCTCTAGATGCGAGTTGTTCATCTTTGATCTTGTTATCAATGACAATGCAAACTGAAACGCGTAAAACGTTTGACAGTATCCTTTTTAAAGTCCAGTGCGTTACAACATCATTAACGAAGAAAGTAAGGTTTTGTGACGGCAGGAAACCGCACGAGCACAGGAGAACGATAATGAAAACCGGAATTGGCGCCGTGTCTGGCAAGTTTGCTGCGATTCTGGCTGCGGGAATGTTGATGTCGGCATGTTCGGCATTTCAGAAAGAAAACATGACCCTGACCGGGGAAATTACCGATAATGGCCGGGAATGCGTCACGTTTCGTGCGGATGACGGAACCCTTTATGCGCTGGCAAACAAGGCAAGCAATTTCCGTCCTGGTGACAAGGTTCGGGTGACCGGCCATGGTGCGTTGATGACGACCTGCACCGAGGCCGAAACCCTGATCGTTGACAAGATTGTATTGCTGGGCGGTGATGCCAAATAGGACGGTTTCCGGTCGCATTCACGCAACGTGAATGCGACTTTATTGATTATGCGTTGCAAAGCAATCCGTGCCGTCAGCTAAAAGCTGGCGGCATTGTTTTTCAGCGCTGGCAATATCAGCAAACCCACCAAGGCGCAGTCGATGAAACGTTCCCTTGGTTCCGATGTCTGTGGTTGAAAGGTTGCGGGGGTGGGATTGTGCCAGATCGGGATACCGGATCATGAAACTTGCCCAATAGGTTTGGGCACTGATCGTGTCGCGAAACGCACCAAGCTGGATCGCAAATGCGCCGTCGGTTCCGGCGGGGGAGAGACTCGTCGCTGTCAATGTTGATGCCTGTGACGCACCGGTTTCCGGAATTAAAGGCGATACTGTCACATGCTGTGTGTTCGCGGATGCAGATGCAGATTTTGGCTGGGCGATGAGTGCTGGCGCAGGTTTTTCCATGATTGTGCGTTTTGCGCCTGCTGCTCGCGATGGCGCGCGTTTGATACCCTGTTTTTCCATTCGATATTGCTCGGCAAGGCTTGGCCGATCTGTGTCTTCAAGTAAAACGGGGTCGGTTCGTATGGTGCCGGGCAGAAGGCTGAAAGGTTGATTGACCGGCGACGGGCTGCTGGTGTGAACGGGTAGATCGGTCGGTATGGCGTCCAGACCGGATTTCATTTCTTTGCTTGCGGGATGTGCTGTCTCGATATTTTGCGCCGTGACCCGACCCGGGCCCATGGTCATAAAAAGACCGGCGGCAATGCATCCTGTCACGATACTGGCCAGTTTGGATCCGTATCGAACGCGAACAGGGGATGTCGCCGCCGGTATCATTTATTGTTCCGACCATGCCGGGAAGGCGTGGCGTTCGCGCAGGATGCGGTCATTCTGGCGCAGCCGTTCCATTGCCTTGCCATAAACGCTGTCGGCGGTGTACTGGCCTTCGGGATGATCGCCACATGGCTTGCCGCTGAGCAATTCGATGGCGTCATTGATGTGTTCCACCGTCCAGATGTTGAACTTGCCCTGACGAATTGCCTGAACAACTTCCTCGCGCAGAACAACATTTTCCGCATTGGCCAGCGGGATGATCACACCCTGATCGCCGGTAAAGCCCTGATCGGCACAAATGCGATAAAATCCTTCGATCTTGTGCGAAATGCCCCCGACTGGCTGTGCCTGCCCGAACTGGTTCATTGATCCTGTTACACCGATATTCTGGCGCATCGGGATGTTGGAAATTGACGAAATGATCGCGCAAAGTTCGGCCATGGATGCCGAATCACCTTCTATCCCGCCATAGTTCTGTTCGAACGTCACGTTACAGGCAAAGGATAGGGGGAATTCCTGTGCAAAGCGGGATTTAAGGAACCCTTCGATTGTCATGACCGATTTCTGCTGCAATGGGCCAGACATATCGACCATGCGTTCGATGTTCAAAACGCCGAGGCTGCCGACATAGGAGCGTGCGGATACGCGTGCAGGCAAACCAAATGCGTGATCGCCATAATCGAGAACTGTCAGCGCGTTAACCTGCCCGACAACCGCACCATAGCTGTCGATCAGAATTTCGCGACGCTGAACCCGTTCATGGGATCGGTCTTCAAGTCGGCTGTTGCGATGACGGCGTTCTTCGATGGCGCGTCTGACATCGGCGGCCCGGATGCTGCTACGTTTGTCGGTCTTGGCCAGTGCGCCGGCTTCGATGGCTACATCTTCGACCCGCTCGATCTGTGCGGTCAGTTTGTCACGTTCCCCGGCCCAGCGGGCCGCCTGACCCAGCAATTGGCGGATGGCCCCGTTATCAAGCGGGATGCCGGTACGTGACAATGCAGAATCACGCAGTAATCCGGTATAGATCGAAATGTTACGACCTGCGGCGGGCATGTCGGCATCAATGTCGGCCTTCACCCGGAAATGGTTGCGAAAATCAACATCCAGCGAGAAGAATGTATAGTAATATTTCGGTGCGCCGACGATCACGACCTTGACGTCAAGCGGGATGGGGCGCGGTTCCGGTGCACCGGCAGTTGGCGGGCCGGATTTATGGGTTTCCTCGATCCGGATTTCGCCATCACGAAGGGCTGCTTTTAGGAACGCCCAGCTGTCTTCGTGTTCGACCAGCGATTCCGCGCGTAAAACCAGAACGCCGCCATTGGCGCGATGCAGGGCACCTGGCTTGATCAGGCTGAAATGCGGGTGCATGCCACCTGCTACCGGGCGGTACTGGATTTGGCCAAACAGGTTATCATAGCTTGGGCTTGGTTCCAGAACGACATCAGGATGCTTGTCGCGCGAATGGTCGATCAGAAGATTGACCGCATAACGGTCATCGACGGTTTCGGGCATTTTGCCATCGCCGCTGTCGATGGCGGGCTGGTCGCTGGCTTCTTCGAACGCGTCGATATTATCCAGAATGTCTTTTTCAAGCGCTTCGAACCACGCCTTCATTCCCGGTGCAGTGAATTTGTCGCGGATTTTGCGAATGCGCGGCTTCAGAACGACCTTTGCGGCCCCGCGGCGAAGCGCATCAAGCGTGTCGGAAATCTGTTCTTCAAGATCGCGGGTCGAAAGCAGCGTCTTGCGGGCTTCTTCGGCGACTTCTTCAAATGCATCTTCGGCTTCGGCGCGGCGCTCTTTGGGGATTTCGTCAAGCGAAACGGGCTCGCCGTCCTCGTTCAGGGCGACGATCATCACGCCTTTTTCGTTTTCCTGAACATCCAGACCGCGTTCGCGGGCATATTCGCGCAAGGCGTCGAATTTTTCGCGCAGTTGTGCACGCGCTTCTTCCGTCTGGGTCTGGGTTTCGGTCAGGTGGGCTGGCGCGTTGAATGCGGATGCAAATGCCTCGCGCAGGTGCGATAGCAGCGTTTCCATCGCATCGGCCAGTTTGCGGCCTTCACCGGCGGGAAGGGCATAAGGGCGCGGGCGATTGGTGCGGGAAAAGTTGTTCAGATATACCCAGTCCTGTGGTGCTGGGCGCTCTTCCATCGACTTTTTTAGATATTCGAGGGTTGCGGTCATACGACCAGCGCGATCAAGGCCCAGAACAAAGATGTTGAAGCCCGGCTCGGACATTGAAAGACCGAACTTCAATGCCTCTGCTGCTCGGTAATGCGATGAAAAAGCAAAAATTTCAGGAGACTGGTCTTTGTGTGGGCTGCGAATCCGGAAGTGGGGGAAGCCACAATCATCAGCGTCGAGGCGGGAAACTGGCATTTGCTGTCTTTCTGCTGCCCAAAAAGGATGTGATCAGGCAAGGACGCCGATCACGAAATCTTATCTTGGAAGCAACGCGATAGGACGGTCAAGAGCAGCTTGTCGATTTTGCGATATGGGCGTCCCGGGTATTGATGATGTGATGGTGTAATGCCCCGTGCAGCTATTATCAAACCGCAACCAAAAGGCGTTTCAGTCATGGACAAAAAACGGTTTACATCACGACCGTATTGCCAAACTCGCTGGTTTGCAGCAGGCGTTCGACAATCTGAACGCCGTGACGCAGACGTTCGGTCGATTTTTCGGCCCCGAAACAAAGCCTTAGCCCGCGTTGTGGATGCCCGACCGAAAACTGCTGTGCCGCGGTCAGAAGCACACCGTTATTGGCCGCATTCATGACCAGTTCACCCGGATCGATATGGTCGGGCAGATCAAGCCAGATATGATAGTTGGTTGGGTGGAACCGGACATTGTAGCCTTTAAGCGTGCCCAGAATGATCGAAAGTCGTCTTGCGGCTTCTTCACGGTGCCAGGCTTCATATCGTTTGAGGCTGCCATCTTCGATCAGGCGTGAAACAAGTTCCAGATTGATGGCCGATACCATCCAGCAGGTTGATCTAATGGCGCTTGCGAGTTTGGCGATCATTTCGCTTGGGGCGTGGATATAACCGACGCGAAGACCGCCGCCGATGCTTTTTGAGACCCCGTCCAGATAGATGCTGCGTTCCGGCGCAAAGCATGAGAGCGGCGGTGGCGCATCGGGATTGAGGAAGTGATAGATGCCATCCTCGATCAAAAGCAGATCATATTTGCGCATAATTTCAGCGATTTCCATGCGTCGCTGTTGGCTCATGGTGCAGCACAGCGGATTGTGCAGGGTTGGCATCAAATAAATGGCGCGCGGGCTTTGTGTCCGGCAAAGGGTTTCAAGAACATCCGGAATGATGCCTTCGTCGTCCATGGCAACACCACGCAGACGGAATTGCAAAAGATTGGCAAGGCTGCGCAGATTCGGATAGGTCAGTTCCTCGCACAGGACCAGATCGCCTGGTCGTACGGTTGCCAGCAATGAAACCGTCATTCCGTGCTGAACGCCTGCGGTTGGCAGAACACGTTCCGGATTGTCATCCAGTCCGAGTGCACCGGCCATTGAGGCAAGGGCGCGCCGGTGGCCCGGCATGCCATATTCCGACTTGTAGGTGATCATGTCATCCAGAGGGGTACATTTGGCGACATCAATCAGGACATTGCGAATATGGTCTTCGCGCGGGGGGAGGGGGCAATTCATGCGGAAATTGACCGGCCCGATATCCTCGTCATCATCATTTGCCGTTTCGCGGGCCATTTTCCCGATATTGTTACTGAAGTGTCCCGGTGCGGGAACCGTCGCCGCCATATCCAGTTCGCTTTGCAAACTGCCCAGCACATATGTGCCGCGTCCGACTTCGCCAGCAACAAGCCCCAGTCTTTCCGCCTCGCGGTAGGACCGCGTAATCGTGCCGACTGTAACGCCCAGGTGATAGGCAAGGTCGCGATGGGTGGGAAGACGGTCGCCGGGTTTGAGTGACCCGTCATCAACCGCGCTGCGGATGGCGTGTGCGATCCGTCGATAAACAGGGCCGCTGCCGCCTTCGATGTTTGGAAGCCATATTGTCATGGTGACAATGTTTAAATTGACACAATGTCAATGTCAATGACAAAACAAAATCGGTACAATTAATCGACAGGAGGAAGTGATGGTAAATTGTAACGATACAATCCGGGTTTCCGAACTCAATATCAAAGGAAACGTACAGATGAACACCAAAGGCGCTGTCAAGGCGACTGACTGGCGTTCTGCTGTTGCCGGCATCGCTGTCTTCGTCGTCGAATATCTTCGCGTCTGGCAGGAACACGCACGCGACCGCAGAATGTTGGAAAAGCTTGATGATCACCTTCTGAAGGATATCGGAATGACGCGATCCGATCTGGATCACGAATTGTCAAAGCCGTTTTGGACAGGGTTCCCCCCGCGCAACTAGATTATGTTGCGCCGAACGGAGGTTCACGCTCCCTCGTGCCTCCGTTCGAACCCTGTCTGAAATTGTCCCGATGAATATCATTCGATTGTACTGATGAACTATCCGAAAGGGTGACAATGTCGCTGTTTACCGAAAAGGAGCTTCGCGAAGCTGCGTCTTATGTCCACCAATATGTGGCTCCGACGCCGACAATACGCTGGCCGTTGCTGGATCGGGCGACTGGATTGTCCCTGTATGTGAAGCATGAAAACCATACCCGCCTTGGTGCGTTCAAAATTCGTGGCGGGCTGACATTTTGTCGTTATCTGAAAAATTCCATCGGAGTGTCGCGGGGCATCATAAGTGCCACGCGTGGCAATCACGGCCAAAGTCTGGCACATGCCGCCAGTCAGTCGGGCCTTTCGGCAACCATTATTGTTCCGCGCGGCAACTCGGTTGAAAAGAACGCAGCGATGCGGGCTTGGGGTGCCGAGGTCATCGAGCATGGCGACGATTTTCAGGATGCTGCGGAATATGCAGGCCAATATGCCGCTGCCGAAGATTTGGTGATGGTGCCGCCCTTTCACCCGGAACTGGTGCGCGGCGTTGCATCATACGGGCTGGAATTGTTTGATGCGGTCAGAAAGCTTGACCGGATTTACGTGCCGATTGGCATGGGGTCAGGGATTTGTTCGTTGATTACAGTGCGCGATGCTCTGGGCCTTGATACCGACATTATCGGTGTTGTCGCGACGGGGGCAGATGCCGTGCTGCGATCCTTCCGGGCGGGCAAGGTGATTACAACACCAACCGCGAATACGTTTGCAGATGGCGTTGCCTGTCGCAGTCCTGATCCGGCAGCGTTCGCAATCATCAAAGACGGCGCGTCAGATATTGTTGCGGTAAGCGATGATCAAATCCGCGATGCCATGCGCCTTTATTTCAGTTCCTGCCACACCCTTGCCGAGGGTGCGGGGGCGGTATCACTTGCCGCGGCGATTGCTGATCACGAACGCAATATCGGCAAGAAGACAGCCGTCATTCTGAGTGGTGCGAATATCGACCGGACCGACTATGCCCGTATCCTGAACGGAGATACCCAATGAGCCGCCCGTTAAATCGTGCCGACAGCAACCCCACTGCGACGACGGCGCGTCATCTGATGTTTGATGATCTTGAACAGCTTGACCAGATCCTGGCCGCAACCAGCGATATGGCACGCGACTTTGTTCAGGGTGCTGACGACATGGATGTGACCTGCCGCGACTTTTCTGCCTTTGATCCCTCGCGCCCGATGCCGGGGCAGGGTCGCGGTACGCTTGATGCGCTGCGGGCAGCGAAGGAAGCAATTCTGCCGCTGCTCGCCGCATCAATCGGTCCCCGTTATCTTGGTTTTGTGACCGGCGGCACGACACCGGCCGCCCTTGCCGGTGATTGGTTGACAGGCGCAATCGATCAGAACGCAACCGGCCCGGAGGGCAGCGTTACGGCAGCAGTCGAAGAACAGGTGATCAACTGGCTTTGCGAGATGGCCGGGCTACCCCACGGGCGTTTTGATGGTGTACTGACAACGGGTGCGACCGTATCGAACCTTTTGGGGCTTGTTGCCGGGCGCCAATGGTGCGGTCAGCAGATCGGCGTTGATGTTGACGCCGACGGGGCGAGTGTGCTGCCAGGTTTTGAAATATTTGCCGCAAGCCCGCATGCCAGCATGATCAAGGATTTGTCCGTCACCGGGATTGGTCGCAATAGCTTTACCAAGGTTGCAACCCGACCGGGGACCGAGGAAACCGATATCACCGATCTTAAGGCCAAGCTTGTGGCAAGTACGGCCAAGGCCAAGCTGGTTATCGCGTCTGCGGGCACGGTGAATGCGACGGATTTCGATGATCTGATCGCGATTGCCGATTTGTGTGCGGCTTATGGGGCGTGGCTGCATGTTGATGCAGCGTTTGGCATGTTTGCCGCCCTTGATGATCGGCGCGCCCATTTGCTAGCAGGACTTGACCGGGCAGACTCGATCACCTCAGATGGTCATAAATGGCTGAATGTTCCCTATGATTGCGGAATTTTCCTGACCCGGCATATCAGTGTGCTTGAAACCTGCTGCCGGGCGTTTGCGCCGTATTTGCAGACGGATGCGGTTGGAAATATGTACATCAATCGTGGGGTGGAAAATTCCCGCCGGTTCCGGGCTTTGCCGCTTTGGCTGGCGATGGTCGCCTATGGACGTGACGGTTTTGCCGGGATTGTTCGGGCGAACTGCGATCAGGCTGTTGATCTGGCGCAATGGGTGCGTGGTCATGACCGGCTTGAATTGCTGGCCGATCCCAAACTTAACGTGACCATGTTTACCGGCCCGGGCAGCGATGATGATAATCGTGCCTTGCTGGCGCGTATCAATGCGACTGGGAAACTGTTTATGACGCCGACGATTTATGGCGGGCGGTTCGGGTTCCGGGCTGCGTTCAGCAACTGGCGCATGCGCGATCACGATCTGCAAATCGTCAAGGATGCGATTGACAGTGTGCTGTAAAGGCGCTGTTTTCCAAGTATCAAAGACCATTCAGGATGAAAGACGAATGAAAACGCTTCCGATTTATCAGATTGATGCTTTTACCAACCGGATGTTTGCCGGTAATCCGGCGGCAGTCGTGCCGCTTGATGGCTGGCTGTCTGATGCGGTGATGCAAAATATTGCGATGGAAAACAATCTGTCGGAAACCGCCTTTGTGGTGAAGCTTGATCCGGCAAAGAATGACGGGGCTGATTTTCATATCCGATGGTTCACACCAACGGTCGAAGTGCCGCTTTGTGGTCACGCGACGCTGGCGAGTGCGTTTGTCATTTTCAATGTCCTGGGCTTCAAGGGCGATTTGATCCGCCTGCAAAGTGCCAGCGGCATTCTGACCGCGCGGCGCGATGGTGATGCGATTGTACTTAATTTCCCCAAGCAATCGATTGCTCCTGATGATGTTCCGGCGCACGTTATTGCCTCCATATCCGACGCAGCCCCGCGGGGGACTTTCCGTGTTACCAGCCGGGATACCGATTTTGTCGTGGTTTATGACGATGCATCGGTGGTGCGGAACATGAAACCGGATATGTCGGCATTAGGGAAACTTGCCGAACGCGGCGTAATCGTTACCGCACCAGGTGATCAGCCGGGCATTGATATGGTATCGCGGTATTTCCTGCCCGCCCTTGGCATCGATGAGGACCCTGTAACCGGCTATATGCATTGTGTTGTTTCGCCATATTGGGCGGAACATAGTGGTAAATCCAATGTTGTCGGGTATCAGGCGTCCAAGCGTGGCGGGATCGTTGATTGTACGATTGATGGGGAACGCGTCCATCTGAAGGGCAATGCGCTTTTGTATCTTAAGGGTGAGATTTATCTGCCTGATTGACGTCGGACAGACTGTCGAAAAGCGATCGTTGCAATGGCGGGCAGGGCACAACACTGTCCGCCATTTTTATGGCAAAATACCGGGTTTTGGTGATCTGGCAGGGTTGCGCGGTCTAACCACTATCGCGCAAGGCCGCGATCCGACGTTTGATTTTTATTGACCTATTGCGGGGGCTTTCGTCTAAGTAAGGGCAAAATACGACTTTCGGGGAATGGACGGGCGTTTTGAATGGCCTGCCACAACCCCGTATAAAAGCGCTGTTGCAGGGGAAGATAGATCGTGATCGATAGTGTTGTCGCCAGTTCTGCGACGCCATTGCAGATGTGGGTGGTTCTGGCGCTGGTCGCCGGATCGCTGGTCCTGTATGGGCTGGAGCGCATATCGCTTGAGCTGACCAGCATGGCGCTGATTGCCACTTTGCTGCTGTTCTTCAATTTCTTCCCGTTGCCCGATGCCGATGGCAACAACCTGCTTGATGCGGGCGCGCTGATGTCTGGGTTTGCCAACCCGGCCTTGCTGACTGTGCTTTCATTGTTGGTCGTCGGGCAGGGCATGGTGCTGACCGGCGGGGTCAGTTATATCGCTGGTCTGATTACCGAACATGGTGGCAAGAATGCCTCGATGGCGATTTTTGTCGGCTTGTTTGTCGTGATGCTGATGTCGGCATTCCTGAACAACACCCCGGTCGTTGTTATCTTCATACCAATCATTCAGGCGCTGTCGGAGCGTATTCAGCGTTCGCCCAGTGCATTGATGATCCCGTTGTCTTACGTCGCCATTCTGGGCGGCATGACGACCCTGATCGGGTCTTCGACCAACCTTCTGGTATCAAGCTCGTTGATCGAACTTGGGATGCCTGCACTCGAGTTTTTTGAATTCACGGTGATTGGCAGTGTGCTGGCGCTGGTGGGCTTTGTTTATGTGCTGTTCGTCGCGCCCCGCCTTTTGCCCGCGCTGGCATCGATGCGCAGCAAGCTTGCCAACCCCGATAGCAGTGGCAAACAATTCATCGCCCAGATTACGGTCGGCCCGGCGTCTCAGATGATCGGTACCCGTCCTGTGGCCGGGTTCTTTAAAGACCTGCCCAATATTACGATCCAGATGATTGTTCGGCGTGAACATGCCGATCTGCCGCCGTTTGACGAAGATATGGAAATTCAGGCAGGTGACGTTCTTGTCGTTGCGGCAACGCGCAAGGCCCTGACCGAGGCGCTGCAAAAAGACCCGGGCCTTCTGCATGCGGAAGCCGCGGCCGTCCATGAAGGCGGTGAAGAAATCCCACAAAAATCGACCCAGCTTCTGGCCGAGGTCATGCTGCCGCCAGGATCGCGTCTGATCGGTTTTAACCTTGAGCAGATTGGTTTCCGCTATCAGTACAAATGCCTTGTCCTTGGCATTCAGCGCCGTTCGCGCATGATCCGCACGCAGATGACCGAAATCCGCCTTGAAGCCGGTGACGTTCTTCTGGTGCAGGGGCGGTCCGAGGATGTTGAAGCCCTTCGTACCATTCGTGATGTGGTTTTGCTGGAATGGTCGACACGTACCTTGCCGCGCCCGTTCCATGCCCGTCGTGCCGCGGCCATTTTCCTTGGTGTGATTGCTGTGGCGGCGACCGGTCTGGTGCCGATCATGGTTTCAAGCTTTATCGGTGCGGCGCTTATGATTGCATCTGGTGCGCTTAACCTGCGTCAGGCAGCGCGCGCGATTGACCGGAAGATCGTGCTGCTGGTGGCGGCTGCCCTTGCCCTTGGCAATGCCTTGCAACTGACCGGCGGGGCGGAATTTGTGGCCGATCAGTTGCTTGCGGCAACGCGCGGGGCACCGGCACCGGTGATTTTGTCGCTGTTTTTCCTGATTGTTGCGGTGTTTACCAATGTTCTGTCGAACAATGCCTGTGCTGTTCTGTTTACGCCAATCGGGATTGGCATGGCCCAGAATCTTGGGGTTGAGCCGCATATCTTTGCCATTGCGGTGGTGATGGCGGCCAACTGTTCATTTGCATCACCGGTGGGGTATCAGACCAACCTTCTGGTGATGGGGCCGGGGCATTACCGATTTGTCGATTTCCTGCGCGCCGGGACGCCGTTGATCATCATTCTGTGGCTGGCATTCAGTCTGTTTGCGCCGTGGTATTACGACATCCCGTTCTGATCCTTGTTTTGGATGCGCGGTTGGCTGATCTGTCATGCAAATGCGGGCAGTTATAATGTGCCAAAGGCGTTTGACTTTTGAGCGTGCCGCAATAGGATCGGGCTCCGATTTTGACGCAGAATAGTGCGCCTGCACCGTTCGATTATCTCAGGAATATGCCGATGGCCCAGAATGCCAATGTAACCGCCAATTCCACTGATGCCTTTGCCAAACCAAACCAGCGCCCCGCAAGCCCGAATTTTTCGTCGGGTCCGTGCAAAAAACGTCCGGGCTGGTCGGCAGATGCGCTTGATACCCGTGTTCTTGGCCGGTCACATCGTTCCAAATTCGGCAAGGAACGCATGGAAGAGGTCATTGATCTTTCGCGTGCGATCCTGAACCTTCCTGATGATTATCTGCTTGGGGTTGTTCCGGCGTCCGATACCGGTGCGGTGGAAATGGCGTTGTGGTCACTTTTGGGGCCACGCGGCGTTGATATGCTGGCATGGGAAAGCTTCGGGTCGCTTTGGGTGACCGATGTTTTAAAACAGCTAAACCTGCGTGATGTTCGGGTCATGGAAGCCGATTATGGCAAGTTGCCCGATCTTGGTGCGGTTGATTTCGACCGGGACGTTGTCTTTACCTGGAACGGCACGACAGCCGGTGTGCGGGTGCCAAATGGCGACTGGATCGCATCGGACCGCAAGGGTTTGACAGTTTGCGATGCGACATCGGCGATTTTTGCCATGGAACTGCCTTGGGACAAGCTCGACGTTGTAACCTATAGCTGGCAGAAAGTTCTGGGTGGCGAGGGTGGTCATGGCATCATTATTCTGAGCCCGCGTGCCGTTGAACGCCTTGAAAGCCATAATCCCGCATGGCCGATGCCGAAAATATTCCGCATGACCAAGGGCGGTAAACTGATTGACGGCATTTTCCGTGGGGAAACGATCAATACCCCATCGATGCTGGTGGTTGAGGATGCCATTGACGCCCTGAAATGGGCCGAAGATATCGGCGGTCTTGACGGTTTGCTGAAACGCACCCGTCAGAATCGCGCCCATCTTGATGAATGGCTTGCCAAAAGTGACTGGGCGGCTGATTTGTCGGAAAAGCCGGAAACGGCGTCCAATACATCAATGTGCATCAAGATTGTCGATCCGTGGGCGTTATCATTGCCATCGGAAAAGCAGGCAGCATTGCCCAAACGCATTTCGCAGATCCTTGAGGCCGAAGAAATCGCAATGGATATCAATGGCTATCGCGATGCGCCTCCGGGGCTGCGGATTTGGGGTGGTGCGACGGTGGAACCCAGTGATGTCAAGGCGTTGCTGCCGTGGCTTGATTGGGCATATGCGACGGTCAAAGCTGAAATTCAGGCTGGATGATCGGTAATTCGTAAGTATTATTTGCGTCTTCGGGGGTTTTCCCGTTGCCCTGTCCGGAACAAAGCGTTAGTAACCGCTACCGGATATATAGATCAGGCACGACCTGAACAGATTTTGCGCGCCTTGTCCGGAAAGCACACATAATGACCGAACTTGCCAGGAAAGCTCTTTTGCCCGCCGGCCTTCAGGATGTTCTGCCTGGAATCGCTGCACGGGAAGCTGACATCCGTGAAAAGCTGATGAGCAGTTTCGCACATGCGGGCTACGACCGGGTCAAGACGCCGCTGGTCGAATTCGAAGAGAGCCTTCTGGAGGGTGCCGCGCCGGAACTAGCCACCCAGACTTTCCGCCTGATGGACCCGGTGTCGCACCGGATGATGGGTGTTCGTTCCGACATGACCCCGCAGGTTGGCCGTATTGCGGCAACCCGCCTTGGCGATGCGCCGCGTCCGTTGCGTCTTTCCTATTCCGGCGATGTATTGCGGATCAAGGGCACACAGTTGCGCCCGGAACGCCAGTTTGCCCAGGTCGGGGCGGAGTTGATTGGTGTATCCAGCGCCGCAGCAGATACCGAGATCGTGTTGCTGGCGCTTGAGGCGTTGGAACATGTCGGTTTGCCGGATGTTTCCGTTGATCTGAATTTGCCGACCCTGCCGGTCCGTTTGTTTGATGCCTTTGGTGTTGCAGCCGATGATCGCGAAACGCTGATCGCGGCCCTTGAACATCGCGATGTAGCAGCGGTCAAAGCTGTTAGTGGCAATGTGACCGATGTGCTGGTGGCCCTGCTTGAAGCCGCCGGTCCGGCGCAGGCAGCATTGCCGAAGCTTAAAAAGCTTGAACTGCCGTTAGGCGCATCTGAGGAATTGCATCGTCTGATCGAAGTTGCCGAACGTATTCTGGCATCCGATCTTGATGCGGCCTTGACCATTGATCCGGTTGAAATGGCCGGTTTCCGGTATCAGACCGGTGTCAGCTTTACCCTGTTTGCCAAACATGTTCGCGGTGAATTGGGGCGTGGCGGTCGTTACCGTGCGGGTGGTTCGGGCGGCGAGGCCGCAACCGGCATGTCGCTTTTTATGGATACGATTTTGCGCGGCCTTGCCGATGTAAAGCCGGTTGAACGGGTTTATTTGCCGTTAGGCACGCCGCAGCGCGAAGCGCGCCAATTGCGCAAAGACGGCCACTATACTGTAGCGGCACTTGAAGGTGCCGCCGAAGCCAAAACAGAAGATGCGGCGCGCAAGGAAGCACGCCGCATGGGATGCAGTTTCATTTATCTTGGCGGCCAGATCGTGCCGCTGGGTGCGTAACCCAGAACCATTTCTTATCGCGCAAGGAGTTTTGCGATGACCAATGTTGCCGTGATCGGTTCCCAATGGGGGGACGAGGGGAAAGGCAAGATCGTCGACTGGCTGTCCGAACGGGCAGACGTCGTTGTGCGTTTCCAGGGCGGTCATAACGCCGGTCATACTTTGGTGATCGACGGAACGACCTATAAGCTTAGCCTTCTGCCGTCCGGTATTGTTCGCAAGAACAAGCTGTCGGTTATCGGTAACGGCGTTGTCGTTGATCCGTGGGCGCTTCTGACCGAGATTGACCGCCTTAAAGGGCAGGGCGTTGAAATCACGCCGGAAAACCTGCGCGTTGCAGAAAATGCCTGTCTTATTCTGCCGTTGCACGGCAATCTGGACAAGGCACGCGAAGCTGCGGCAACCGGCAACAACAAGATCGGTACCACCGGTCGCGGGATCGGCCCGGCATATGAAGACCGCGTTGGTCGCCGTGCGATCCGCGTTGGTGATCTGGCCGATGTCGAACTTCTTGAAGCCAAGGTCGAAAACCTTCTGACTCACCACAATGCGCTTTTGCGCGGTCTGGGTCAGCCGGAAGTCGATGGTGCGGAACTGCTTGCGCAGCTTAAGGAAATCGCACCGAAAATCCTGCCGTTCTCGGATACTGTCTGGAAATCGCTTAACCAGTTCAAGGAAGCCGGTCAGCGTATCCTGTTTGAAGGCGCGCAGGGCACGATGCTTGATATCGATCATGGCACGTATCCGTTTGTGACCTCGTCCAATACGGTTTCGGGACAGGCTGCTGCCGGTTCTGGCATGGGCCCGTCGGGGGTCGGTTATGTTCTGGGGATTACCAAGGCATACACCACCCGTGTCGGCGAAGGCCCGTTCCCGTCCGAACTGTTTGACGCGGACGGTGAACGTCTTGGTGAACGCGGTCATGAATTTGGTGTTGTCACCGGGCGTAAACGTCGTTGTGGCTGGTTTGATGCGGCTCTTGTCCGTCAGTCGGTCAAGGTTAACGGCATTACCGGTATTGCATTGACCAAGCTTGATGTTCTTGACGGTTTCAAGGAAATCAAGATCTGCACCGGCTATGACATTGATGGCAAAATCTATGACCATCTTCCTGCCAACCAGCGTCTTCAGGCCAAAGCCAAACCGGTTTATGAAACCATTGAAGGCTGGTCGGAAACCACGATGGGCGCGCGCAGCTGGGCCGATCTTCCGGCGGCTGCGATCAAATATGTTCGCCGTATCGAAGAATTGATCGAGGCACCGGTGGCGTTGCTGTCAACCAGCCCGGAACGTGATGACACCATTCTGGTTCATGACCCGTTCAGTGCGTGATCACGTGCATGAATGAAAATGCAAAAGCCACCGGTTTTTCCGGTGGCTTTTTCCGTTTAAGACTAATGATTTGGCAGATCATACCCTTATGCCCCGCTTGGATAACGGCTTGCTCCGTTTTGCTATCGGCAGTATCGTTTCGGCAGATCAGAGGACGGGCTGAAACTGCTTTCCAGATAGGGAAGGGCAGGGCACGAATCCTCCAACAAAGAAAAACCGGGGCTCATGGCACAAGAAGCGGAAATGCAGAAACAGGATGTTTCCGACGGCGCTGACGAACAGGCTGCCGCAGCGGAGCAACAGGATTCCAGAGCCCCTGAGCCAGCCGTCAGGGACGGGGAGCCTTCTGCCCGTGCTGGCGGGCGCAGTGTCGAAGTCGGTAATTTTCGCGTGTTTTCGGATCTGCGATTGCCCGAATATGACATGGGCAGTTGCAAGGCCTATGCCGCCGATAACCTGCGCCGTGAAGAGGGCGGCGCCTTTGCGCTTGTGACCGACCCGACAGTTCCGACGCGCCATGATTTGATGCGGTTTTTGACGGGCGTTCATATCGGGGGACAGATTGATCTTCTGGATTACGAGATCGTTCACTGGCCGCTGTATGAGCGAAATACAATGGTACTTTTCTATGAAAAACCGGCAGGTGGCCGTGTTCTTGTCCCGGGAGAAAAGCAACGAAAGATTGATGAGCACGACTTTGCCAAGGTTGTCATCGAACCCTTGATGAATGTCTTGCAGGCCGTCGCGGACAAAGGGATGACCCATCGCAATATTCGGGCAGATAACTTGTTTTTTGGCGACCCTATGTCTGAAAAGGTCGTGGTTGGAGATTGCTGCTCGGCCCCGGCAGGGTTCAACCAGCCGCTTGTTTACGAAACCATATCGCGTATGACGGCCGATCCGGCCGGTCGCGGTTTGGGCTCGGTGCTTGACGATCTTTATGCCTTGGGGATGACGATTGCCGCCCTTGGCATTGGACATACACCACTCGAGAAACTGCGCGAACAGGACATCATTGATGTAAAATTGTCCAAAGGCTCGTTCCAAGCAGTTGTTATGAACGAAAAACTGCCGCTTGTGCTGATCGAGCCTGTGCGGGGACTTTTGTGTGATGATCCGCAAGAACGTTGGGGATTTGCCGAGTTGCATGCCTGGATCGACGGGCGTCGGGCAAAGCCAGTGCAATCCAATACCGAACGTCGTGCGGCACGCTCGCAGAATATTTCGGGCAAGGATTATTATACCGCGCGGTCGTTGGCGCAGGGGATTTCCAAGAACTGGGTCAATTCGCTTGCGCCATTGCGCGACGGGACCGTGGAAATATGGTTGCGGCGCGGGCTTGCCGATAATGATCGTGCCAAGCATATGGCAGAAGCGATCCGGCAACTGCAATGGGCTGGCGCAGACAAGCGAGCGGCGGAAGATATCCTGATCGCCAAATCAATCATCATTCTTGATCCATCGGGCGCGATCCGTTTCAAGGGCTTTTCGGCGATGGTCGACGGGCTTGGCAGCATGTTGTCCTATGATGTTCAGCATGGTCGCGGGCCACAGCGTTTTTCCGATGTCGTCGTGCGGGATATTCCGTCATTCTGGTTTGGACGCCAAGTTGGATACAGCCCGGAAATTCAGAAGCTTCAGCAGGCATATAAAAACCTGCGATACTATATCCAGCAGCAAAGTGCGGGTTATGGCTATGAACGCTGCCTTTATGCCATTGTGCGTAACCAGCATTGCCTGAGCCCGATGATTGAAAAAGATTATGTTGTAGATATCTCGCAGCTTTTGCCCGCGCTTGAAAAAGCGGCGGCTGACCTGCCCGAAGATAGCTGGCCGGTGGACCGTCATATCGCGGCTTTTATCGCGACCCGTCTTGAAGACGACGTCGAGGCACAGCTTCTGGCATTGCAAAATCCGTCAGATGAAGTCGAATACAGTCGCGCAATCATTAGCATGCTGGCACTTGTGCAATGGCGGCATGGGCCTGATAATCTGCAAAATCTGTCGCACTGGGTGGCCCGGTTGATGGAACCCGCGGTCAAGGTGTTTCACAGCAAGGCACGTCGGGAACGTGTTGAACACGAAATCCCGAAACTGGCCAAGCGCGGCAATCTTGTCGAACTGTACAACCTGATCAATGACGAGCAGGAACGCCGGAAGGATCAGACCGAATTCATCACCGCGGTCGAGGAATATTCCGAAGCAGAAAGCGAGGTTTTTGACCTTGAATCATCAGGCCCCGCACGACTTGAGCTGGCAGAAAAAGTTGGCCAGCAGGCAGCAGCCTTTGCGTCGACCATGATTGCGCTGCTGACGGTTTCGGCGCTATTTCTGATGCATATGTGGTAGGGGACAGGAATGGCGAGACAATCAGGCGGCCGTAAAAAGAAAAGCGCATTTTCCGGTTTGTCGGTGGTGGCTTCTGCCGTGCTTTTGTTCATGGTTGCGCTGCCGACATTCATTACCCTGGCGGTTGGGTTGTTACCATCAATGGTGGCGTTCATGTTTGACCGCAGCCAGGGGCGCACCATGTCGCGCTGCATTTTTGGTCTGAATTTTTCAGGGGTTGCGCCCTATATCATGGAAATCTGGCAGCAGGGCGGGCAGACGGCCAGTGTGGCAACTCAGGAAATTTTCCAACCCGTTGCCCTGTCGATCATGTATGGCTCGGCCGGTCTTGGATGGCTTTTGTATCTGGCGATGCCACCGATTGTCGCCAATGTGCTTAATCTTTCGGCCCAGCGCCGTGTTTCTGAATTGCGTAAAAGGCAGCGTGGTTTGATCAAAACCTGGGGCGACAGCCTGATCAAGGAAATCGACCGTTCAGGCAGTTAATCCGCAACCGAATCACAAACCATCGACCAATAAAAAAAGCGGCGGACAATTTGTCCGCCGCAGTCATGTTGGTTGGTTAACGAGGGTAAGCAAGGCACTCACATCGGCAGATCGGTGTGGATCGATTTGCGTACTTTTTCAAAGGCCCGAACTTCAATCTGACGAATGCGTTCGCGCGATATTCCGTATGCGACGCTCAGATTTTCAAGCGTTACAGGTGAATCGAGCAGGCGGCGCTGGGTCAGGATGTCACGTTCACGTGCATTCAGGTGTGACATCGCACTTTTCAGCAGATTCATACGCTGGACAAATTCCTCGCGCTTGCCATACAGGGTTTCCTGATCTTCATCTTCGCTTTCGATCCAGTCGACCCATTCACCGTCACCATCAATACGCACTGGCGCATTCAATGAGTGATCCGGCCCCGCGAGACGGCGGTTCATCATGATCACGTCATCTTCGGTGACGTTAAGTTTTGTGGCGATGAATTCGACCTGTTCCGGTCGCAGATCGCCTTCGTCAATCGCCTGCATCTGGCTTTTGAGTTTCCGAAGATTGAAGAAAAGTTTTTTCTGGGCGGCAGTGGTACCCATTTTCACCAGCGACCAGGAATGCAGGATATATTCCTGAATTGCGGCGCGGATCCACCACATCGCATAAGTCGCAAGGCGGAAACCTTTGTCCGGGTCAAAGCGCTTGACCGATTGAAGCAGGCCTACATTACCTTCGGAGATCAGTTCGTTTATCGGAAGTCCATAACCGCGATAGCTCATGGCTATCTTGGCAACCAGCCGCAAATGACTTGTAATCAGCTTTTCGGCGGCAGTTGCATCATCATTGTCACGGAATTCACATGCAAACGTCGTTTCCTGTTCAGGTGTAAGCATGGGGTAACGGCGGATGCGCTGCAAATAGACTGTCAGACCATCTTGGGAGATGATTGGAAGTGCATTTCCCTGTTTCATTGAAGCCTCCCGTTGCGCTTCGTATAAAGTGCGGTTTATCCCCTGGCACTTATTGAAAGGTATACGGGAGTATTAGGTGTCGTCAATAAAAATTAGACCAAAAAGGTTAGGTCAAACTATCCCAATGGGTAGGTTTAGGCAGGTAATGAGTTCCTGTAGGTCTTCCGGGAGGGGGGCTTTGGTGAGGACGTAATTCCCTGTTTTTGGGTGTAAAAATCCCAGTGTTCTGGCATGTAGCGCCTGTTTTTCAAAGCCCGTCAGGACCTCGTGCACGTGCTTGCTGAACTTCTGGGTAAGTTTGCTTCTACCGTAAACTGGATCACATATAAGTGAGTGACCAAGATGGGTCATGTGAACGCGAATTTGATGTGTTCTGCCAGTCAAAAGCCTGCATTCAACAAGAGATGCCAACGAGTCGTCGCGTTTTGCCAAAACCTTGTAACGCGTAAGGGCCGGTTTTCCCCCATTTCGAAGTACCGCCATCTTCTTTCTATTGCGCGGGCTTCGGCCGATATTTCCCTCTATGACGCCTTCGCTTTGGCGCGGGACACCCCAAACAACGGCGATATAAGCGCGTTCGATATTTTCCTTATCCTCGGAAAACAGGGTCGAGAGTGCCCGATGGGTTGCATCGTTCTTCGCGACCACCATTGCCCCACTGGTGTCTTTGTCGAGCCGGTGCACGATACCCGGACGCTTCACGCCGCCGATCCCCGACAGGCTGTCACCACAATGGGCCAGCAAAGCATTGACCAATGTACCGCTTTCATTGCCCGCAGCAGGATGAACAACCATCCCCGCGGGTTTATTGATCACCAGCAGATCGTCGTCTTCATAAAGGATATCGAGCGCGATTTTTTCGGCGATTGGGTCGGCCGCGACTGCGGGTGGGATTTCAAGCGCAAAGCGGTCGCCACTTTTTACCTTGTGTGACATCTTGGCGATCGGCGTGTCATTCAGCAGCAGATGTCCGTTCTCAATCAGGCTTTTGATACGTGAACGGGATTGCTCGGGCCATGCGGTTGCCAGAACCTTGTCAAGCCGCGCTCCCTCGTCAGCGGGAGAGGCAATATATTCAAGATGTTCGGTGTTCAAGCCGCTTTCCATATTCATATCTGCTGCTATTCTGGCCTGCTATGACCGTCAGTGTCCGTTAAAGGGCGGTTTTAATCGCTTACTGATGAAATGCAATCCCGCTTTGCAAACTTGCAATTGGCTTCTCTTGTCGCTATGGCCTTCAATATCGTCCTGTCAGGCCTGTTGTGATCGTAGCGTGACGCAAAGGGGCATTCGATCAACTTATCAATCGGAAATGTGATGCGCGTTATCAAGATTCTGGTCGCTTTTATGGGAGTGCTGATCGTTGCGGGCGTCGCACTCGTGGTTTATGGCCTGTCGCGTCAGGAAGATGGCAGCGTTGCATCCGATGCGCCTAAGCTATCCGCGCCGATTGCGGGGCAGTTTGAGACGCCAACAGATACAGGCCCACGATTCGCAACACAGATCGCACCGTTCGGAACGATCAATGTTGATTTGGCACCGGGTGAGACCTTGGTTGATTTTTCCCGTCAGGGAACAGAGGCAACTCTGCGTCTTGAGGGACGCCAAGGAAGCCGTCTGGTGATTGTTTCTTTGCGTGACGGCGCTATTCTTGGGCAGATTTTACTGGTGGAGCCGCAATAAGCACCGCTTGAACTGATGGTGGTTTGATGATCGACGCGGGTAAAATCATAAAACTGCGGACAGGTTTGTTGGCAGAGATTTCAGATATCGCAGCTGCGGCATGGCCGGAGGAATGCTGTGGTCTATTGATTGCCGAAGCGGAAGGTCCCGAAGTTATTCTGCGTTTTGTTGCAGCACGCAATGTCGCCATCGATCGCCAAAAAACATTCGAAATTGATCCGCACGTTCTGATTGCGACGCATCGATCGGTTCGGCAACGCGGAGAGGCGATTATCGGATGCTATCATTCACATCCGAATGGCGATTGTCAGCCATCGAAAACCGATTTGTCCCGCGCCGAAGAAACCGGTTTTCTGTGGCTGATTTTCGCCACCGGCAAAAACGGCGTTGATGAATGGAAGCTATATCGCCGGATGCCGGAACGTGCCGATGACACAGCACCGCGTTATTTCAAAACTTGTGAGATCGCCGAGCTCTGATCATTGCTTTGCCATGCGTTCGATCAGGCCAGTCTGCTTTGCAAGTGATTGTTGAAGCGCGAAGTTTTGCGTGATTGTCCGGCGCGCCAGTTGGCGTATTTCGCGAAGGCGGTCAGGATTGGCCAATGCTTCGGCCATTGTGCTGGCAAGCTGGTCTTCATTCCAGAAGCCACACATTAATCCATTCCTGCCATGACGAATGATATCGCGGCAGGGGCCAGTGTCCGATGCGATCACCGGCGTTCCGCATGCCATGGCTTCAAGTACCGACCATGACAAAACAAACGGATATGTCAGATAGACATGGGCCGAACTGATCTGGAATAGACGGATCAGCTGATCGTGGGGAATTTGCCCCAGAAAGACGATGCGAGAGGGATCCATACCGGTTTCAGCCATCATCGCATCACGCCATTTCTGGCCGTCGGCGCGCGGCGTTCCATAACTGACGCCATCCCCCCCGGCGATGACAAAGGTTACATCGGTGTTGCGCCGGGCCAACTTAGCTGCGGCACGCATGAATTGTGGAAAGCCGCGATAGGGTTCGAGATCGCGTGCAACATAGGTCACTATCGGATCGCCATGTCGCAGCACACGACCATCGGGCAGGCGAAGCAGTGCCTTGTCGTCCGGACGGCAACGATGGATATCGATACCATCGTGGCAAATACCGATCTTGTTATGGAAGCTTTGCGGAAAGGCGGCTTTCTGCCATGCCGTGGGGCTGATCCCGGTGTCTATTGCTTCCAGACTTGAGAGCTGTGCGCTGTTGCGCAGCCGCAATTGTGTGCGTTTGGCCAAGGTCACCGTTTCTGTCGGGTCAAAGCCGACATCGCGACCTTCGGCGTGGTAAAAATGTTCGCAATAGCCAACCAGTGGCGTTTTGCGCAGGACATCGCGCGCAAACATCATGCTGCCCCAGCCGATATGCCCGTAAACGATGTCGGGTGGGCCTTCCTGTGCGGCGAGTGAATCAAGTGTTGTCGCCGCATGCATGCCGATCTGCTGGTGATATTGCGGAAATGGGGTCGCAGGCGGTGGCGGAGTTGCCCGCTGACGCAGGACGCGAATGCCGGGAAGCTGTACGTTCATTGCTTCGCAAAGGAAGGAAACCTGCCATCCGGCATTTGCCAGATGACAGGCCAGGTGAACAAATTGTCCCGGTCCATGGCGGTGGACAAAGACAATTTTCATCGGCGACTGCGAAGCTCGTGTGTCATAACGCCACTTGTGACGGGGACACCGCCATACCGAAGGGTCTGTGTCCAGAATTCCTCCAGGCGACGCAAAGTTCGAAGTGCCGTTTCCATTTCCTGCTGGTCCTGCAGGTCATTGGTCAGTGCGTTGTGATATTCTTCGTGAAATTCATGCAGGGATTCACAAAGTTCGTGCCCCTTGCGCGTCAGTTTTATTCTGGCAGACCGTCGGTCACGGGCCATGACATGTCGTTCGACATAGCCCGATTCAGCCAGCTGTTTCAGATTATAGGATGCATTCGATCCCATATAGTGGCCGCGATCCAATAGATCACGTACCGACAGTTCATCGTCGCCGATGGTAAACAGCAACGCGACTTGTGCGGGGCTGATGTCATCTTTGCCGAGTCGAATAAGATCTACACGAAGCAGATCAGCAAAACGCCGATAAATACGCTCGACGGTATTTGCAAGTTCAAGATGAGTGACGGTCATGTTGTTTGATCCGTTATCTGGTCCCAAGCGAGAGTTGATGCCATGGCCTTTCGACCAAGGCAGGCCTTTCGTGTGGGGAAGATAACAGGACGTTGCTCTTGAACGATTTTTCCGCACGCCCAATTCTTCCCTCAGTTTGCTCGTAATTTCGAAGTAATTTCAAAGTATTTTTATTTTAAAATTACTTCGTATTCTTCTGTTTTTACATTGTCAGATCATGAACATGAGATCGACATATTTGATTTTATTGTAGATCATCATGACATCGCAACTATGTGATTAGATTGCGGAAAAACTATGACTTTTGGCTGATTGGATGAAAATCAATGCATTTTGGTCGTAAAAACACGCCAAAAACCGCAGAAAGCAAAGCTGTCAGACCATCTCTGGATGCAAAATCGGTTATCCGCGAGGCGAGATTCACTTTTGTACGCGGTCTTGGATGGGCCGGGGTCTTGAGTGGCTTTATCAATGTTCTGCAACTGACCGTGCCGCTTTTCATGCTTCAGGTGCATGATCGCGTGATTAACAGTCAAAGTACCGATACGCTTAAATTGCTGCTCGCAATTGCGATTGGTGCCATCATTCTATACGGCATTCTTGATTTCATTCGGGCCCTTATCTTTCAGGAAATGGCCAAATCATTGTTGCGTCGCCTGAACTTGCCGGCCATTTCGGCGGCAATGAGCGTGGCGCTTGAAAAAGGATCGATACAGGGCACGCAGGTTCTGCGCGATTTGTCGGATTTGCGCAATTTTATCAATGGCAATACCATCAGTGCGCCACTCGAAGCGATCTGGTCGCCGATTTTCCTTGGTGTGATGTTTGCCCTTCATCCGTTTTACGGTATTGCGGGGCTTGTGGCGGTGCTGGTCCTGATCGGGCTTAGTCTGTTGGGTGATTTGCTTGTGCGACAGATCACCAAAGAAGGCACCGATGCCAATCTGCGTAATATCGGCGATATCGGGTCAACCGTATCAAATGCCGAGGCGATTGAGGCAATGGGCATGTTACCTGCACTTGCCATGCGCTGGCGCCAATCGCAGGTCCATGCCAGTGAGTTGCTTGATATCGGGAATGTCCGAAGTAAAGGCATGTATTCTGTCACGCGCTCGGCCCGTTTCGGCATGCAGATTTGCGTGCTGGCGATGGGGGCGTATCTGGTTATTCTGGGGGAAACAACACCTGGGGCGATGATTGGCGGTACGATTATCATGGGCCGTCTTCTGTTGCCGTTTGATAATGTTACGCGCGACTGGCGGGCGTGGGTTTCTGCTCTTTCGTCATGGAAACGCATCCGGAATATCCTTGAGGAGCGTCAGTCGGAGCGCGAAATCGAACCGACACCGCGTTCCGAAGGGCCGCTTGTTGTCGATAATCTTGTATATGCGGTCCCCGGCTCGAACGTGCCGGTTCTTCGCGGGGTGAGCTTCGATCTTAACCCGGGCGAAATTCTGGGCGTGGTCGGGCCGTCGGCTGCTGGTAAATCGACCCTGTCGCGTCTGCTGGTCGGATCGGCGAAACCGACTGCTGGCGGCGTATTTCTTGACGGGCATAGCACCTATCTTTGGGAGCGCGGTTCGTTTGGCAACATGGTCGGTTATCTGCCGCAATCCGTGTCGCTTCTGAACGGCACCATCCGTGAAAATATTGGCCGCATGCGTGAAGCCAATCCGCGCAAGGTGATTGATGCGGCCCGCGCAGCAGGGGTGCATGAAATGATCGGCCGACTGCCACTTGGTTACGATACGCCGATCGGGGCGGGGCGACATACCCTGTCTGGTGGGCAGCAGCAACGCATTGCACTTGCCCGTGCTCTTTATGGCTGGCCACGTCTTCTGGTGCTTGATGAACCCAACGCCAACCTTGATGCTGAAGGTGAAGCATCACTGATCCGGGCGGTCCGTCAGGCAGCAGAAGGTGGGGCAATGGTTGTTCTGATCGCACACCGGCAAAGCATCATGCAATACGCCCACAAGCTGCTTGTCATGCAGGAAGGGCGGGTCAAACAGTTTGGTGAACGCACCAATGTGATCCGGGCGATGACGCAGGATGATAACGACATCAAAAACCTGCCCCCGGTTAAGCGCAATCAGCAAAGCGGGGGGGCAGCATGAACCGAGTGATCAATGTCGACAACCGTGGCGAGGTCATGATTCCCGAAGACCCGCAACCAGCATGGTATCAGGTCCTTGACGAAGAGCGCACCGCGTCGCGTCAAAGCCTGCGAAAGCCGATCATGGCGGGAATCATCGTTATTGCCGTCGGGTTTGGCGGCTTCTTTTCCTGGGCTTTTACGGCCGAACTCGACAGTGCTGCAGTGGCATCGGGCTCTGTCATTGTTGATTCCCGCAAAAAGGTTGTGAACCATTTCGAAGGCGGCATTTTGAAGAAGCTGCTGGTTGAAGAAGGTGATCGCGTCAAGGCGGGGCAAACATTGATGTTGCTGGATGGAACACGCAGTGAGTCCGAGTTGGGCCAGCTGCGCGGTGAACGATATGGGCTTATCGCCAAGCTTGCCCGACTTCGCGCGGAGCAAAGTGGCCGTGGTGAAATCGATTTTCCCGAGCAAATACTGAATGCGGAGCAGGATTATGTGGCCGATATCTTGCTGGATGAAAAGCGATTATTCGGCAAGCGTAATGAGGTTTACGATGCCAAACGAAATGCCCAAGCCAAGCAAATAGAACAATTTGATGCCGAGGCGCGCGCACTGGAATCCCAGATAAATGCCCGCACCCGTCAGGAAAAGCTTGTTGCCGAGCAGCTCAAGGGCATCAGGCAGCTTGCGGAAAAGGGCTTCGCGACGCGTACCCAGTTGGTCGAGATAGAAAACAACTGGTCTGACCTTGTCGGGGATATGGGCGAGTTCAAGGCCCAAAAAGCCGCCGCCGAACAGCAAAAGGCTGAGGCCGAAATCAATCTTGCCTCGATTGAAATGGAATGGCAAAGCGATATCGCGACAGAAATCCAGGAAGCGCAACTGGCACTGAATGATGTGACCCAGCGTATCCGCGCCAGCGAGGATGTTCTGAACCGGCGCGAAGTCAAGGCACCGCAGGACGGTATTGTTGCCAATATTCAGATTCGCACGCCGGGTGGCGTGATCAGTCCGGCGGAACCCATCATGGATATCATCCCGGAAAACGAGCCGCTTCTGATCGAAGCCATGATCAACCGTCAGGACATTGATTCGGTTCATGTCGGATCAAAAGCCCAAATCAAGCTTACGGCATATAGTCAGCGCCGGTTGGCACCGCTTGACGGCGAAGTCCGCTATGTTGCCGCCGACCAGACGGTCGATGAGAAACGCGATTCTTCCTATTACATCGTTCGGGCCGCAATTAACCCCGATGCATTGGCAAAACGCGATGATATCGAAATTCGACCGGGTATGCCGGCCGACATTCTGATCCTGAAATCCCCCAGAAGGGCGATCGACTATCTGATTGATCCGATCACTGAAAGCATGAGCAGGGCCTTCCGCGAGGACTGATTTTTGCTGATGCTGCGGGTGCGAAGGCCGCGGGCTGAAAGGTCTGCGGCCTTTTTCTTTGAATTATTGTTCAAAAGTAAAACTAAATAAAAATCAAAAAAACAACAAATACTTATTAAATAAATCTAGAAGTATAATGTGATTATTGCCTTAATCCATAATATTGACACAATAAAAACACGAGAATATCTTCCTAGGATAAAAGAAAAGAATATAGGGTTGCTGTGTGGCCGATCTCAGGGTGGCCTCTAGCTGCCTTGAGGGAACGGCCAGCCTCTCGTGAGGGGATAACCCCCGCGATGTCAATAATGTTGGGACACGAAGGAGGATACCATGGCAACTCTCGAAGGCGGCGCCTTTGATGATGCGCTTCTAGGGTCTCGTTTCAGCGACGTGATTTTCGGACGTGGCGGTGACGATACAATCTTCGGACAAGGTGATGACGATGTTCTGTTCGGTGAAGAGGGCGATGACGTTCTGTTCGGCGGCGCAGGAAACGATGTCGCGATTGGTGGCGAAGGTGACGATATCCTGTTCGGTGGATCGGGTGACGATGTGCTGATGGGGGATTCCGGCAGCGACCTGTTGATAGGTGGCTCTGGCGAAGACGTACTGTCAGGTGGTGCCGGTGACGACACCCTGCTTGGCGGTTCGGACAATGATGTCCTTGATGGTGGCGCAGGCGATGATCTTATGGTCGGCGGTGGCGGCGATGACATCATGCTGGGCGGTGCAGGCGACGATCAGTTGCTGGGCGGTTCTGGGGACGATGTTCTCCAGGGTGGCGATGGCAATGACGTCCTGCTTGGCGGCTCCGGGGACGATGTCCTTGACGGTGGTGCCGGGGACGACCTGCTGGTCGGTGGCTCGGGTAGCGATACCTTTGTCTTCACCGGTGGCGGCGGCAACGACGTCGTGCTCGACTTCACGGTTGGTGAAGACATGCTTTCCATTAGCAGCAACATCAATGATACCGGCATTGAAAGTGCCGATGATATTGCTGCGCGTGCATCGCAGGTTGGCGCCAACACTGTTATCGACCTTGGCAATGGGGATTCCATCACCCTCAACAATGTCGATGCAGAAGACGTCCAGGACAATCCGGACAGCTTCTTCAGCGTCCAGTAATCCGAATGTTGGCGTCCGCAACTTATGTTGCGGGCGTCACCCCGTTCTTCTTGTGAGGTGAAAATCGCCATGCTTGAATTTGCCTCGTCCGATGCTGTGCGGACGACCGGTGACGCGCCGGACGTTTGCCTGCTTAACCCGGAAACATTGCTTCTGATCTGGGATATGCCGACCCGCTTGTGGGCGGTTCCCAAACTTGAAACTACCGAAGGCAAGGCAATCTCGCCGCAAGCCACACTGCGTTTGCCGCTTAATGGTGGCGGCACGCGACTTCTGCGCCTGATCCGTCGGCCCAAGGACGAACCGGTTTCGTTCCTGGCAGAAGCAGGGACTCTTGGCCGCAAAGATGAAATCACCATTGATCCGGAAGGTGATTTTGAATTTGCCAATGCGAGCATGCTGCTTGAAGACGTGACGCCATCGGGACGCTTGTCTCTTATGTCTGCGCTGCTTGGTGCGTGGGCAAGCATGTTTCGTACCCGCCGAAGCAAAAGTTACACCGCATTTCTCAATAAACTGGTTTCCGAAATTGTCGATACGCCACAGCGCGCCAAAGCGGTCGCAAAACTCTCAGATCAGCAGATACTGATCTCGGCCGGGCTGCCGGTGGCGTTTGGTGACATCGAAGCTGTTTATATCGTGTCCTCGTTCGGATTCCGCCGTCTGGCTGTTCCGCCACATGAAAGCAGCGAGGGGCCCCAAGGCAAAAAACAGACCTACATGATCGCTGATCGCGACGGCACTGAGAACGGTGCCTATCTCGTCGTGACCGGCGGACGCGCGCTGGCCATTCGCCATCTGGCGGCGACGCCAGTTTTGCCCTCGTTGTCGCGATGGTGGCTGGCGCGCGGCAAATCCGATGCCGATCTGCGTGAATATATCATTGGCGCAATGGCGCGTGGCGATACCAAGGCCAGAAAGGCCGCGCTTGAATTCCAGCTACGCTGTCCGCTTTCAAGCCAGCGGGTTACGGGTGGCGGTGGCTTGCCCAGTGGTGAGGTCGACCTTGCCGTAACCACTGCGCGTGGCACCCTGATTGGCGGCTGGTATCGTGATCCGGCTGAAATGATCGCCAGCATCGATATTCTTGACAGCAAAGGCACAGCCCATCCATTCGGCGATGGTTTTTATCGCTATGCCGGGAATGTCATGGATGACGACCGAACGGTTTCGGCCACCGGGTTTGTCGGGTTTTATCGTGACATTCAAAGCCAGGTACCGATCCTTCAACCACGCAGTTTGATGCGACTGACCTCGGGCAGCCGTCACCTGATGGTGCCAACCGCCCAGCCGATTGACCCGGCAGAGGCGCGGGCACGTATCCTGCGTGCGGTCCCACCGCAGCACCTGACTGACGAGATCATTGAAAACTGTCTGGCACCGGTCATTGGTGATTTGCAGCAGAAATTGCTTGCTGCTGCCAAAGCGGATCGAACCATCGAGTTTGGTGAGCAGCTTAAAGAGCCCGCTGTTTCGATTGTTGTGCCGCTGTATCGGGTGCTCGATTTCCTGCGTGCCCAGGTTGGTGCCTTTGCCTGTGACCCCTGGATTTCACGGTATTGCGAAGTGATTTACGTTCTGGATTCTCCGGAACACGCAGAAGAGTGCGAACATCTGCTGCGTGGGTTGCATCTGCTTTATGACATGCCGATGCGTCTGGTGGTCATGACACGAAATGGGGGGTATGCGCGGGCCTGCAATTCAGGTGCCGAACAGGCTCGGTCAGACCTGATCGCGATGCTGAATTCGGATGTCATTCCCTATCAGATTGGCTGGCTGGAATTGATGGCCTCAAAAATGGGCGGTCCGCAGGATGTCGCCGCGGTCGGGCCAAAGCTTTTGTTCGAAGATGGTTCGTTACAGCATGCCGGAATGTATTTTGCCCGCAATGAACGCGGACAATGGCTGAACCATCATTTCTATAAAGGGCTGCCCGATCAGTTCCGTGACGCCAATGTTGAACGATCCGTTCCCGGGATCACCGGGGCTTGCATGCTGTTGCATCGTGGCACGTTCAATGATGTCGGTGGCTTTACCGAAGATTACGTGATCGGCGATTACGAGGACAGTGACCTTTGCCTCAAAATCCGCAAGGCCGATTTCGATATCAAATATGTACCTGACGCCAGCCTTTATCATTTCGAGCGCAAGTCGATCTCGACCCACACCGATTACATGCTTGGTGTGGCGACACAATACAACGCCTGGCTTCATACCTCGCGCTGGTCAGACATGCTCGAAGATTTCCACAAAAACGATGTTCCGCAGAACCGGCCGCAAAACCGTGTTTCAGATAAAGACGATCAAGGAGAAGCGGCATGAGCCAGGTTCTGGCATTTTCCAACCATGATGACCCGGTGCTCGACGCCAAAAGCGAACAGCATCTGGACTGGCTTTGCGAGCAGATCATCGCCAATCGTTTTCTGCCGGTACCGCCCGAAGAAGCCGTTTTTGTCGGCGATGGCGACTATCGTGCCATCGGTGCCGAATTTCTGGGGCATTTTGTCCGTCGGGCGGGCCTTATGCCTGATCATGATGTGCTTGATATCGGGTGCGGCATCGGGCGGATGGCGGTGCCACTGACCCAGTATATTGATGCGTCCAATGCGATCTACGAAGGCATTGACCCGGTTGCAAACGGGATTGAATGGTGCAAGCGCACGATTTCACCCGCTTATCCAAATTTTGGTTTCCAGACGCAGGACGTCAAAAACGCGCTGTATAATCCCGAAGGATCCATCGGCGGGCGTGGCATGCGGTTGCCTTTTCAGGATGGTGCATTCGATTTCACCGCAATGATCTCGGTGGCAACCCACTTGCCGCCTGAAGAAATCGAAACCTATTGCACCGAGGTGTTCCGCGTGCTGCGCCCGGGCGGGAAGCTGTTTCTAACGGCCTTTATCATTCGTGATCCTCAGGAACTTTCATATCCCGGCTGCGACCCGCGTTTAACCAGTCTTGAGAGACTTGAAAACCAGCCGTGCTGGCATCTTAAGGGTGAAAACCCGATGGCGGCCGTCGGCTTTGATGATGGTTTCATCGACGGCGCGATGAGTGCCGCCGGATTTACCCTGAAATCCAAAAGTTTCGGAACCTGGCACGGTGATCAGGCCGATCATTACCAGGACTTCCTGATTGCAGAAAAACCGCGGAGGAACGCATGAACCCGCGCATCATGGTTCTGGCTCATAATCATCCCGATTTGCATCCCGGCGGCACCGAGATTTTCGCCCACGATCTGTTTAATGCCTATAAGCGGGCAGGGTGCGAAGCCATTTTCATTGGCGCGACCAACGATATCCATCGTGAACGTCGCCCTGGCACCAGCTTTCAGGCGATCAATGATGCCGGTGATGAAATGCTGTTCTGGGCGGGGCATTTTGACCGGTTCAACATGTCGCAGACAGATCTGTATGCCGTCGCGCCGAATTTTACCGAGCTTCTGAAAACCTGGGATCCGGATGTGGTGCATATCCACCATCTGGTTCTTTGGGGTATCGAGTTGCCGATGCTGATCCGCCGTGTTCTGCCGCATTGTCAGATCGTAATGACCTTGCATGACTACTATGCGATTTGCCCGAATGACGGGTTGATGATCCATCGAGGCACCCGTCAGCGTTATCTGGAAGCGGACCGGATTGGCAAACGTTGCGGTCTTGATGGCATTGCGCCGGAACGGTTTTCAATGCGGACGGTCAATCTGCGCAATCATCTTCGCGTTGTTGATCGCTTTCTGTCTCCAAGCGCGTTCCTGCGTGATCGCTATGTCGATTGGGGAATTGACCCGGCAAAGATCGAAGTCATGCACAATGGTCGCCCGTCCGTACCGGCCGCACCCAAACGTGATATGGGGGCCGGGATGCCAAATGTGTTTGGTTATTTCGGCAATCTGAACCCATGGAAGGGGGCGGATGTTCTGCTTGAAGCCAGTCAGAAACTTGCAGCCGATGATGTCGATTTTGAATTGCGTATTCACGGCGGGGCACCGTTCCAGACGGTTGCCTTTAATGAAAAGATTGATGGTCTTTTTGATGCAACCGGTTCGAAAGTTCACCGTATGGGGGCCTATGAACGAGCCGATATTCCCGAACTTATGGCACGTGTCGACTGGATCGTTGTGCCATCAATCTGGTGGGAAAATGCTCCGCTGGTCATTCAGGAAGCGTTCCAGCATGGCCGTCCTGTGATCACAAGCGGCATCGGCGGCATGGCTGAAATGGTCCGCGATGGTCATGACGGCATTCACGTGCGCGCCGATGATCCGGCCGATCTTGCCCGTGTGATGAAGGACTGTGCCACCAATCCGAAACTCTGGAAGAAGCTGTCGGGGAATGTGCGTCCGCCAGCCGGTATCGATGATGTCGCGCAAAAGCACCTTGTGCTGTTTCGCAAGATGATCCGTCCCGATTTCGTCGCGGCCTGACACAGATAAAAGGAGGCATTCATGGCGATTGCCCAGAAAGACCTATCAGAAACATCTGCAAAGCCCGTTGCCAATGATGCGGCAAAAAACGATGTCGAACCGGCGATCCCGACAATCGAGGGACGCGTTGATGCGATTGACCGTCAACGGTTGTTTGGCTGGGTCTGGTGCCCGGAACGCCCGGATGCGCGCATCGAAGTTATCGTTCGTCTGAACGGGCATACCTTGTTGCGTATGAAGGCCGAAAACGAGCGTGTCGACCTGCGCCGTAATGGCATAGGCGACGGTGCCCACGCATTCGAGGTGGAGCTCCCCGAAGCCGCCTTGGCAAGTGTTGAAAATGTTAGCGTTTTCGCGATTGCGCCTGAAACCGGCGATCAGATCGAGTTGCGCATTCCGTCGCAAAGCGAACAGCAGGCGCAATCGGCCGTCAACGCGCCGCTTTCGAAAATTCTGGACCGGCTTGATCGTTTGCTGGCGGCTCAGCACATTTTGCAAAATGGTCAGCGTGAAGCCGCCAAGCGCCTTGTTGATGCATCCAAGCGCATGGATGAACTGGCGTCCGCCGATGACGGGATCGAGGCCGGTGTGAAGCTTGTTCGTACCGGGCAGGACGAACTGACCCGTCGTGTTGAGGAACTCGAAGTTTTCCTGGTTCGCTTCGACAAGTCACTTGGCGGATTTGACGAACGTCTTTCCGTATTGACCGAGCGGCATCGCAACGATCTGAAAACGCCGCTTTTGGTGCTGTCCTGCCTGATTGGTGTGACGGTCGGACTTTCCATCGGCGCAATGGTTTGGTGAGGCAGGGCGTCATGACAAAGGCCACCAATCATCGCGAATTGCTCGAAAGTACCGGCAGCGCGGATTTTTCGGCGCCGTCATTTGTAATGATGTTGCCGTTCGGTCTGGCTGAACTGTTTTTCAATTCACAATCACAAGAAATGACAAGGAGGGCAGGGCATGACTGAACCGTCTGGAATGCCGCTGGACGGCAGGACCGTTGTGGCCGCTTTGGTCGATGACGGGCTTGCGCTTATGGCGGGTGTCGGAGCTGCGATGCCCGCGACAATCGATGTATTCCTGAACGGTCAATCCGATGCCAAGGTTCAGGCATCAATCATCAGCTGGCGTCGTGCCGATGGCCCACCCGAGGCTGCTTTTGGTTTTGTCGCACTTCTGCCGATGCAGAATGTATCGCAACGCCGATTGAAAACGGCCCTGTTCAAGGCACCGGGACAGCCCGGCGAATATCGGATTGAAAGCCGCTCGCAGGGACTTGAATCCATTCTATCTGCTGTGGCCGAGCAATCCGGGTCGGCATTCGCGACCGTGATTGACGGCGTTATCGAGGCGCTGCTGGCCGGCAACCCGAACAAGAAGCGTCTGCGCACTGTGGCTGCCCTTGTCCGGATTGCGGCACGAAGTAACGGCTTTATCGAAGTTCTGGGCGGTCTGGAAGAAGGCGATATTTACATTCAGGGCTGGTCGAGCAATTTCCCGACCGGCCGCACCCGCGTGATCGCGATAGACGAAGGCCCGGTTCTTGCCGAACTGACCAGTGCTGAATTTCAACGCGATGATCTTGGTGAACATGCATCGGGCGTTACCGGGCTTATGGCTGGCGACACCAGGATCAATCCGAGCAAGTTGCAGCGCGTTTATTTCCGTGGTCGTGATGGCTGGTTCTCGATCGAGGTTTATCAGCAGCGTGTGCTGGTTGCCTTGCAAGACGTGCCTGCACATATCCGTTCTGTTCTGGATCGGGTAAAGGCGCCCGATAACATCCTTGCGCAAATCCGGATGGCAGCCCATCGCTTTGACGGTCGCGATACTGTTTCCGAACTGGATCGTCCGGTGCGGATCGGGATCGACTTTTCGCTGGTGATAGAAGGCAGTGGCATTCTGGTATCGGGCTGGATGCTTGACCCGGATCGCGCGGTTGAAACCGTCATGTTGCGCGTTGGCGGTGAAGCGGTTCGGATTGATGATCGCTGGACCCGGCAGTCACGGCCCGACGTTACCAATGCATTTCTGAACGATCCGATGTTTTCGGGGCTTAACCCGGCACGCAACAGCCATGGTTTTCTGGTGTTCTGTCCGCTGGAAGATACACCGTCATCCGATCAGCCGGTTTATCTGGAACTGGCCATATCCGACGCGTTCCCGGCCTATTGCCCGCTAAATCCGACCCGTGCGTCGGCCCGACAGGCCTTGTCGCGGGTTCTGCCGTCCCTTGATCCGCGTTCGGTTACGGCATCAAACAGCATCGAACGACAGTTTGGGCCGATGTTGCAGAACATGACGGCGCAAAGCCCGTTTGCCATCGATACCCATGATATCGGCAATTTCGATGAAGACGCGCCAGTTGCCCTGATCGTTGGTGTTGACGACACGATTAGCGATATTGGTGTGACTATTGCCTTGCTTGGTCTTGATGAGGTTACGCGACATCTGCCGATTGTGATAGCAGGCCCCGCCGAAAGTTTTGATCAGGTCGGCAGCGATATGATGAGGCTGGCGGCCTTTTACAAACTTAATGTCCGCATCGTTTTTGCCGAGGGCGTCGAGGATTTCTGCGATGCGCTTGAGGTTGGCGTTGCTGCAACGAATTCCGAAACAATCGCGTTGGTGTCAGCACACATCCTGCCGCATGACACAGGCTGGTTCGAGCCATTGCTGGCGGCTTATCGCAAACGCGGCAGCAAATGCGTCGTCTGTCCGACGATCCTGTTTGAAGATGATTCCGTCCGTTGGGCAGGCACCTGGATCGAGGGCGATGTTGACGGGCAGTATTTGTCGGATCGTTATGTCGGTTATCCGCGTGCCGTTCTGGCCGATGCCGAACCGACCGAAGTCAGTGCCGGAACCCCGGAATGCTGCGTCATGCCGCGCAAGGCATTCGAAGACATAAACGGTTTTACCCGTGGCTATATTGGCCCGTCGGAAAAGGGGCTCGACCTTGCGCTGAAACTGCGCATGGGCGGAACGGCGTCATGGTGGATTCCGGAAATCGAAGTCCTGGGGAGCGAACAATCGATAACAAGCGCCCCCGCCTGGGAGGAACTTTCGCATCGTCTTGACCGCTGGGCGTTTGATCGCCGCTGGTCATTGGTCGTCTCAAATTTGCGGAGCCACAATCATGCCGTCGACTGACCTGCGTGTCCTCATCATTTCTCACGGACATCCCAGCATGTCGCTGGGCGGGGCCGAAGTGGCCTCCTACAACCTGCATAAAGGCTTGAACGAACTGGACGGGGTGGAAAGCTTCTATCTGGCCCGTGTCGGTCATCCGGTGCCGCGTCACGGTGCGTCTGCACTGATGAGCTTGCGCCAGAAAGATAACGAAATCCTGTATCATGCAGAAAACTATGATCATTTTCTGCTGTCGAACGGGAATACTGACGAAATTGATCGCGATCTGTTGCGCTTTGTGCGCGATTATGAGCCGGATGTTGTGCATTTTCACCACTATCTCGGCCTCGGTTTGGAAACGATCTATGCGATCCGCGAAGCCCTGCCGGATGCGGCGATCTTCTTTACCTTCCACGAATTCCTGACGATCTGTCACAACCATGGACAGATGGTAAAAAGCGGCGGGACGAAGCTTTGCAACCGGGCAAGCCCCATCGAATGTAACGGCTGTTTCCAGAACATCTCGCCGGCATCCTTCCTGCGTCGTGAACGGTTCATCAAGGCGATGCTTAATCTGGCCGATCATTATGTGTCGCCCAGCGATTTTTTGGCGGACCGGTTTGTCGACTGGGGATTGGATCGTGACAAGATGTCGGTGATCGAAAACGGTCTGGACGTCAAGGAGGCGGCAAATACCCGGGCACTTTCCAAGGCGCAACCACGCCGGTCGCGTTTCGCGTTCTTTGGTCAACTGACCATGTTCAAGGGTGCTGATATCCTGCTTGATGCGGTGGGCCGTGTGCCTGATGACATCTGGGGGGATGATGCCCGGATGATGATCTTTGGTGGCAACCTTGAACGACAACCCATTGAATATCAGGAAAAAGTTCACGACCTGATCGAAAAGGCCGGTGAACGTGTCCGGTTCTATGGCGCTTATCAGAACAGCGAAATGCCTAAACTGATGGAGCTTGCCGACTGGACGATCATTCCGTCGATCTGGTGGGAAAATTCACCGATCGTCATTCAGGAAGCCTTCTTCCATGGGCGTCCGATGATCTGTTCTAACATCGGTGGCATGGCCGAAAAAATTACTGATGGCGTCAATGGTCTGCATTTCCGTGTCGGCAGTGCCGAAGACCTTGCCGACCGTCTTGTTGATGCCCTTACCGACAATAAAATCTGGGATCGGATGCGTGAGGGGATTCCTCGCCCGCCGACCTATATCGATTGCGCCGAGCAACATCTCGCGCAGTACCGGGAGGTTCTCGAGACCCGCCCGATGTCTGTGACTCCTGTGTCGCAGCACTCCGTCGCCAGCACGGCATAACGATAATCAGAAGTCACCTAGCCAAGGAGAAATACTATGGCGCGCGTTCTCGTAATGATTCCATCGGGCGAAGTCTACGACCATGATTGTGTCCGCTGGTACAATTATCAGGATATTCAACGTAGTATCGACCACTATCACAATATTGGCGATGCGTTCGTATACGATTCATCACTGAAATTGATGAATTATGACAAGCTTGGCGTTCTGCCGATTGCAGAGCCCAAAATGGAAGATATTGATCGTCTGCGTGAAGAATACGATTACGTCTTCCTACGTGGGTCGAACTATATCCATTCTGACATGGATTGGCGCAATACCATCGAAGTCCTCGAACGGCTGCGCTTGCCTGTTCTGGGTTTTGGTATCGGTGCGCAGGCTCCGGTCAAGGGCAAGCTGGAATTGTCCGACCAGACCAAACGCGTCTTGCGGATGATGGCCGATTCCACGACTTCAATCGGTGTGCGCGGGGCTTACACTGCCCAGGTTCTTTGGGATCTGGGAATTACCAATGTTCGCATTGTCGGGTGTCCGACGGCCTTCCGGTCCAATAATCCGGATATGCGCATCAAGCTCCCGTCGCTTGACGCTGTACGCAATGTCGGTATCACCCTGCGGCGCGAAGTTTCCCCGGCCTATGCACAGAATATTGAACGGTATCTGACTTTCCATCGTGATCTGGTCAAGGAACTGGCACATCGGTTCGATGACATCACCCTGATGGCCCAGGGCGAACCCGAAGAAAAGAAACTGGTTTTCGGGACCAATGCCCAGAAAGAAGAGGCAATGCAGGCCCTTAAAAACAACGATTGGGTCAAGAACTGGTATCTCGATCCGACGATGGAAAAGCTGTATCGCGAAAAGCTGTTCTATTCCGATGTCGTGGCCGATTACGAACATCTGGTCCGCACCAAGGATTGTGTTCTGGGCTATCGCCTGCACGGCAATCTGATGGCGTTGTCGAACGGTGTTCCATCGATCTATTTCACCTATGACAGCCGCACGGTGGAATTTGCCGAAACCTATCAGATTCCTTCCTACGACGTGTTCTCGAAAAAGGAATTCGTGCTTGAGGATTACTGGAATCAGGATCTGTTCGACAAATTCAATCGCGCCTGGTTCCAGACCTATCGCGAGATGGCAACGTTCCTTACGGAAAACAATATCGATCACAAGATGGTCGATGTGATGGCCCGAGACGCTCAGCCCGAGCGCAAGGTCGCATGATTAAACCCGGTGCAGCCATTTCGCACCGTACTATCGGGCGGAATGGCTGTGCCACCACAAGCATGTCCGCAAACGGGCAGCGATAGCAAGGAGACACGGCAATGACTGTACTTGTAACGGGTGGCGCAGGTTATATCGGTAGCCACGCAGCGCTTGCACTTCTGGATGCCGGGCGACATGTCGTCGTCCTCGATAACCTTAGTCAGGGGCACCGCTGGGCTGTTCCGGCCGGGGCTGCCTTTGTCGAAGGTGACTGCGGCGATTATGAGCTGGTTCGCAAACTCATCACCGATCACGATGTGACGGCAATCATGCATTTTGCGGGCTCGATCATCGTGCCGGAATCGGTCGTTTATCCGCTTGATTATTACTACAACAACACGGTGAATTCCCGTGCGCTTGCACAGGCCGCTGTTGATGCCGGTATCCGGCATTTCATCTTTTCCTCGACCGCAGGTGTTTATGGTGAACCGGCCAAAACCCCGATCCTTGAAGATTTCCCGTCAAAACCGATTTCGCCTTATGGCACGTCGAAAATGATGACGGAAAAGATGCTGGCCGATGCCTCGGTTGCCCATGACATGAATTATGTCGCATTGCGCTATTTCAATGTTGCCGGTGCGGATCCCAAAGGTCGGGCAGGGCAGACGTCACGCAAGGCGACCCATCTGATCAAGATCGCAAGCCAGGCCGCGACCGGTGTCCGCTCGCATCTGGAAATCTATGGCGAAGATTACGAAACCCCTGATGGAACCTGCATTCGCGATTACATCCATGTTTCCGATCTTGCCAATGCGCATGTTCTTGCATTGGAATATCTGGAAAATGGCGGCGAAAGCGACGTGATGAATTGTGGTTACGGTCGCGGTTTCTCCGTCAAGGAAGTGATTTCGGCGGTTAAGGAAGTATCAGGCGTTGATTTCCCGGTCAAACTGGCCGAACGCCGGCCGGGTGATCCCGCGGCGCTGATTGCCGGAGCAGACCGTGTTCGCGAAAAACTCGGTTGGGTGCCGAAACATGATGATCTTGAAATGATCGTGCGTCATGCCCTTGACTGGGAGGAAAGCCTGAAAAACCGTCAGGTGGTCGACGCCGCATAACACCCGAGCGCCAGAAAGGGAGGAAACGTCCATTACGAGCAAGCGGTTCAGAAGGATCAAAATGACCCGAACCGCCATAGCAGGAGTACCAGAAATGAGCCAGATAACCCCCTCAACTGGCCAGAGGCCCCGTATCGGCGTTCTCATGCCGGCAGGCAGAGTTGTCGAAAATGTCGGAGTGGTAACGCATACTTTTGGATCCCCGGAAAAAGCCACTCGGCTATTTACCAATATCGGTGACTGCTTCGTCTATGACTCATCCCTGAGAATTCTTGATTACGCTGAACTCTATCCTATTTATGCTTCGGCCAATGGCGATATTTCAGAAGCCCAGATCGAAAAAATCAACCAGCTTGATTATCTGTTTCTGCGCGGATCGAATTACATCCATACCAACGGTCAATGGGACCCGATCATTCGGGTGTTGGAGCGAACCAAAGTTCCGGTAATTGCATTTGGTATTGGTGTGCAAACACCTGACAATTCCGAAGACTACGTCAATGAGTCGACCAAGCGTTTCCTTCAAATCGTATCTCATCGGTCGGCAACGCTGGGTGTGCGCGGGAATCTCTCGAAAAAGGCGCTGAACTCGATCGGGATCAAGAATGTCCGCGTTTTTGGGTGTCCGACGGCGTTCCGCCACTGCAAACCGAAACTCAGTCTCCCCCGCATCAAGGCCAACGAAATTAAAAGGCTTGGTTTTACCCTAAGGCGCAAAACACATGGCTTTGGGACGCTGCAACGCTATTTGATGCGCACACTTGCGGAGAGATATCAGACCGAATTCCTGTGTGCGGGTGAACTGGAAGAAAAGGCCATTTTCTATGCCCGCTGCAACCAGATTGCCAACGCGGACGAAGTGATGGCAAAGGCCGTCAACCAGCTTATCAAGGAACGCTGGCTTTACGGCGAAAACGACCCGATCCTGCAACTGTATAAATCGTCACTGGCGGTTTTCGAAACGGTGGCAGATTTCGAGGAAGCAGAACGGCATCTTGATGCCGTAACCGGCTTCCGTCTGCATGGTAATCTTCTGGCGCTCGCCAACGAAGTGCCAGCGCTTTACATCACCTACGACACGCGAACCCGCGAATTTGTCAAAACGCTGGGCATTCCGCATGTCGACGGTCGCTATATCGACAAGTTTTCCTTCGAAGAAGCTTGGGATCAGGCAGATTTCGGCCATTTCGAGGAAACCTACCAGATGCGGTTTGGCGAACTTAAAACCTTCCTTGAAGAGAACGGCATGGCGCACCGCCTTGGTGCAACTCCGACCCCATACGTGGTCGAGGCGGCGTGATCAATGCTGCGCGGGCGTGGCCGGTTTTCCTAGTGCCGGTCATGCCTGTGTTTCTTTTCGCTTCAAACGGTAATGGATGGCGACGTGTTAACCAGATCGCATTTCCGCTACGCGGCAGTATTGATTGCGACCGTCTTTTCCGGTGGCGGCATACTTGCTTTCTCATCTCCGAATTCCTCGGCGCTTGAATTGACCGTCACGGGACCGGAAAAAGTCATTTTTGACAGTGACGTTGCGGGTTGTGATTCACATCATTTGCCCGATGCGCCAGCACGTGCCTTTCGCGATGACAAGGGGCGCATGATCCTGTTTGCGCCGAATTTTCAGAACCGGGCATTTGTCGGGTATGGTTTCGATAGCCTGAAACCCGATTGCGACAGCCGGTTTATGGCGGCAGGCAAGGCGCAGCCCGATCTTCTCGATGACCGCACCTGGATCCACGCCATTTACACCAATGATGGCAGAAATGTTTATGCACTGGGCAGTGCCAGCTTCATGCCGTATCGGCACGAAATGCCCTGCAAGGGACGGACAAAGCGGATTGATTGCTGGATCAACGGATTGGTAACGCTGAAATCGACCGATGGTGGCAAGACATTTGATTATCTGGGAAAACCGCCTCATCACGCACCCTTTCCGCCACCCGAACCTTATCGCGATGACCGCAAACGTGCGCCAAGCTACGTAACCGTGACCAACATCATCAATTGGCAGAATTATCTTTATGCCATTGTCTGGCGACGGGAAGAGGAATGGAAAAATTCGCGCAATTGTCTGGTCCGCGCCCCCGCCAATGACCCGTCAAGCTGGCAGGTTTGGGATGGCGAGGATTTCATCGACGCTGCCCGCCTGACTGAAAACGTATGGCATGTCAAACAGACTGATTGCGCCCGCGTTGGGCCAAGAGGCATTACCTCGATCCGGGGGCTGGTGCGACACGAAGGCACCAATAACTTTATTGCGATCTATCAGCACCGGCAACGCAACAAGGACGGTACAGATCGTCACGGAATCTTTTATTCGACGTCGGCAGATATGAAAAACTGGTCGGATCCGCAGTTCCTTCTGGATGAGGATCTGGACCCCGATGCCGGACCGGGGGATCCGTTTGCGGCCTATGCCACCATGATTGATGAAGACAGTCAGGATCGGCTTTTTAGCACTGTGGATGACGAGGCCAGCCTCGTGTTCGTGCGTTTGATCCCAAAGCCTCATAACGGGAAGTGGCGGGTGCCGCGACAGTTGGTACGTTTTCCCGTTTCCATCAGGAAGTAAAAGGATAAGGCCATGGAATTTGATCGTTTTGACATTGACGGGCCGGTGCTTTTTGTCCCCAACCGTCATCGTGACCCGCGTGGAACATTTGCCGAAACCTTCCGCGAGGATGAATTTCGTGCGGCAATTGGCGATGTAACACTCGTGCAGGAAAACCAGTCCATCAGCAAACCGATCAACACCATTCGTGGTTTGCATTACCAATCTGAACCCCATGTTCAGGGTAAGCTGGTCCGGGTGACAACGGGGGAGATCATGGATATCGCCGTTGATATCCGCCCGCATTCACCGACTTTCGGGCACCACATCAAGATCAAACTGTCGGCGGAAAACTGGTATCAGCTATGGATACCGCCGGGATTTGCCCATGGTTTCCGTACCATGCGGCCCGACACCACCGTGATTTACAAGGTGTCGGATTATTACAGCCCTGAAAATGACCGTGGGATCGCGTGGAATGACCCTGATCTTCAGATCGATTGGGAATTATTTGGTCAGCAGCCCGTACTATCGGAAAAAGACAGAGCTCAGCCCGCATTGATCGAACTGTTTTCAGTTGATGTTGCGCGTGCGGCGGCGGCGCATCATGCTCTTGCCGGGGATATCGGGCGTTATCACGCGTCGACGGGTGATTGATATAGCGGAGCCAGCGCAATCAGGCTTTCGTCCGGGATTTTATCGTTGATTGCGTTGATGTTCTTTTCAAGCGTCCTGCCCAGGGCGTGCACCAGGACCTTTTCCACTTTGCCGTCGTTGGCCATTTGCAAAAGGATGGATAAAGATTCTGTGACGCTGAAGGGTTCTTTGTAGGATCGCCGTTCAAGCAGTGCACCCATGATATCGCAAACGGTCAGAATACGGGTCAGATCGCGAATTTGGTCACCTGACAGGCCATCCGGGTAGCCAGTGCCGTTCAGGAATTCATGATGATGCAGGATGGCATCCAGAACGTCTTCGTCGATGCCGCCTTGCCGGGAAAGGAACCGGTAACCCGCCAAGGGATGGGTACGGATGACGTCAAACTCTTCGGAGGTTAATTTTCCCGGCTTATCAAGGATTGCAGCCGGGATATCGACCTTGCCGATATCATGCAGCAATCCGGCGATGGTCAGCTTTTCGATATCGCCGCGCCGCATTCCCATTGCAGTAGCAAACGAGCAGGCAAGACCGGTTACGATCAGGATGTGCTGGAAGGTTGTCTGGTGATAGGCCCGCACAGTCGATAGCCATTCATTTACACCGACATCGCCAATGGTTTTTGCAACTTCCTCGCCGGTTGCCGCAACTTCGTCAAGATCGACGGGCCTGTTTGCTCCGAACTGGGTGAAGGTTTTTTCAAGTGTCTTTGCTGCTGCGTTTATCGCTTTGGTCGCTGTCGGGGTAAATATGCCCTCCGCCTCGCGAATGTCTTCGATAATCTTTGCCAGCCCGACATCGTTTAACGGTTTGTGCGTTGTCTTGCGCGCGCCAAGAGTGGTCGCCTGCAATTCTTCCTGCAGGTTGCCTTTGGTGATCGCGAAAATCTGTTTGCAGCGGGCAGGAGCCGTTTTGCGAAACGCTGTCAGCTTGGTGATATTATCGGCCTTCGCAAGATCGATATCTAGAACGATGGTTTGCGCATCCAGCGGAATTTTATCAGCAATGGACGAGACCCGAATGTCAAAACCAAGCAGGGATACCGGCATCAAAGCCGTGCGGTCGCTTTCGCACACGACATGCAATATGTTTTGGGTTCCGGTGGTCAACGAAGTGCCATGAGACTGAATTCCTGCCCGATATTATCGCTTGTATTCGTATGAATATAAGATTTTATCAAGCAATTAGAAGCCTCTAATCAAAAAATTATGCGGCCAGTGCTGCAATCACCTGTTGTTTGCTTAAGATGCCGACCGTTTCTTGCCTGTCGTTAATCACGGCCATTGATCCCTCGGTCGCCAGTGCGACGGGCAGGATATCTTCAAGGCGCATGTCCCCGGCAATCCTGGGCCAACCCGCATTGACGTCGCAGCCATTTGCAACGGGCTGCATCAAGGTACGGGCACGCAGTACCCGTGATCTGTTCACATCGCGGGTGAAGGCACGTACATACGCATCAGCGGGCTGCATGATGATTTCTTCGGGTCGACCGACCTGAATGAGTTTGCCATCCTTCAGGATCGCAATCCGATCGCCCAGCTTAAGTGCCTCGTCCAGATCATGGGTAATGAACACGATGGTTTTATGAAGCTCGCCCTGAAGTTTCATCAACTCATCCTGCATGTCATTGCGGATGAGTGGATCAAGGGCTGAAAATGCCTCGTCCATCAGAAGGACTTCGGGATCGGTTGTTAAAGCACGGGCAAGGCCCACGCGCTGCTGCATGCCGCCTGAAAGCTGATCGGGGAATTTATCTTCGTATCCGGCAAGGCCGACCCGTTCGATCCAGTTGCGAGCCGCATCTTCGCGTGGTTTGCGATCAATCCCCTGAATTTCCAAACCATAGCCGACATTGTCGATCACACTGCGGTGGGGCAAAAGCCCGAAGCGCTGAAACACCATGCCAAGCCTTTTGCGCCGAAATGCATTCAATTCACTGATGCTCATGGCAAGGATATCGGTGCCGTCAAAAAGGACTTCGCCTGACGTCGGATCAATCAGGCGGTTCAGATGCCGGATCAGGGTTGATTTTCCTGACCCCGAAAGCCCCATAACCACAAATGTTTCACCCCGTTCGACAGAGAGTGATACATCATGCAGGCCGACCGTATGGCCGGTCTTGGCAAGGATTTCATCCTTATCGGCACCGTCTTGCGCCAGTTTAAGTGCTGTTTGCGGATCCGGGCCGAAGATTTTGAAAATATTGCGGATTTCAATATAACTCATGGCTTTTCCTCCGCCTTGTGACTGCGTTGGGACCGTCTGCCATAAGCCTGACCGATCCGGTCAAACACAACCGCCAGAAGCACAATCGCAATACCGGCCTCCATACCCGCACCAACATCAAGGCGCTGGATGCCCATCAATACCTGTTCACCAAGGCCGCGCGCACCGATCATGGATGCAATCACCACCATCGAGATCGACATCATTGTCGTCTGATTGATCCCGGCCATGATGTTGGGCAGGGCGAGGGGGAGTTGCACTTTCCAGAGGATTTGCTTGCGGCTGGCTCCGAATGACCGGGATGCTTCAAGAACTTCGGCATCGACCAGCCTGATGCCCAGATCGGTCAGACGGATTACCGGCGGGGCCGCGTAAATCACAGTTGCAAGGATGGCTGGTACCTTGCCCAGACCAAACAGCATCAAAGCTGGAATCAGATACACAAAGCTTGGCATTGTCTGCATGGTATCAAGGATCGGCAGCATTACGGCGCGTAGCCGGTTTGACATCGCCATCGCAATGCCGACCGGAACGCCGATGATCACCGAAAGTGACGTCGCCACGATCATCAGGGCAAGGGTCTGCATCGCCTTGTCCCAAAGCCCCAGCGATCCGATGGCAACCATGGCAATTGCCAGTCCAGCGGCAATTTTCCAGTTGCGGCTGGCATGAAATCCGATCACCGCAACCGCGATCACCACGATCCACCAAGGCGTTCCGCGCAGGATTTGTTCAAGCCAGACCAGAATTGTCAGCAGGCTGTCGGCAAACGCCTCAAACGCATCGCCATAATTCACCACCAACCAGTCGACAAAGCGATTGACCCATTTGCCCAAGGGCACATTCAATTGTTCTGGAAACATCGTGTGCGTCCGGCCGGTTGTGTTCAGAAAACCAATGAACGTAGGAGCCTAGCAATATGATCCCGCCTGCGCACGATTAATTGCTTGAGGGACTGACATCTCCTGACAGTTTTTTGCGTCAGGAACTGATAATAAAACAGCCCGCCCCATTCAGGCGGGCTGCTTTACACGTCAAAGACGTCAAAGCTTAAAAGCCTTAACGCGATTACATCGCAGCTTTACGTGCTTCTTCAAGCCAGCCATCGAATTTCGCTTGGTTGGCTTTGATCCAGGCATCGGCATGACGGTTGATGTCTTCGGCCGACTTTTCACCATCGCGCATGCGAAGGTTCTGGGCCGAGATGTCGTTGGCTGACAGTTCCATGATCGCAAACAGTTTCGCTGCAGCCGGGTTTTCTTCGGCCCATGCCTTGTTGGCGATGATCTGCTGGTTGTTCACCTGGAAGCCATAGTTCGAACCGTCCGGAAGGGCGGTGTCGGCTTCCTTGTTTTCACCCGGAAGCGACGAGAACGGAACCTGAAGCCAGGTAACGTCTTTGCCCGGTACGAGAACGCCTGAAACCCAATAAGGGGTCCACGTGTAATACAGGATCGGCTCGCCAGCCTTATAACGGGTGATGGTGTCGGCGATGATCGCAGAATAGGAACCCTGATTGTGGGCCACCGTATCGCGCAGGTCATAGGCATCAAGGTGATGTTCGATTACACCTTCGCAGCCCCAGCCCGGGTTGCAACCGGCAAGGTCGGCTTTGCCGTCACCATTATTGTCGAAAATCTTGGCAATTTCCGGATCGGACAACTGGCTGATATTGGTGATGTTGTATTCATCAGCTGTTTTCTTGTCGATCAGGTAACCCTGCAAGGCGCCCGGTGAATATACACCTTCGCGATAGATTTTCTCATCGCCACCGGCTGCCTTGTAGAAATCGGCATGTAGCGGGTTCCAGTGATCGGCCATGAAAGTTGCATCACCATTACCAATGGCAACGTGACCAGCGGCATATTCGATTTCCTGGATGTCCTGGACGTCATAGCCAAGTTCTTCAAGCGCCTTGTTCGCCAGAACGGTCTGGAATGTTTCTTCGGCGATCGAGCTTTTAAGCGGCTGAACTTCAACGCCTTCGCCCGGTTTCATGTTGTCGGCAAAAGCAGTGCCGCTGATCAGAAACGAGCTGGTCACAGCAATGGCTGCACCGGTGGAAAGTTTCTTCAGGATCGTCATTAGCTTCTCCTTGTTGATTGATTGGAGCAGTTTTCTGCCCTTGTTTTCAAACCGGCGTGCCGGTTATTTTTTGCCCATAAGGGAACGGATAGCTGCGGCCGGGCCGCTTTCGTACCAGTGGCGGGTGCCCTTGCTGCGGCTATCCTGACCAAGCGCCTGCGTCATGCGGTCAAGCACGATGGCCAGAAGGACAATCCCAACACCGCCAACTGTGGCAAGGCCCATGTCAAGGCGACCAATGCCGCGCAAAACCATCTGACCAAGGCCACCAACAGCGATCATCGAGGCGATCACCACCATCGAAAGGGCAAGCATCAGGGTCTGGTTCACGCCTGCCATGATTGTCGGCATGGCAAGCGGAAGCTGAACACGGAACAGAAGCTGTTTCGGGCTGGCGCCAAACGAACGAGCCGCTTCGACCAGATCGCCGGGCACCTGACGGATACCCAGAATGGTCAGGCGGATCAGTGGCGGCAGGGCAAAGATGATGGTCACCACCACGCCCGGAACGTTGCCAATACCAAACAGCATCACGATAGGCACAAGGTAAACAAACGCAGGTGTTGTCTGCATTGCGTCAAGGACGGGGCGTGCCGTATTTGCTGCCCGTTCATTGCGTGCCAGCCAGATACCGGTCGGCAGGCCCAGAACCACGCAGAACAGAACCGATGTGATAACCAGTGATAATGTCACCATGGCTTCTGACCAGGCACCGATCAGACCAACGGCAATCATCGAAATCAAAGTACCAATCGCAAGGCGACGACCGGCCAACTGCCACGCAATCAATGACAGGATCAGAATGACAACGATGGCTGGTGTTGCCTGCAACCCGGTTTCGACACCCGATAGGACCGCATCAATCGGCCAGCGGATCGCCTGAAAGACGCTGCGAAAGTTATCGACGACCCATTCCAACCCATGATTGACCCAGATATCAAGTGGAATGACCGCATCCTGAAAAGGATGGAGGATATCAAAATGATGTTCCGGGGCAGGGGCGGCATTCGAAAGCCAGTCTCCTGCCGTGTCAGAAGCGTCACCGCCACCCCATGGATTGGATGCGCCGTTCCGGGCCGCATCGGCGGCACCTGATGTGGTTGCGTCTTTTGCTGCATCTGCCGCGCCGGTATCGGTGGCAGCACCCCACGGATTGCTGTTATCAGCCATTTGCGCCATCTCCTTCGCGGTCGAGAGTCGCCAAAAGATTGGCTCTGTTGATTACGCCAAGATATTTGCCGTTTTCATTGACGACCGGCACGCCGCATGGCGTATGTGCCACGGTTCCGATCAGGTCGGAAAGCTGGGTGTCATGGGAAACGGCTTCGATATCAGGCAGGAAAGCTGCTGAAAGTTTGTCGGCACCTGATTTGATCGCCTGATCGACGCTGTCGACGGAAATGATCCCGTGGAAATCAAGCTTGTCACCAACGATATAGCCATATTCGCGGTCTTCGTTACGCAGGCGGTTAAGGGCTGTTTTAAGGCCAACACCTTCGCGTTCGATCACAGTAACCTGGCGTTTTACGACGATATCCTTGGCCGTAAGAATTGTTGAGACATCAACACCACGGAAGAACGATTTGACATAGTCATTGGCCGGATTGTTGAGGATTTCCTCAGGCGTTCCGACCTGAACGACAATGCCGCCTTCCATGATTGCGATCCGGTCACCGATGCGCATCGCTTCATCCAGATCGTGCGAGATGAAGATGATGGTGCGCTTGTGTTCACGTTGCAGGGTTAGAAGTTCGTCCTGCATTTCTGTACGGATCAGCGGATCAAGGGCGGAAAATGCTTCGTCCATCAACATAACGGATGGGTCGTTGGCAAGGGCACGGGCAAGGCCGACGCGCTGCTGCATGCCACCCGAAAGTTCATCGGGGTAGGAATTGGCCTGTGCTTTCAGTCCGACCTGATCAAGCGCATTCAGGGCGCGCTCATGGCGTTCGTTTTCGGCAACACCCGCCAATTCAAGGCCAAATGCTGCATTTTCGACAACGCTCATATGGGGCATCAGTGCAAAGGACTGGAATACCATGGACATGTCCCTGCGGCGTAATTCGCGCAATTCTTCGTCATTCATGGCGGCAATGTCGGTGCCGTCATAAAGAACCTGGCCCGACGTTGGCTCGATCAAACGGTTCAGCAGGCGAACAAGTGTCGATTTTCCAGATCCCGAGAGCCCCATCACAACGAAAATCTCGCCCTGGCGGACGGTGAAGCTGGCGCCGCAAACCCCGACGGTTTGTCCGGTTTTGTCAAAAATTTCGGCTTTGTCGATCCCGTCATTGATCATCTGCATTGCCTGATCAGGACGGTCGCCAAAGACTTTGTAAAGGTCCTTTACAACGATTTTATCGGTCATTGGCCCTTGTCATTTGTTGTTGTCGGACAACAAGCGTCGGTCGATCCCGGGTTGCGGAAACCACGCGATGTCATCCATTGAAAATGTCATGTCGAGACAGGTGTGATCTTTGCGCCGGATCGCGCCTGCTCCCCCAATTTCGTCACATTCTGTGTTTTGATAGTTACAGATCAAAACATTTGATGTCAAATTATAATGGCGCTAAGTTGGCCCGATAACATGACAGGGAGAACGGCGCGTATGATCACGGATCAGCAGAAAAGAAGAGAGTTTCTCGATGTTCTGGTCGCGCTGAGGCAGATCATTCGTGCAACCGATCTGCATTCAAAACATGTGATGAAGGTTTGTGGTCTTACTGTTCCGCAGCTTGTCGTGCTTCTGGCAATCGAAGAATTGGGGGCGGTGACGGTCAAGGAAATCTCGCGGCATGTCTCGCTTAGTCAGGCAACCGTTACGACGATCCTGAACCGGCTTGAAGATCGCGGTTTTATCGAGCGGGCCCGCAACGCGGATGACAAGAGGGTGGTCAATAGTCGCCTTACCGACAAGGGGCTTGCCGTACTGAGCGATACGCCACCGCTGATGGACGGTGAATTCATGCAGCGCTATGAAATGCTTGATATGAACGAACGCAGTCGCATTCTGACCTCATTGCAGCGTGTTGCCCGCCTGATGGATACCGAAGAAGTCGACCCCAGGCCGCCGACCGGACACGATCGGTTTTCCGTGGACTAGAATGGGGCAATCGGGATTGCCTCGATTGTTTCCACCCCTAACCAATTTTGAAGGCGCAGCAAAAAGGGGCAGATCGAAATCTGCCCCGTGATCAATATTTGCAAGACCGCATTGCGATCAGGTTGCTACCTGTTTTTAAAGCGCGGCCTCAACCCGCTCTGCCACTTTCTCCGGCACCCAGGCTTTCCAAACGTCCGGCTTTTCTTTCAGGAAATAAAGTGCTGCATCTTCGGGCTTTTCTTCGTTTTCCTGCATATAGGCCAGCATTTCCGAAACCATGGCGTTGCTGGTTTCATAATGCGTCAGGAATTCGATCAGTTTGGGCGCTGATTTCATGAATTCCGTATTAACCCCGACCGTAACCGTGCTTTCGGGATAGGCCGTGGCTTTTTTCGGGTTTGGATCTGTTTTCAGCTTGTCGAAGATCGACTGATCATAGGCCGGTTCTTCAAGGCGATAGCTGTCATAAAGACCCATCACCCATGTCGGCCCCCAATAGTAATAAAGTGCCGCCTCGCCACGCTTGTGCGCAGAGGCGATTGCCGCAGAAAGCGCCGCACCGGTGCCTGGGCGGAAGTTGGTGAAGCTGTCATCAAGGCCATAGGCCACGAGTTTCGCCGAATTGACCTTTTCGCAAACCCAGCCCGCCGGGCAATTGTAAAAGCGGCCTTTGTCCGGTTCTTCGGCGTCTTCGAACAGTTTGGCGTATTTGGGCAGAGCATCGACCGACTTTAGATCGGGCGCCATCGGCTCGATCCCGCGTTCCTTATCGCCTTCGATCACATAACGCGGCACGAACCAGCCTTCGACCGCATCATCGAAATTCACCCCGATTTGGGTAACATTTCCGGCGGCCTCTGCCTTTTTCCATGCGTCTGCCACGTTATCGCGCCAGATTTCCATGACAACGTCGATGTCGCCTTTACCCGCACCGGTCAAAAGCGGAATCACATCACCGGGCAGGGCGTCGGTCTGGCAGCCATAACCCTTTTCAATGATAAAGCGCGCGACAGCATTGTGGAAAAGCGCACTGTCATAATTCAGCCCGGCGAACATCACCGGGCGATCAATCTCGCAACTGGCATCCTGTGCCTGTGCGCTTGTGAAACTGGAAAATGCAAGGCCAGCGGCCATAAGCATTGCGGCTCCGGTAGGCAGGATGTTCATCATTTTTCCCTTTGACTATCTTCTACGGTCCGGAAGCGCATCAAATGCAATGTCCGACGGTTGGATGCCGTCATGTCACCAGTGGTTGTTCATTTGGTCCCCTGACTGGACTTTGCCCCTGATACAGGTAGGTCGAAGTTTAACCTCGGGTCCAAAGATGACGCAACCCTGCTTGCCGACATTTGCCGGACTTGTGATGAGCCATGATGGGTTGCAGTATAAAACGCTCCTCCTGACAACGATGTCAGGAGATGTCAGTGTATTTACGATTGCGGGGGGTGGAATTTTGACCGGAAGTTCGTGAAACTTTCCTGTGGCATGTTTATGCTGCGCCAAACGCATTTTCGCCGGGGGTCACCATGACGCATGACAGTCTGTTTGTTTTTGATATCGAAACCGTTCCCGATATCGATGTTCTGCCACAATTGACCGGCGAAACCGCACCTGATCCGGCAACAGGCCGCGAGATGCTCGAAAAATATCATCTAGATATCACCGATGGTCGAAACGGTTTCCCGCGCCAACCATTTCACAAGGTTGTCGCGATCAGTTTCCTGCGCGCCACGATCCAGCGCGACGGAAATCTTGAAACTTACGAGATCGAAGAACTGCGTTCCGGTGGTGATCTGATCAGCGAGGAAAAGGACCTTGTGAACGGTTTCTTTGCCTATTGCGGTAAACTTTATCCTAGGCTTGTCAGTTTCAATGGTCGCGGGTTCGATCTGCCGGTTTTGAAATATCGCGCGATGAAGCATGGGGTGAGTGCGCGGTGGTTACACCAATCCGCCAACAAGTGGGAAAATTATACGTCGCGTTATGCGCCAAACTGGCATTGCGACCTTGCCGAAGTTCTTTCCGACTACGGTGCATCCGCAAGAACCAAAATGAACGAGGTCTGTGCCGCCCTTGATCTTCCGGGCAAGACCGGCGTTGATGGTAGCAAAGTTTCGGACATGTATGACAATGGCGAGATTGAAGGCATTCGTCGTTACTGCGAAACGGATGTTCTCAACACCTATCTTCTTTATCTTCGCTATGTTCTCCACACCGGATTAAGCGACCATGACGGTTATAATCACGCCATCAATCTGACCGTCGCATGGCTTGAGGAACGGGCAGGGGATATCCCGGCTTATCAGGAATTCCTCGACGCCTGGCGGGCTTCAAGCGCCGGATCATTCAATCTGCTTTAAGATATCCCGGTTTCGGTAAAGTGAAACGTTTCACACCGACGGGATCGTTTTGTGTGATCTGTATTGAATTGCGAATCATTTGCGATTAGTGCTGATGCCTGGTTGCAAGTGACTTGCAAACGCATGTCGTGGTGAAAAGATTTCAAGGGAAACGTTTCGATGGATATCAGGAGAATCATCTGTGGCACGGTGTTGGGTGCTGCCGCCGTTACGGCTTCGGCCGCCTCTGCACAGGAAGTGAATGTCTACTCCCTGCGCCAGCCTTTCCTTGTTGAGCCCCTGTTCGAGAGCTTCACCAAGGAAACCGGAGTTAAGGTCAATGTGATCTTCGCGGAAAAAGGTCTGGTTGAGCGGATCAAGCAGGAAGGTGCAAACAGCCCGGCGGATGTCCTGATGACCGTCGATATCAGCCGCATCAAGGAAGCCGTCGATGCCGGTGTCACCGACGCCGTCAATAGTGATGTTCTGGAAGCAAATATTCCGGCCCACTTGCGCGATGAAAACGATCAGTGGTTCGCGCTGACCCAGCGTGGTCGCGCTCTTTATGCATCGAAAGACCGTGTGACCGAGGGCGAAATTGCCACATACGAAGATCTTGCCGATCCGAAATGGAAGGGCCGCGTTTGTACCCGTTCTGGTACGCATGATTACAATATCGCGCTGGTTTCTTCGATGATTGCGCATCACGGCACAGAAGAAGCCAAAACATGGCTCGAAGGGTTGAAAGCAAACCTTGCACGCAAGCCACAGGGCAATGATCGTGGTCAGGTCAAGGCGATCAAGGAAGGCGAATGCGATGTCGCGATTGCCAATACCTATTACTACGGCAAGATGCTTGATGACCCGGAACAGCGCGCATGGGCGGAATCGGTAAATATTATCTTCCCCAATCAGAATGACCGCGGCATGTCGATGAACATTTCCGGCATGACCCTGATCAAAGGTGCCCCGAACAAGGAAAACGCCGTCAAGTTGATGGAATTCCTTTCGGGTGACGAGGCACAGAAAATCTATGCCGAAGTGAATTACGAATATCCGGTCAAGCCGGGTGTTGAATGGTCCGACTATGTGAAGTCGTGGGGCACGTTCAAGGCTGATGAGCTGCCGTTGTCTGAAATTGCGCGTCTGCGTGCGGATGCCGTACGCATGATCGATGAAGTGGGATACAACGAATAAACGAATTTTCGTTTTCAGACCGCTGACAAACCCCGTCATATTTTGGCGGGGTTTTGCTTTTAGAGGTGTTTGAAAGCTGGCTTGAGTGTGCCGAGGGGATTATGCCTCGGCGATTGGCCCCTTGGGGCCCAAAGCCAGGGCTATTTTCTTGATGTTTTGGGCGGCGGCGGCCAGCAGACATTGGCATTTGACATTGATCAGTCCCCGGAACCTTGCATATCGATGACCGTG
>NZ_MCAO01000046.1:0-246365 GCF_001858545.1 Thalassospira sp. MIT1004 | reverse complement strand
AAGCGGGCTGGGTTTCTTAAGCATTCCCCATTGAATCAAAAGTCCCCGCCAATGGCGAGGACTTTGTCAGCAGTCTGAGGCCGCCTGATCAGGCGGCCTTTTGTATTACGGTATCATGCGATCAGATCAGCGGGTGCCAAACAGACGGTCCCCGGCATCGCCAAGGCCCGGCACAATATAGGCCTTTTCATTCAGCTTCTCGTCAAGGCCCGCGGTATAGACCGGTACATTCGGATGCGCATCATGGAAGACCTTGACCCCTTCGGGGGCCGCGACCAGCGCCATGAACCGAATGTCTTCATCCTTCACGCCATATTTGTTCAGCGTATCAACTGCCGCCACTGCCGAATTCCCGGTAGCCAGCATCGGATCGACCAGGATGAAGGTCCGGCCTTCAACCTCGGGCAGCTTCACCAGATATTCGACCGGCATGTGGGTTTCGGGATCACGATACAGGCCGATATGGCCGATGCGCGCGGACGGCATCAGTTCGATCAGACCATCGGCCATGCCAAGACCGGCCCGCAGGATCGGCACGACGGCCAGTTTGCGGCCCTGGATCATCGGTGCCTTCATCGGGCAGATCGGGGTGACGATATCTTCATAGCTGACCGGCAATTCGCGGGTGATCTCGTAGCCCATCAGCAGCGCAATTTCCTTCAGCAGCTGGCGGAAGGTCTTGGTCGAGGTATCAACCTTGCGCATATGCGTCAGTTTGTGCTGGATCAGCGGGTGATCGAGAATATGAAGATTGGGAAAATCGTTCTGTGTGGTCATGTTTCTGCCAACCATCCTGATGTGCAAAGCTGCCCGCGTGGCACGTCACGGCTTTGCTTTCCGAAAAACTCTGGCGTACCGCCTAAAGCCTTTGCCCTGTGAAGGCAAGTAGAATGCCGCAAAGATGGCGCAAAAACAAACCCGTTCATCAGAAAACAGAAAGGGCCGATGCAGCATCTGCACCGGCCCCGGTATCATATTGATCGACACTATATATATGTGTCAGTTGACTTCGCGGTCATTGGGCTCGGCCCGGACCGGGAAACCGTCAAGATTCTGGTCCTTCTTGACCGCACTTGCCTTGTCGCGCGCTTCCTTCATGGTCGTAAATCTGCCAACCCGGACATAATACCAGGTGGCATCCCCTTCGGGGCCACGGGCGACAACCGCGACCTCAAGGCCAAGCTTGCGCAATTCTTCGGCGCGCTGGCTGGCATTTTCATGCACCTTGAAGGCCCCCACCTGAACCGAGAACGGGGCGGCCGCCCCGGACGCGGTTGCTTTGGGCGCAGACGTCGCTGCCGGTTCGGTTTTCTTGACAACCGTCGTGTTTTCCGCCGCGGCGGCCGGGGCTTCGGGGATCGCGGGTGCCGCCGGTGCGGATGTGGTTTCTGATGACTTGGCTGCGGCATCATCGGTTGATTTGATTTCCGGTGCCTGAAGCTTGCGCGGGGCATTCGCGCCCTGATCGGCCTGTTCCGCACGGGCCGCCGCCTTTTCGGCGTCGCTCATTTCCGGGGCGACCGGGGCATTATTTCCGTCGGTCGTACCTTCATTGGCCGCCTCACCGTTTTCTGCGGTATTGCCCTCATCCTCGCCCTCGATCACGGCACTGCGTTCGGCAATCAGATCCCCCACCGGATCATCGGTCACAGCCGGTGCCGCCGGGGTTGAGGATGACGTTTCAGTCCCCGACAGAGTACCGGCATCGGGCATTTCGGCTGTCGGTGCCGGGTTTGATGTCGGACTTTCGGGCAGGGTTGCCAGAATTTCGGCCTGCCCTGCCGGTTTTTCGTTGGCTGCCATCTGTTCGTCAGGGTCCATGAACAGCCCAGCGCCGACCAGCATGCCGACAAAGAACAAGACCAGACCGAGCATGCCGGCACCGGTTGCGAGACCCAGTAAGGTTTTGCGATCCATTTCTGCTATCCGCCCATTTTGTGACTGTCGATGACGCCCGCCGTCCTCACCATGACCATTGCGGCCATAAATAAACGCCGGTAAGGGCGCGTCTTTCTGCGGTTCCGGTTTCGGGTCCGCATGCAGGTCGGTGCGGTTGTTTTCGTCTTCGCCAGCCATTTTCTGCCGGTCCTTTACGACTGATTATCTGTAAATATCGCGCGTATCCGTCATGGCGATTGAACCCCGCCACAGGTTACCCTGCTTCTTTTAGGGTACAGGCCGTTTATAAAACGCTAAAAACGCAGGCCCGGTCGCACCCAAAATCGCGCGTCGATATGCAGATTGCAGATGTCATGAAACTTTGGCGATTTCAAAACAGGACAAAAAAAGGGAGGCTGGTATATAGCCCGGAATTGTCCCGCACAATTTCCGGATACCAGCCCCCTCGAGTGAGAGAGATCGACCTTCGGGGAGAGAGAGTCCCGAAGAACAGTGACCATCAGGTACGCCATGTCAGCCTGATGGCCCGTCGCAAACGACGTTGCCGTCTGCATTTGACAAACACAGTCATAGAGCATCACAAATCTAATTGCAAACGATTATCACACTCGTTCGCAAGTTTTTTTGTGTTTTTTCAATAGCCATTCGAAACTCACGGGATTCCCGGCCCCGATTTCGCGCCCGTCACGAATATATAGAATACTGTATACCGCGAAAAACATGGGGTTTGGGGCAATAGCGCTATTGTGTTTGCCGCCAAGCTCTGTTTGGATCAAACCAATTACCCCCCAAGAGGTAGACTGGGAACGAAGCACCAAAAGAACCATAAAAAAAACTGGCTCTGGAGTGTAATGAATGACGGGAGACAAAGCCGCGAAGACGGCTATTGCAGGGGGTGCTACGGGCCTCCTGACGTTACGACGCATCCTGCTTGTAACAGGTTTGCTTTTATCGGGTGCAGTCACATGGATGTTGCTGTGGACCGGTGACACCTATCGAAACTTTGCCGTTGATACGCTGAACAATTCGGTCGGCGGCACAGTCAATTTCTTTGTCCGTTCACGCGTGGCACAGGATTACGCAGACAAGGTCACGCCGATTGTCAATGAATGGTCGCGCCTTGGCAGTCTGGTCAAAAGCTATCAGGATAACGATCAGGCCCGCATGAAGGCCGAACTTAACATCCTTTCCAATGCCAGCCAGGTCGTTCAGGGCGAACTGGTTCTGGTCGAAACCATCGCCTATGACACCGACTTCAACCAGCTTGCAACCTCGGATGCCAATCTGGGGGCCAGTGTCACCAATGATGCGGCGGTGATGGATTACCTTAAAACACGCGACAAGGCCGATGCCCGCAAACCGGTGACCTATATGTGGGCCACCCCAACCGGCAAACCGGTTTTCAGCACCATTGTTCCGGTCGGCGGTTTTCGCGCTGTCGGCTTTATGGAAGTCATCACCGATCCCCTGCCGACCCTGGCCGGGATCGGCAAGGTTCTGGGCGGCAATTTCCGTATTCTGGGCAGCGACGGCAATGTGCTGTTTGAAAGCCTTGAAGACGGGGATGCCAGCGAAGGCGGCGAAGCCCTGGCCCCAACGGCCGATAGCGATGCCCCGGCAGAGGCAGAAGCAAAACCGGCCGAAACAGCGGGCGGCACGCACCGTGCCACCGTCGATATTTCGGTTGGAAACGGCCGTGGCGGTGTCTGGGCGACCGCCACGTTTGACCGCGACATTACCGAATTCTATTCCCAGACCGACGATCTTCGGACGCTGTCGATCGAAATTCTGGTGGCCGTTCTTCTGGTCGGCTGGATCGCTGGCTGGATATTGCTTCGGACCACGGTATTTCGCAATCTGCGCGCCTTTGCCGGTGCGATGACATCAATCTCGAACGGGGACACCAATGTCCGCCTGCCCCGTGTCGGGTCCGATGAAATCGGTGAAATGCGCAAGGCTCTTGTCGGCCTGCGTGAAGCTGTGCGTCAGGCGATGATCCTGCAAAACATGGTCGAAAACACCCCGACCATGACGGCCCTGATCACGCCCGAAGGCGAACTGACATATCTTAATGCCAGTGCGCAAGCCTATGTCGGTGGCGATGCCAGATCGGTTTCGGGCGATTTCCTCAAGGTCGGTGCGGAATTCCAGAAACGGCTTTCCAATCCGGCCAACCTGCCCTTTACCGAGGTGGTCAAAACCAAACGCGATCACCTTGAACTTCTGGCAGCCCCGGTGCGTGACAAGGACAATGTCCTTCTGGGCACCATGCTGGCATGGAACGTGGTGACCGAACGCGAAGAAAGCCGCATTGCGGTTACCGAAATGATGGCCGAGGTCGCCCGCGTTGCGCAATCGGTCACCGAACAGTCCGAAGGGCTCCTTGGCCTTGCCCGTGATCTGACCAGCCAGTCGGAAAATACGGTCGATCAGTCGGGCAGCGCGCTTGACGTCTCGCGCGAGGCGGCAAGCAATACCCAGAACGTCGCCACCGCGGTCGAGGAACTGTCATCCTCCATTGCGGAAATCAACCGTCAGGCAACAGAGGCCGCAGACGTGACCAACCGGGCACGCTCCGAGGCCGAAGAAAGCCAGCGCAATATCGTATCGCTTGAAAAGGCAAGTTCGGAAATCGGATCGATCATTGATCTGATCAACGATATCGCGCATCGCACCAAGCTTCTGTCGCTCAATGCGACCATCGAAGCCGAACGTGCGGGCGAACTGGGGCGCGGCTTTGCCGTTGTCGCAAACGAGGTCAAATCGCTCGCCGATCAGACCGCGAGTGCAACCGGCCAGATCGGCGATCTGACCACCGCGATCCAGCAGGAAGTCCAGAAAGCCGCCCATTCCATCAGCACGGTGGGCGACGTTATTCATCAGGTCAACGACATCCAGTCGACCATCACCCATTCGGTGGATGAACAGCGTCGTGCCACCAGCGAGATTTCGGAGAACGTGCAGCGCATTGCTTCGGGGGCCGGATCGATGGACCAGATGATCCGGTTCGTGAATGACGGTGCCCAAAGCACGGGCCGCTCGGCCCATGACCTCAACACCGCCAGCCGCGAACTTTCCGACATGGCGCGCAATCTTTCCGAACGCATGAAGGAATTCAGCGAACGGATGAAACTGACCTGATCAAAGCCTCGTTCAAACAGGCCACGACACAAAAAGGCGGCATATCACGTGCCGCCTTTTTTCATTTGCATCAATCGGTTTTGCCGCACTACCTGCCCCATCAGGCAATGGCGTTTTCTTTGAAATCTTCCACACGGCCAATACCGGCAAAGATCAGGTTGCTTTGCATTTCATCAAGAAGCATCGCAAGGACATCTATCGCCCCCTGCTCTCCACCAGCGGCAAGGCCATAAAGCGGCAACCGGCCAATCAGAACCGAACGGCTGCCCAGCGCCAGATATTTAAGAACATCACTGCCGCGACGAACGCCACTATCGGCCATAATTTCAAGCCTGCCACCGACCTTGGCCACAATTTCCGGAAGAACGGTCGCCGGTGCGGGTGCAAGGTCAAAGTTCCGCCCGCCATGTGCGGACACCACAATACCATCGGCACCGATCTGGGCGGCACGCTCGGCATCAACCGTCGACAATATGCCTTTAAGGATAAGCCGCCCCTGCCAGCGATCCCGAATTTCCGCAATGTCATCCCAACTGAGCGTCTTTTCGATTTTGACATCGTCCGCCGCCGTTTGGCGGGTAATCGCAGTTCTGTATTCAGGTGGGTAGTGCGCATAGCTCGGCATACCCGTCGTCATCAGATACCGCAACATGACCGAACATAACCAGCCCGGATGACGCAGCACATCGGAAATGCCACGCACGGTTGGGACAAAGGGAATGGCAAATCCGTTACGATGGTTATAGTCGCGCTTGGGTCCCTGCGGCGTATCAACCGTCACAATCAGGGTTTCCGCATTACAGCCCTGTGCCCGATCCAGCAAATTCCACGTCAAAGCCCGGTTCTGCCAGACATAAAGCTGAAGCCACAATTCCGCATTGGGCGCCCCTTTGCGAATGTCTTCGATCGTCATCACGGACTGGGTCGAAACACAAAAAGGTATGCCAAACGTTCCGGCAGCCCGGGCAAGCTTCGCCTCCCCGTCATGCGACACCAGACCGGCCAAAGCCGTCGGCGCAATGATCAGCGGGCAGGAATACTTGCGATCAAACAGCGAAACCGACAGGTCGACATTGTCATGCCCCGCCAGAACAGCCTGCTGCAATTTAATAAGGTCAAGGGATTGGCGGATATCGGCCATGGCCAGTTCGGCCTCGGTCCCGCGATCGATATATTCAAACAGCCCTTTGGGAAGCCGTTTGCGTGCTACCGCACGATAATCGTCGCCATTCAATAGCCCTGCCATGCGATCAACTCGTCAGAACCCACAGGACAACCGCTTCTTCCGGGCCGCTTCGGGTCCAGACATGCTCTGCACTGGCGTCGTAATACATCGAATCACCTTCATGAAGCTCCAGCGGTTCATAGATTTTGCTATGCACGATGACCGTTCCGCTCAGCACGGTCATGAAAATCTCGGCATCCGTCTTGGGCCAGACATCGTATTCCTCGACATCCCTGGCAACGACACGGGTTTTGATCGGCGTCATGCGCTTGTTCTTCAGATCAGAACACAGAAGCTTGTTATCGCAGCTTCCCGAAAGATGCGGTTTACCTTCGTTCGCGCGTGTAACACTTCGACGTCCCAACAGGGATGGCTGTTCATCCGGATCAGCCAGGAGACTGATGACATCCATATCAAAGCCCCTCGCGATCCGCTGGATCGTCGAGATGGTCGGCGACAGTTCGCTACGTTCAATCTTTGAGAAAGCGGATGCCGAAATCCCCGAAGCCTTGCTGGCATCCTGTAATGTCCAGTTGCGCGCCTTGCGCAATTGATGCAATCGCGGACCAAACGCATCAGGCCTGTCACCCGATGAACTCGTCTGTCGGCGATTGGACTGGAAATCTTCCAGATCGACGTTCATGCCTTGATATTCCCCTTGTTCATAATCAATGCTCTTTCGTGTCAGAAGCAGCTGCCCGTTGAACAACCGAAGCCTGAACACCCCCTTCGCTTTTTACAGCATCAGTAGCATATACCATATCGGAAAATATGCCATATTTGACAAAAAATATACTATAGGAAATTTTTTATCGTATTTTATTGACTTCGATTATATCGGATATATTCTGAATTCACCGGATGCATTTCGAACCTTGCGAAAACTTCTCGCCCAATCTTCGCAGCACAACCTTTCGCGATGCGTCCGGCACCAAACCGACTTTGCGGCCAATAAGAAACTCAACCAAACGCAAGTGTCTGAAAATTTATCAGGGAAATACCAGGCCGACATCAAAGCACCATTGCTCTGTGCGCTGCCCGGTATAAGGAGAAAATATGAACATCACTCGAAAGCTTCGGCATGTCACCCTCGCCGCCACCGTTGGCCTGAGTGCATTATTTTCCATATCTGCGCATGCTCAAACAATCGTCAAATTTGCCCATGTCGATGGCGAAGGTGACCTTCTTGATAACCCGTACTGGACCTTTACCGAGGTTTTTGACAACATCCTTCAGACCCAATCGGGCGGTCGTTTCAAGCTCGAAGTTTATCCAAACGGCCAGCTTGGGGACCTTGAATCCCTTGCGGAACAGAATTCCATCGGTCTGGTTGACATGGTTGGCGGCCTGAATGCCGGCCACCTCGCGGCATACTATCCGCCCGCACAGATCCTTGAAATGCCCTACACCTTCCCGACCACCGAAGTCGCGCGCAAGGTGCTGAACGAGGGGCCGTTTGGCAAAAAACTCTCGGACATGATTGCCGAAGGCAGCGGTGTACGCGTGCTCAGCTATCTGACCGGCGCGTTCCGCAACTTCTCGAACTCGGTCCGTCCGATCCATACCCCCGAAGACATGAAGGGCCTGAAAATCCGGACCCAGACCGTTCCGCTGCATATGGAAATGGTCAAGGCACTTGGTGCCTCCCCGACCCCGATTGCATGGGCGGAACTATACAGCGCTTTGCAGACCGGCGTTGTCGATGGTCAGGAAAACGCGCCCTACACCATGCTTCTGACCAATCTTCAGGAAGTCCAGAAGTACTACACGCTTGATCATCACCTGATCAACATGCCGCTCATCACCATTAACGATGACTTCTATCAAGGCCTGAGTGCCGAAGACAAAGTTATCTTTGACACCGCGACCGCCAAGGCGACTTTCGCAATGCTCGGCATTATCGCTGCCAAGGAATCACAGGACCTCAAGGTCATTCGTGACGCTGGCGTCGAGATTTATCAGCCGACCCCGGCAGAATTCCAGAAATTCGTCGATGCCACCAAGGAACCGATCCGTGCCTTCATGGAAGAAAAGGTTGGTGCCCAGTTGATCGATGAACTCGAAGCTGCTGTCAAAGAAGCACAGAAATAAGATTACGGGCCCGGCTGACTTTCCGCCGGGCCTTTCTTGTTCCTGCTTGTTCTGCGAATGCCATCTGGTCCATTCGCGCGACGTTCCGTGATCCGTGTTCCCCGTCAGAACCCGATCCGAAAGAGGCCCCTCATGCTTCAGACCCTCGATAAACTCTCATCGACTGTCGCCCGTGCAACCTCGGTCGTAGCCCGGCTGATGCTTGCATCCGTCGCGGTCATCCTGTTCATACAGGTCGTCTTGCGATTTGGCTTCAACTTCTCCCTGCCCTGGCCCGAAGAAGCATCACGCTTCCTGATGGTCTGGGTGGTGATGCTGGGCGGCAGCCTGCTTGTCCGTGATGAGCAGCTCGTTTGTGTCGACTTCTTTGACAGCTTCTGGCCGCGTCGCTGGCTGGGTTATCGCAACGCTTTCTTCCGTCTGCTGCTCGCACTGCTGCTGGGCGTGCTTCTGGTCAAAGGGATTGATTCTGCCATCTTCGGCCTGCGGCGCACGTCTGCAGCACTGAACCTGTCATGGTTCTGGATTTATCTGTCTGTCCCGGTTGGTGCGGCCCTGATGCTGTTTCACATGGTCATCCTTGCCATTCGCGACCTGTTCAGAGGCCCCGACACCGAGCAGGAAGCCTCACTTCTGCGTGCCGAGCTCTAGGGGTTATTATGGATTACGCACTTCTTACCATGATCGGGTTGCTGCTGCTGCTGATGTTCCTTGGCAGCCCCGTGATCTTTGCGATTGGCTTTGCCGGCCTTTCCTATTTCTTCGTCAAGCCCGGCATGGTCGACATGCTGCACATGTATTCGCATAAATTCTTCACCGGGATGGATGTGTTTATCTGGCTCTCGATTCCGCTTTTCATCATAGCCGGTGAAATCATGACATCGGTCGGCATGACAGAACGGCTGGTGCAGTTCTCCCGCCTTCTGGTCGGTCGCTGGCGCGGCGGACTGGCCTATGTCAACGTTGTCGGCTCCATGATGTTTTCGGGCGTGTCCGGCTCGGCACTGGCCGATATCTCAGCCCTCGGCCCTGTCGAAATCGACATGATGAAAAAGGATGGATACCGCGCGGACTTTGCCGCCGCCGTCACCGTCAGTTCGGCCATTCAGGGGCCGATCATTCCGCCCTCAATCCCGCTGATCATTTTCTCAAGCCTGACCAACACATCGGTTGCGGCCCTGTTCCTTGGCGGGGCCGTGCCCGGCGCAATGATGGGGATCGCCCAGATCATCGTCATCTATTTCATCGCGCGGAAAAACAACTTCCCCGCCAACCCGATCAAGGCCCTGACGCTGGCGCTGGCATTCAAGATTTTCTACAACGCGTTCTGGGCGCTGTTCATGCCGCTGATCATTATTGGCGGGATCATTTCGGGCATCTTCACCGCGACCGAGGCCGCCTCAATTGCCGTTGCCTATGCCATTCTGGTCGGCATCTGTGCCTATCGCACCCTGTCTCTCAAACAGATATGGGACATTCTTGATCGCGCGGTCCGCACGTCGGCTTCGGTCTATCTGATTGTCGGCTTTGCCAGTGTGATCAGCTGGATTCTGGCAACCGAACGTGTGCCGTCCGAACTGACCATGCTGGTTGAAACGCTTGATATGCAGCCATGGATGCTGCTGCTGTGTCTGAACGTCTTTTTCCTGATCAATGGACTTTGGATCGGGGATTCCGTTCAGTTGCTTCTGTTTGCCCCGCTTTTCACCCCGATCGTGGCTGCCATGGGTGTCGACCCGGTACAATTCGGTGTCATCATGGTGGTTAACGTGATGATCGGGCTCATGACACCTCCTTACGGACTGGGACTTTACCTTGGCTCGGCCATAAGCGGCCAACCGCTTGCCGCGATTGTCCGCAAAAGCTTCCCGTTCCTGATTTCCAATATCGTCGTTCTGTTGATCGTAACCTACGTGCCTGCTGTCTCCCTGACGCTGCCGCGCATGTTCGGTTTCCTGAACTGATCGCCACCACCCGAAAGACACGAGACTGAAATGACTCTTACAAAAAACGATATCTCCGGCCTTTACACCGCGATTGTCACCCCGTTCAAAAGTGACAAATCCATTGATCACAAAGCACTTGCCGCCCTCGTCACCCGGCAGCTTGCTGCGGGTGCAACCGGCATCGTTCCGATTGGCGGTACGGGTGAATATCCGGCCCTCTCGCGCGAAGAACGCAAGGACATCGTACAAACCTGCGTCGATGCCGCCGGAACCGCCCCGGTCATTCCGGGCGTTCTTTCCACCGGCTTCCCCGACGCCGTCGAAGCTGGCAGGGACTTCGCAAAAGTCGGGGCTGCCGGGGTCATGACCGTGACCCCCTATTACGCGGCCGGTACACAGGACGGCATGCGCGAATATTTTGCCAATTATCGCAACGAAGTTGGCGTCCCGGTTCTGCTTTATGAAATCCCCCGCCGCACAACCGTCTCAACCAAGGCCGAAACCATTCAGGCAATGGCCGAAGACGGTTCGATCATCGGCATGAAATGTTCAAACTATGACATGCCGGAATTCATCAAGACGATGAAACTGGCCGGTGATAAAATGGCTATTCTCAGCGGCGAAGAACCGCTGTTTGCCACCCATGTAACCCTTGGTGCCAAGGGCGGTGTTCTGGCATCCGCAAACGTCTATCCGAAAATCTGGATCGAGATTTTCAACCTTGCGCGTAACGGCAAACTGCACGAGGCACTTAACCTTCAGAAGCAGCTCGACAACGCAATCGATGCCATTTTCCGCGAAACCAACCCGGGCCCCTTGAAAAAATACATGGAAATGGCCGGACAGCCGGTTGGCGGTGTGCGCCTGCCCCTTGAAGACCCGTCGGAAGTCACGATCAAGGCGCTGAAATCCGCCTTTGATACCGCTTCTCTTGCCAACGTAGCCTGATCTCTTCTTTCCAAGGACCTGCCATGATTAATCGTCTCCACCAAATCCTCGGCGATAAAGGTTTGATCACCGATCCAAAGGATATGCACCCTTATCTGATAGATTGGCGTGATCGAAGGAAAGGCAAAGCCCTGTGCGTTGCCCTTCCAGCCAATGTCGAGGAGGTCTCCCGGACGATGAAAGTGGCGGCCGAGGAAGGACAGCCTGTATTCCCCCTCGGGGGGAATACAGGCCTCTGCTACGGCGGTGTCCCCGAAAGCCCCGCGGATGACAAACCGGGCATCGTCATCAGCCTGCAGCGCATGAAACAGATCCGCGAATTTGACGCGGCGGCAAATATCGTCACCGTCGATGCCGGCGTCATCCTTGCCGACCTTCATGAAAAGAGTAAGCCCTACAAACGCCAGTTCCCGCTCTATCTCGGCAGCGAAGGCAGTGCGCAGATCGGTGGCCTGATCTCGACCAATGCCGGGGGTACCGGCGTTGTCAAATATGGCCCGATGCGTGATCTCGTCTGCGGGATCGAAGTCGTTCTGGCCGATGGCCGGATTCTAAGCGATCTTGAGGGGCTCAAGAAAAACAATACCGGCTATGACCTCAAACATCTGTTCATCGGGGCCGAAGGCACACTTGGCATTGTCACCGGTGCGGCATTGCGCCTGCATCCGGAAAACACCAATAATGCACATGCCTGGGTGTCAGTTGATTCTCCCGAAACCGCCGTCCGCCTGTTTACCGAGTTTCAGGATAAATGCGGCCCCTATATCGAAGCCTTCGAACTCGTTTCCGGCACCGAAATTGACGCGGTTGTCCGCCACATTGACCGCATCCGCGTGCCTTTCGATACCGTTCCCGACTGGTCCTTGATGATCGAACTGACTGCAACCGATGCATCGGTCGATCTGAACGGCATCTTTGAAGAGGTTCTTGGCGAAAACCTTGAAAACGGATCGGTCCTTGATGCCTTCATCGCCAGCAACGCCCAGCAGGCCGAACAGATATGGCACGTCCGCCATTCCGTGACCGAGGCCAACAAGCTCGAAGGCATGGGACTTGTCCACGATGTTGCGGTTCGCGTCTCAAAGGTCCCGGCCTTCATCGCCAGGGCCAAGGAAGTCACCGCCGAAAAATTCCCGATGGCAACCCCGCTTCTGGTCAACCATCTGGGCGACGGCAATGTGCATTACATCCTAATGTTCCCGCATGATTACTGGAACCAGCTTTCCGATCCCGAACAGGTCACGCATGACGTCCAAAGCTGTGTTCACGACATCGCGGCAAGCTTCGGCGGAACCTTCAGTGCCGAACACGGCGTTGGTCGCAAGCTGACCGATGAGCTTGAACGCCTGTGCGATCCGCTGCGCTATGAACTGATGATCGGCATCAAGAAAAGCCTTGATCCGGAAAACAGAATGAATCCCGGCGTTCTTTTCAGGAACCTGACCACAGGCTGCTAAATACCAGTCCGAAACAAAAAAGGCGGCACCTCACGTGCCGCCTTTTTCATTACATATCGAACCGCGTCTTAGCTCGCCCGCGATTTCGATGCGATTTCATACAGATCGCGCGAAATATCCGGCTTGGCGAGGATACGATCAAGCGCTGCCTTCATCAGGTCGGCCCTCGCCTCATCATATTTCGCCCATTTGCCAAGCGGTGCGCAAAGACGTGCCGCGACCTGCGGGTTGATATCGTCAAGTTCGATCAGGCGGTCGGTATAAAACGCATATCCGCTGCCATCCGCTGCATGGAAATGGCGCGGGTTGGCCATGGCGAACGCCCCGATAAGCGACCGCACCTTGTTCGGATTACGCATGGTGAAGAGCGGATGGCTCATCAGGTCCTTCACACGCGACAGCGTATCATCCCGCGATGACATCGCCTGCAGGCCGAACCATTTATCCATCACCACGGTATCCTTGCCAAAGCGCACCTCGAAATCGGCAAGCGCCCCGGCCCGGCCCGGATAATCCAGATGGTTCAGCACCGAAAGCGCTGCCATCCGATCCGTCATGTTATCCGCCGTGCGATATTGCTCGGCTGCCAGATCGGCAAATTCGCCGTCCCCACTTGCCACCAGATAGGAAAGTGCGGTTGCGCGTAACGCCCGCTGCCCGGCCGATTCCGCATCCGGGGTAAAGGCCGCGTTTGACGCGTTCTGGTGATAGGCATTGCCAAATTCGGCCCGCAAATCCGATCCGATGCGCTTGCGCAACGCATTGCGCACCTGATGGATCGCGTCCGGGTTGGCCGGTTTGCGCTGCTCCGAAAGGAATTCTTCCCCCGGCAGGACAAGCGCATCGGCGCGAAACGCCTTATCAAGATCGTCATTGATCAGGGTCGCACGCATCGCCGCCACAAATTCGGTCACGTCGCCCAATGCCGCGTCCGCATCGCCGCCATTCTTTTCAAATTCGGCAATGGCTGAAAGCATCAGCGCGGTCGCATATTTCTGCCCCGCTTCCCAGCGATTGAACGCATCGCTGTCATGCCCCATCAGGAACACAAGCTCCTCATGCGGCTGTTCGGTCGCGACATTGACCGGGGCGGAAAAACCACGGTTGAACGACACGACCGGCACCTGATCGATATTATCAAACACGAATGTCTGTTCGGCCTCGGTCAGTTGCACGGTGCGCGAAACAAGCTCCCTGCCATCCCGGCCCAGAAGCCCGATCGCAATTGGCATATGAAGCGCAACCTTGTCCGGCTGCCCCGGTGTCGGTTCGGTTTTCTGCGCAACCGTCAGGCGGAACTGCTTGGCATCCGCATCATATTCGCCGCGCCAGCTCAGGCTCGGCGTCCCCGCCTGCGAATACCAGATTTTAAGCTGGCTCAGGTCCACCTCATTGGCATCTTCCATCGCCTTGGCAAAATCATCGCAGGTCACCGCCTGCCCGTCATGCCGGTCGAAATAAAGATCAATCCCCTTGCGGTAGCCCTCTGCGCCCAACAGGGTATGCATCATGCGGATCAGCTCCGCCCCCTTTTCATAGACCGTCGCGGTATAGAAATTGTTGATTTCCATATAGCTGTCCGGGCGTACCGGGTGGGCCAACGGCCCGCCATCCTCGGGGAACTGGCGCGCGCGAAGCTGTGCGACATCCTTGATGCGCTGCACCGGGCGGGACCGCTGATCAGCCGAAAATTCCTGATCGCGGAAAACCGTAAGCCCCTCTTTAAGGGATAACTGGAACCAGTCCCGGCACGTCACCCGGTTGCCTGACCAGTTGTGGAAATATTCGTGCGCGACAATCGATTCGATCAATTCATAATCCGTATCGGTCGCGGTATCGGGCTTGGCCAGAATGTATTTGGCGTTAAACACATTCAGGCTCTTGTTTTCCATCGCCCCCATATTGAAGTCGGAAACCGCAACGATATTGAAAAGGTCCAGATCGTATTCAAGCCCATAGACCTCCTCATCCCACTTCATCGACCGTTTCAGGCTGTCCATCGCATAATCGCAACGGTCTTCATTGCCATGTTCGACAAAAATGCGCAGCGCCACATCGCGGCCCGACATGGTCTTGAAGCTGTCCTCAACACAGGCCAAGTCCCCCGCCACCAGCGCAAAAAGGTAACTTGGCTTCGGGAACGGATCTTCCCACACCGCAAAATGCCGGTTGCCGTCAAGATCACCGCTATCAATCAGATTGCCGTTTGAGAGCAAAACCGGGCAGCCCGCCTTGTCGGCATGGATCGTGACCTTATAGGTCGCCATCACATCCGGGCGATCCGGGAAATAGGTAATGCGCCGGAATCCCTCCGCCTCGCACTGCGTGCAAAACGCGCTTTGCGATACATAAAGCCCTTCAAGCCGCGTATTGGCGACGGGCGAGATCTGGGTTTCGATATCAACAACAAAAGTGTCGCCCGGCGCGGTAAAGCTAAGCCCCGATTTATCGACACTATATTCATCAACGCCAAGCTTGCGATCATCAACCGCAATCGAAACCAGTTTCATGTCTTCGCCGTCAAGATGGACCATGTCGCCGCCGCCGGTCCCACGCACAGGATTCGCATGCACGAACAGCCGCGATTTCACATTTGTAACATCCCGATCAAGCTCGAACACCAGTTCGACCTTCTCGACCAGAAAGGCCGGTGCGGTGTAATCTTCGCGGCGGATGACTTGCGGTTGATCAGACATCAGACAGTCCTTTTTCCCTTGGTCTGCGCGGCGTTGCCGGTGATTGTATAAAATCGCCAATGTTGCAGCGCGGCGCAGTTCTTCAAAACTGAATTTCGTTCATTAACCCAACAGATAAGGTAAATTTCACTTTCCGACAAATGCAGAGTTTACGAGCCCGATTTTAGTCGTCATAATCATCAGTGGTGGCGCGAGGGGGGCCGAAGTTTCACATTTCGTGGGGCGAGAGTGATCTTTGGTTTCCCTCACTCCTTTCTGCCAGCGCAGCAAGGACGCATCAGGGTCGCACCACACCAGACAAACAATGTCATCCCGGGTTATCGTCCCCTCACCTTAATATTATCGTGAGACGCCGTTAAAAAATAACGGGATGGAATAATCGCGACCTTTCAAGGGAAATGACTTCCGGGGAAATCGCCAATGGCTGACAGCTTCCAGATTCTGATCGCAGACGACCACCCGCTTGTGCGTGGTGCCCTCAAACAGGCCCTGTCATCAGAATTGGAAAACGTCACACTGTACGAGGCCGGAAGCCTGTCTGAAGCCATCGAACAGATCGAAGCCCATAGCGGCGATATCGATCTTGTCCTGCTGGACCTGCACATGCCCGGCATGAACGGCTTTACCGGCCTGTTCACCTTACGCGCTTCCTATCCCGACATTCCGGTTTCCATCGTCTCGGCCAGTCAGGAACTGCCGGTTGTCAGACGCTCCATTGAATATGGCGCATCGGCCTTCGTTCCGAAATCCGCCCCTGTTGATCAGATCGGAACGGCCATCCGCACCGTTCTGAATGGCGATATGTGGATGCCCGACTGGGCACGTGACGCGATTGAAAACGGCCCCGCTGATGACGAGGCCACCGGCCTTGCCGAAAAAATCGGCCAGCTGACGCCACAGCAATTGCGCGTGCTCAACATGCTGACCGAAGGCAAACTGAACAAGCAGATCGCCTACGAGCTTGACGTGACAGAGGCCACCGTAAAGGCCCATGTCTCCGCCATCCTGCGCAAACTTTCGGTCCATAGCCGCACACAGGCCGTCATCATGGCCCGTGAACTGCAATTGCAGGAACCGGCCATCGACGCCTGACGGGTCGCTGCGGCAATCTCCTGACCAATTAATTCTATTTCGCGTTGAATCTAGCTATGCTATTGAATAATCATTCATTATTCACCTCGTCGCCCGGTCGACAGACTGCGATAGCAAACAGAGCCACAAAATCATGCGCTTTCCTCTAAAATCACGTATTTCGTGTGCCGGTATCGCAGCCGTCATCCTGTGTGCCGCTGCCTCCCACGCCTCTGCTGAAACAGACTGGTCGGGCTTTTATGGCGGCCTGGCACTTGGTGGCGCATATAGTGCGGCAAAGCCGGACACCGACGTGCTGTATACCGGTTATTTCCAGGACAGTGCCTTGGGCAGTGACAGAAACCAACTCACCCCGATCCTCAATGAAACGATCGACGGTTTTGACGTCACCGGCTCTGCCCTTTTCGGATACGACCATCAGGACCGTAATATGATTTACGGGGTGGAAGGCGATCTGACATTCATGCCGTTTTCTGAATCAGAAAGCCATGGCCGGACCCCGTATGATACATCTCCGGCCAACAGCTTCACGTCCCAAACCACCGTTGAATCGGATTTCACCTTTAGCATCCGCCCCAAAATCGGCTATGCGACCGGGGGATGGCAGGTCTATTTCGCGGCGGGTCCATCGATCAGCCGGTTCAAAACCACACATAAATTCACCGATACTTTTGGTACAGGCACAAATCATACATTTACCGATACGAAAACGGCATTCGGCGTGTCGGGCAGCATCGGGGCCGGGTACCTGATCGGCAATGGCTGGTCGCTTCGCGGGGACTATGTCCTGACCTATTTCCCGTCCATTGTAGACGGCGACAGAGACATTGGCCAAGGCGGTGCTGCCTCAGACCTTTCTTATGATGGCGACTTCCAGTCGCACAATGTCCGCTTTGCATTGATCAAACGCTTCTGATCTTCTGACATATGTCTGGCTCAAAACGGCGTCCAATTCGGGCGCCGTTTTGCTTTACCAGCCACTTACATTCATCCCGGCGGAACATCACCCTGTCACAAGACGTTAAAGGCAGGTCACCCTCCTGCCGCCTGCATCATGCCCGGCAGAATTCCGCCCGGAGCAGATTGCATGACCGATCCGATCAAGGCATCCGACACCCCCGCCATTGAAAGCGGTGCTGCGGATGCCCCTACCGAAATCGATGAAGCCGAACAAAGAATGTTAAGCGCGCGCGCACGCGCCTATCGCCGGGCGCGCACGGTATCGGTGATCGGCACCTTCGTCATTCTGGCCTTTGGCTGTTTTTACATCGCCCAAAGCCTGATTTTACCGGTCATTCTGGCCTTCCTGCTGGCGCTGGTATTCTCGCCGGTGGTGCGCACGCTGGCCCGCTATCGCATCCCGCAAAGCCTGACCGCGCTTGCTATTGTCCTGACCCTGACGACATCCGTGATCGCCGGGATTTATGGTCTGAGTGAACCGGTATCAAAATGGATTGATGACGCCCCCAGGATCGAACGTCAGTTGCGCCTGCGTCTGGCCGATCTGGGCGGACCGCTTGAAAAACTGCGCGATGTGCAAAAGCAGGTCGAAGAAGCCACCAACCAGAATGATCAGGCCGACACGCAAAAGGTCGTCGTGCAGGAACCCACCATGATCAGCCAGGCCGCCCGGGGCGCACCGGAAATTGTTGCCGGTATTGCGCTCATGCTCGTGCTGCTGCTGTTCATTCTCTCGTCGGGGGATATGGTCTATGAAAAAATGGTCCGCGCCCTGCCAACCTTTGGCGACCGGCGAAAGGGTCTGCGCATCGCGCACGATATCGAACGCGAAGTCTCGCGTTATCTCCTGACCATATCGGCAATCAATATCGGGCTTGGCATCATCATCGGAAGCCTCCTTGCCATTGTTGGCATGCCCAATCCGGTTTTATGGGGCATTGTCGCCGCGATCCTCAATTTCGTGCCGCTTCTGGGGGCGGTTGTCGGCATCGGCATTGTCGGTATGGTCGCACTGGTTTCCATGCCGACCACAACCGCGGCCCTGCTGCCACCCGCGATCTATCTCGCCTGCACCGCCCTTGAAGGCCAGTTCCTCACCCCGGCCCTTGTCGGCAACCGGCTGCGCATCAATTCGGTCGCGATCATTCTCGCCATTGCGTTCTGGGGCTGGATATGGGGCTTCATCGGTGTGCTTGTCGCCGTCCCGCTTCTGATCGTCATGAGCGTCTTTGCCAAACATGTCGAAGGATTGGGGGGCTTGCGCGAAATGCTCGGCCCCAACAACAATAACGGCAACTGATTTCGACCCGATGGCAACCCGATTGCGAAACAACGCAAAAACTGCCAGTCTTCTGGCATGTCAGACGCATCAAACGAACCGTTTCTCATCCTGTCTCATGACTGCACCGGGGTCGAGGCCATTATGGCCAGGACACGCCACAGCTTTGCCAGACACAGCCATGAACAGTTCGGCATCGGCTTCATGTTTGAGGGCGCACAAAAATCGCTTTCGGGGCGCGGCATGGTCGAAGCCGGGGCGGGCAACATCATCACGGTCAATCCGCGCGAAGTCCATGACGGCACGCCGATTGGCCAAAGCCCGCGTGGCTGGAACATGCTCTATTTCGACCCGGACCTGATCAGTTACGCCGCCCACGACATGACAGACGGCAAATCAGGCGAATACGAATTCACCAACCCGGTCATGACATCCCCCGATGTCGCAAATTGCTTTGCCGCCCTTTTTAACGCCATCACCCACGGTAACAGCCAGACCGCAGCCCTCCGGCGCGAAGAAATGCTGTTTCTTCTGCTCCATCACGCGATCATTGTGCCCGGAATCAAACCGGGCCAATCCGACCCTGCCCGCAATCAGGGCCCCAACCGTGCCGATCAAAACATCGCGCGCGCCAAGGCCATGATTGACGATGCCCCGGACGAAAATCTCTCGCTTGCCGATCTCGCCAATGCAGCCGGGCTCAGCCGCTTTCAGACCGTGCGCCATTTCACCCGCGCCACCGGGCTTACCCCGCATGCCTATATCATCCAGCGCCGCCTTGACCTCTCCCGCCGCCTGATCGCAACCGGCACCCCGCTGGCCGAGGTCGCCGCAACCGCGGGCTTTGCCGATCAAAGCCACCTGAACCGGCATTTCATCCGCGCCTATGGCCTGTCACCGGGGCGCTATGCCAAAGCAGTACGGGCAAACTGATCCATTTCCGGGCCTGCAATTCCGTTCAAGAATACCGGATCAAAAGGCGCTTAACTGGGCTGATCAGGTCAAACCACAAAACGGAACCGCGCCATCATGATCAGCCCCGACTATCTCCTGACCTCACTTATTGTCGTCCTGCTGCCCGGCACGGGGGTGATCTATACCCTTGCCATCGGGCTTGGGCGCGGCATGCGCGCCAGCATCTGGGCCGCATTCGGCTGCACGCTCGGCATCCTGCCCGCCATGGGGGCAAGCATCCTTGGCCTCGCGGCCCTGCTGCACACCAGCGCCCTTGCCTTTGAAATCCTGCGCTACCTTGGCGTGGCGTGGCTGCTTTACATGGCGTGGGGCATGTGGCGCGGCACGGGTGCGATGAAAGTCACCGCCAAATCCGATCCCGTCAATGCCGCCAAAATCATCCGCGACGGCATCCTGCTCAACGCGCTCAACCCGAAACTGTCCCTGTTCTTCCTGGCCTTCCTGCCGCAATTCGTGACACCAGATGCCAGCGGAACCACCGCCCAGATGATCCTGCTCGGCCTGATCTTCATGGCGATCACCTTCTCAGTGTTCATACTCTACGGCTTCTTCGCCAGCACACTCCGCCGCCACGTCATCGAACGGCCACGGATCATGAATTGGCTTGGGAAAAGCTTTGCGGGGGTGTTTGTGTTGCTGGGGGCCAAATTAGCATTGTCGGCAAAATAGGACGCAGCGGTCAGTTTGAATATTCTATTGTTCCAATTTTTGGAACATGATATCTTGCAACTAGGTTTGGAACTTTCGGACGACAGAATGAGGCACAGGAAAGCAAGAGAATATGCGCATCATCGCCCGGAAAGTGCTCGTTGATTTCTGGAAACAGCACCCGGAAACGGAACAACCACTCAAAGCGTGGTTTGATCGAACGCAAAAGGCAAACTGGCAATCATCTCAAGAGGTCTTGGGTGCATTTGGTACTGCAAAAGTGATCAATGCCGAACGGATCAGGTTCAAAATACACGGCAATGATTATCGCCTGATTGTCGCCTACCGCTTCGACGTTCAGATTGCATGGATCAAGTTTATCGGCACCCATGCGGAATATGACAGGATTGATGCCAAAACCGTCAGCAAGTTTTAGCCGGGCACCGGCAGGAGCAACAGAATGAACGCCACCCTCAAACCGATCAGGACCAAAGCCGATTATGAAGCGGCGATGCAGTTGGTCGAAACCCTTTGGGAGTCCGACCCCGGCAGCCCCGAAGCCGATCAGCTTGAAATCCTCGGCATCCTGATTGATCAATACGAAACGGCACAGTTTCCAATCTCGTCGCCCGATCCGGTCGAAGCGGTTCTGTTCCATATGGAGCAAAATGGCCTGGAACGCAAAGAACTCGGCGAACTGCTCGGCAGTCGGTCCCGCGCATCCGAATTCCTCAATCACAAGTCCAGCCTGTCCCTGACGCAAATTCGCAAACTGCATGAAGTCTGGAAAATCCCGGCGGATATCCTGATCCAGCCCGTCAGGGAAAGTGCCTGATCAACAAAACCAAACGGTTCTTCTGCGAATTCGACCAGCCCTTTGCAACCAAGCGACACCTCCCGCCAACGGCAGCCCCCCCCGTTCGGCCTACCGATGCAACAGGCCAGTGCCACAGGATGGCCGCACCAATCATGGTCGATGAACGCACTTCTGGCGCACTGCGGGCGCACTTCCCGCCCTTGGTCACAAGCCTTCCGGCATTTGCAAATGCAGTTTCCAGCCCCGTCTCTGCGCCAAGCCATGCCGGGCCGAATGGTCCCCGGCGTCGCCTAACCATCCCGACCGGTATCGCCTCGCCCCGGATCACCTTGCGCCGAACAATCCCCTCACCCAAAGGGCACATCTCTCCCGTCATGATTCACACCAACTTTCCGCAAATTCTCCACGGGCTCATCACCCGGACGCAATACCGCCGTAATGACTTTTCCACCTGCCAGTCATGATCCGTTGGTGATGTCGCCGTCGTCCTTTCGGCCCGTCAGATCGCGGCCCTGTCATCGTCGTTACCAGCATCATCCTGCTCCTGTCTTTCCGGCTCGAATACGCAAAAACCCGCGAAAGCGAATCACGCTTTGCGGGTTTTGGGTCCGGGTGCATTTCTCCCGTTGACTTTGTCTTTATGACATAAATAAAAGAACAAATCAAGAACAATTTTCAGGGAATTTGCAAAAAATCCTAATCCCTTGAAAAGATGTTATCTTTCAAAACCATATGCCCCTATTCCGCCGCATCCGAACTTTGCCGGGTCACTGCCCGGGTCATAAGGGCGCGCAATTTGGCCGGGCGCAGCGGCTTGTTCAGCAACGCGAATCGCTGTGCCTTGATCAGTTCCGCCGTCTCGGTACTGCGGTCCGCCGTGATCACCACACCGGGAATATCAAGCCCGCGTTGGTCCCGCAGCCGGATCAGCACATCCAGCCCGGTTTCCCCGGAACTGAGGTGATAATCTGCCAGAATGATGTCGGGGACAAAACCGATGTTATCATTGTTATCATCCTCATCTCCAAGCAGCAGTTTCTCGGCCTCCGCCCCCGAGCGTGCGGTCGCCACCACGCAATTCCAGTTTTCCAGCATGGCGCGCATGCCATCAAGGATATCGGGTTCGTTATCGATGCAAAGGACGCGCAAACCGCCCAGTTCGCCTGCCATCCGGCGGCGCGGTTTGGGCATTGCGGCCTCGTCAACAATGCCAATCGGCACATCGACCGAAAAAACCGTCCCCCGCCCCGGGCGCGAACGCACCGAAACCGTATGATCAAGCGACCGGCCAAGCCGCTCGACAATTGCAAGGCCAAGACCAAGCCCCTTCACATCGGTGGTTTCCGGCCCCTCAAGGCGATGGAATTCGCGGAAGATGATTTTAAGCTTGTCCTCGGGGATGCCCGGCCCGCTATCCCAAACCTCGATCCTGATCTTGTCGCCCCGCATCCGGCAACCGACCACCGCCCCGCCATGGCGGGTATAGCGCAGCGCGTTGGAGATAAAGTTTTGCAGGATACGACGCAAAAGCCTGCTATCGCTTTTGACCCAGACATCACGCGGATGCACTGCAAAACGAAGCCCGGCCTTCTCCGCCACCGGCGTAAATTCGGTTTTTAGCGCATTGAGCACATCCGAAACCCGGAAATCGCGAATAGTGGGTTGCATGGCGCCCGCATCAAGCTTGCATATATCCAAAAGCTCGTTGAGCAGTTCCTCCACCCCCTTAAGCGACAGATCAACCTTGTTGACCAGATCATGGATGTCGTCGCGAAGTTCCTTGCCGCCCAGCGCCACGGTAAACAGGCGCGCGGCATTTAACGGCTGCAACAAATCATGGCTGGCCGCGGCAAAGAACCGGGTCTTGGTATCGTTCGCCGTTTCGGCCTGCTCCTTGGCGACGGAAAGCTCCGAGTTCAGCTCCTCAAGCGCATGCGTGCGCTCCGTCACGCGCGCTTCCAGCCCCTCGTTGGCATCCTTAAGCGCCCGTTCGGCATTCCGGCGTTCGGTAATGTCGTGATAGATACAGAAATAACCCAAAACCTCGCCGGTTTCGTCAAAGTGCGGGATATATGTCCCCTCGGCATAGCGGTCCTCGCGTTCGCTGCGCTGATCCCGTTCGCTGCCATCACTCGCCCCCCAGCCTTCCTTGGGGGCGGGAAAGTCGATCTCGAAGCTCTGGCGATAACCTTCAAGCACCGCGCGGATCATCGGTTCCAGCCGGACATAGCGCTCCTCCCCCACCGCTTCGCGCACGGCCATGCCATGCGCCTCGACCCGGCGGATGCCAAACATCCGCTCATACGGGCGGTTGGTAAAACGCAGCCGCTGATTTTTGTCGGCATAGGCGATCATGACCGGAATATTGTCGGTATAGATGCGGATATTGCGCTCGCTTTCGCGCAATGCTTCCTCGGTCCTGACACGTGCGGTAATGTCGGCAATGGTCGCGACAAACCCGCCATCGGGCATCGGGTTGGTCCGCATTTCAAGCACCATGCCATCCGTTCTCTTGCGCTCGTAAGTATGGGGCAATCGTCGCATCTGCGGGGCGGCATTGCGCCCCAGAAGGATATCGATATCGACCGCACGCGCCCCATTGTCACGACAGATATCGACCAGTTCCGCAAGCGGCATCGTGACCTGAATATCGCTTGCGGTGACGCCCAGAAGATCGATAAAGCGATGGTTCCATGTCGCCAGACGCAAATTCTGGTCAAACACCCCGACCCCTTGCGAAATGTTTTCCAGCGTATTGAGCAAAAGATCCCGGTTGAATTTGATCGCCTCGGACGCTTCATCCAGAAGCTCCATCGCATCGCGCCGCGATACCGCCTTGTCGGGCAGCAAAAGCGCCATCACCACGCGCGATGACGCCGCCCCGACAGCGCCTGAAAGCAGATGTTCGGTAAAATTCGCCGCATCAAAATCGGCAATATCGGATCGTTTGCAATCATCGCCGCGCTGGCTAAGGTAGGTGCGAAACGCCCGCTCTGCCCAATGTTTGCCAAGGAACCGCGCGGCAAGGTCTTCAAGGTCGCCAATCGTCACGCGCCCCGGCCATGTATCGTTTCTGGCCTTGGTATCCTTGCGATAGATATCGACAAAAAGCTGGGCCTGGCGGCGCTGGGTCACGCCTTGCACGCCAATCGCCGATCCGACAAACATCAGAACGAAATTAACCCCAAGCGACCAGACAACCCCGTGCGTCAGATGGTCCTCGATCCCCACACCCAGCAACGCCTGCGGCCGCAGAATCCCGATGCCAAGCGGCCCGTCCGTCAGGATCGACATCGGCAAAAGCCCGCTTTGGATAAAGCTTGGCAGCAACAGGGTATAGCTCCACAGCACAAACCCGGAAATCAGGCCAAGCCGCACGCCCGTCCGGTTGATCGATTTAAGGTAAATCGCCGCCAGAACCGCCGGGCCGAACTGCGCCACCGCGGCAAAGGACAAAAGCCCGATATCAGCCAGCGCGTATTTTTCCGACAAAAACCGGTAAAAGCCATAGGCCAGAAACAGGATGGCAATGATCGCCGCACGCCGGATTTTCAGAAGAACCTGGCTGACATCGCCTGCGAACCGCCCCTGCAATTTCTGCGACCTCAGCAAAAGCGGCATGACCAGATCGTTACACACCATCGTCGATACCGCGACGCACGATACGATCACCATGCCGGTACTGGCCGAAAGCCCCCCGACAAAGGCAAACACCGCCAGCCAGTTTTCCCCGCCCAGCAACGGCAGCGTCAGAACAAACGTATCGGGATTGACCGCCGGGTCCCCCCCAAACAGCAGAATGCCCGCAATCGCAATCGGCACGACGAAAATATTGATCGCAATCAGATAGCCCGGAAACAGCCAGCGTGCGGATTTCAAATTCCGGCTGTCATCATTTTCAACGAATGTCACATGAAACTGGCGCGGCAGACAGAAAATCGCAAACAGCGCCAACAGGGTCGAGATGAAGAAATGCGATGACAGCCACGCATCGGGCTTGAACATCTCGGTAATGTCAGGGTCGGCCGCGGCCCGGATGCGCATGTCGCCAAAGCCGTCAAACAGCCCGTAAACCACAAACAGCCCGACGAACAAAAGCGCGACCAGCTTGACCATGCTTTCGAACGCCACCGCAAGGATCAGCCCGTCATGATGTTCGGACGCGTGGATATAGCGCACCCCGAACAGGATCGCGAAAACCGCCATCAGGATCGTGACGTAAAACGCGGTATCCTTGGAAAAATCGGTCGCACTGTGGCGCACGATCTGCTCGCCGACCTCGCCGATCAGCACATCAAATGACAGCGACACGGCCTTAAGCTGAAGCGCGATATAGGCCAGAACCCCAATCACGGCAATGATCGCCACAAGGGCGGCCAGGCTTTGGCTTTTGCCATAGCGCGAGCCAAGAAAATCAGCAATCGAGGTAATATTCTGTTCGCGGCAAACGGTTGCGATTTTGGTCATGATACCAAAACCGACAATCATCATGATGATCGGGCCGATATAGATCGGCAAAAACGCCCAGCCGCGCGTCGCCGCCGTCCCGACCGAGCCGAAAAACGTCCAGCTCGTGCAATAGACCGCCATCGACAGCGCATAGATGCTGGGCTTCAGCCGCGACGCCCGCCATTTTTCGGCATATTTGTCGCCATAATGCGCAATCGCAAACAGAAGCCCGATATAGGCCATGGCAACAATGAAAATAAGTCCGCCCTGAAGCATCCGGCTTATGGCTCCGCGTATCGATCATGCCGCCAAAACAGTTGGTTGGCGTTTGGACTATACCACGACGCGCTTATGGACTAAAACGGCGCAAATCCAAACCCGACCAAAGACCAAGAACGATCAGGATTGTCATGTCTTCCGATTACGGCTTTTACGCAGGAATCCTGCGCTTTGTGGCAAAGAAAACCGAAAGCGACGACCGCGAGATAAAGGTCATGATGGGCCATCTTTCCGGCATCGCCACCGCCATCGAACAGTCCGGACGCTTTGTCGTCGAACGCGCCAATTGCGAAAGTGCCGCCCGTGCCTTCGCCGGTGTCGCCAAATTCCTGCAGGAACGCATCCTGCCCGAGGCCTTGGCAGCGGGCAATGAAGGTGCGGTAAATCAGCTCAAATGGGCGATTGAAACCTCGCTCGCACTGGGCTCGGAACTGGTCAAACGCATCGCGCTTGAAGAATATGATGGCCAGGAAAAATTCACCTTCGACCTGCCCCTGCCCCCCGGCGCGCCGACCATGCATTGAAAATGCTGCCGGACCGGACATCATTCACATAAAAAAAGCGGCACCCGAAGATGCCGCTTTTTCCTTATCCGGTCATATCACCGGGAAATTCTTATGCCTCTGCCCAGACATTGGCACGCTGCAGAAGGCCGGTTGCCTCGAACTCTTTGCCATACGGTGCGGCCTTTTTCACGAAATCCATGTAGGACGCATAGATACGGCCGTTCAGTTCGTTCTGATCGGCGATTTCCTTGACCGCTGCCTTGACCTCGGTGGCAAGGGCTGCAATCACATCGTCGCTGAAATGACGGATTTCCGCCCCCTTGGCCAAGACGGCCTGATAGGACTGAATGTTGTGGAAGGTGAAATCTGCCAGTGTCTGTTCCAGATTGGCCTGTGCGGCGACGGCAAAGATTTCCTGAAGGTCCTCGGGCAATTCCGCGAATTTGTCCTTGTTGACAAACACTTCAATCCCCGTCCCCGGCTCTGCAAATGCCGGGGTGTAATAATATTTGCCAACCTGGGTCAGACCAAACGCATAATCGTTCCATGGGCCAACCCATTCGGCGGCATCAATTGCACCCGACTGCATGGCCGGCAGGATTTCGGCTGCGGGCAACATCGTCACATTGGCACCCAGACGGCGCATCGCTTCGCCACCGATCCCGGCATAGCGCATCTTGATGCCCTTGATGTCGTCGACGGTATTGATTTCCTTGTTGAACCAGCCACCGGCCTGCAAACCGGTATTCCCGGCCGCGAACGGCTTGACGTTGAACTGGGCATAAAGCTCGTCCCAAAGTTCCTGCCCGCCGCCAAAACGCAGCCAGCCCGACAGTTCCCAGCCCATCAGACCGAACGGAATGGTCGAGAAGAAGTTTACACCCGCATCCTTGCCAGCCCAGTAATAAGGGGTGCCATGCGCCAGTTCGGCCACGCCCTGCTCGACCGCATCCATGCATTCGAATGCCGGAACAAGTTCGCCTGCGCCGTAAACGGTGATTTTAAGACGACCGCCCGACATTTTGGTCACGCGCTCGGCGAATTTTTCACCATTGGCACCAAGGCCCGGCGTGCCCTTCGGCCATGGCATGACCATGCGCCAGTGGATCTGTTCATCGGCTTTGGCAATTGAAGGTGCGGCACTGCTGGCGACAAAGGCACCGGCGGCCATGCTGGCACCCGTCAGGAACTGACGACGTTTCATTGTGGGGCTCCCAAATTCATATTGGCAATTTTTTGCGCAAATCTGCTTCTAAAATAGCATTCGTAACTTTGCAAGGGATTGAAGTTGCGGCTTTTGCTGTCTTTGACACGTCATATTCAAAGTTCCCAACATCCCGTAACGTCGATGACATCGCGCAAAGTTTGCTTGAACTTTGCCAGAAAACAAAAAAACGGGGCCGCCCGAAAGCAGCCCCGAATTTCCAGCATGTCGCTTTCCGGATTTCGCGGGACTTAGTATCCCCACACTTTCGCACGATGCAAAAGTCCGGTTGCCTCGAATTCCTTGCCATAGCGCGCCGCCTTCTTGACCAGAGCAAGATAGCTCTCCGCGATCCTGCCGCTCAGGGCGTTCTTCGCAGCAATTTCCTGGACCGCGGCATTCGACTGTTCGGCCAGCGCCAGAATAACATCATCCGAGAACTGGCGCACTTCAACACCCTTGTCGATCAGCGGCTGGTAGGATTGCAGGTTGTTGAAGGTAAAATCAGCCAGTGTATTTTCGGCAATCGCCTGCGCGGCATAACGAATGATCGCCTGCATATCCTTGCCAAGCGCGTCGAATTTTTCCTTGGAAATAAAGATTTCAAGGCCCGGTCCGGGCTCATGGAATGCCGGGGTATAATAGAATTTGGCAACCTGATAGAGACCAAATGCAAGGTCATTCCAAGGACCGACCCATTCGGCGGCATCAATCGCACCGGACTGCATCGCAGGCAGAATTTCGCCCGGCGGCAACATGGTGATGTTGGCACCAAGGCGACGCATGGCTTCGCCACCAAGACCGGCATAACGGGCTTTCAGGCCCTTAAGGTCCTCAACCGAATTGATTTCCTTGTTGAACCAGCCACCAGCCTGCATGCCCGAGTTACCGGCATAAAACGGCACAACGTTAAATTCGGCATAGGCTTCTTCCCAAAGCTCCTGCCCGCCGCCAAAGCGAAGCCAGGCGGAAAGCTCCCACGCGGTCAAACCAAACGGAATGGTCGAAAAGAAGTTCAGCGCCGGGTTCTTGCCCTGCCAGTAATAAGGGGTACCGTGCGCCATTTCGACCACGCCCTGTTCGACCGCATCCATGCATTCGAACGGCGGAACGATTTCACCAGCGCCAAAAACCGAAATATTCAGGCGGCCATTGGACATTTCCTTGACCATGGCAGCGAACTTTTCGGCATTGGTGCCAAGGCCCGGCGTTCCTTTGGGCCACGGCATGACCATCCGCCAATTCAGGCTTTCCTGCGCGGATACGATGGCCGGTGCGGCAACCGTAGCCGCAACCGCAGCACCGGCACCAATACCGGCCCCTTTAAGGAACTGACGACGTTTCATTGTAACCCCCTAAACTCTTTTACTTTGGTGATTTTTTGCGCAATCACCAGCATGCGTTGGGGGATTTTGGCGAAAAGATCGCGCATATGCCACAATTTTTGCGCATGGCGATGCGGATTTTTTCGCCGACGCTACGGCAGCTTAGCTATTGCCAACATATCGATTGTAATTGGCAACGAATTCATCCGTTTCGCCCTTGCCCCCGGCGGTATTGTAATATTGCTTCCAGTAAGCCGCGAGGCCCGCGATATCGTTGGCATCGGGCAACGGGGCACTGACCCGCATATATCGCACACGGCACATGGCAGCCGCATAGGCATTATTGGTTGCAAGCTGGGTGGCCTTGTCAGGCTGCGGCGCAAGATAGGCATCAATCTTGGCTTTCAGATCCGCGCGGTAATCCAGAAAATTGACATAGCAATCATTCAGAGTTGCCGGTTCCATCTGAAAAATACCGCGGGCCGGGCCGCCGCCAAGTTGTTCCACATAGGTCCCCAACCCGCTTTCCTGGGCGGCGGTCCCCATAAGCAGGTTTTCAGCGGCCTGCGACCACAGACCAAGGTTTTGCAAAACCGGTCGAATGATGGACAGGCGCAATTGGCTGGCATTGATGGGCATGATGTTTCCTTTGTGTGCATCGAAACTGAGTTGATCAGCCTGACGACGCACGAGGACCACATTCGTGATCACAGTCACATCCAACACCTCCTATACGTGTACAACACCCATCTATCCGTTTGATAAAAGGAACAAGTATCTGGCAGAAAACGGTATATCTTGATATCTGTCCAACGGACGGCAGTCATTCCTACCCTTAAGGATAGTTAACATCATAATATCTTTAACCAACCTAAGGTAATGCCCCGCCAAACAACCTTTAATGACAGACATCGACGAGGGACCCGCATGCATCAGGAAATTAAACGCCGTCTTGAATTCATTGATTTTAATGAAAAGAAGGCAGCCAACCTCAAAAAGGCGTGGCCGATAATCGAAAAAAACCTCGCCCCGATACTGGATGAATTTTATCGAAAGGTGATGGCGCGTGACGATTTGGCCAAAATCATTGGCGATCCGTCCGGTATCGAGCGTTTGAAAAATGCCCAGCGCAAACACTGGGCAAAGCTGTTCGACGGTACATTTGACCAAGCATATTACGACGATGTCCGCCGGATCGGTAAAGCGCACGAAATCATCGGCCTAACACCAGAGGCCTATGTTTCGGCCTACAATTTCCTCATGGCCAAGCTTTGCGATATTCTTTTTGCCCATTTCCGCAAGGACTCATCAGTTTCGCAAATTGTAACCGCCGCGACCAATGCCATTCTGATCGATATGGAAATGGCGATAACGGTCTATTACGAAGAAACCCAGAAAACATACAGCAACCGACTGGCGAAAATGTCGGGTGAGTTCGAAGCAACCGTTTCAAAAGTTGTCGACGCACTGGCAAGTTCCGCAGAAGACATGTCGAGCGCCTCGGAAACACTGATCAGCAGCATGAGCCAAACCACCGAACAGGTGGAAAGTGCGAAATCCGCTGCCGAGATTTCGGCGGAAAACGCGTCAACCGTGGCAGGGTCTGCCGAGGAGCTCGATAGCTCGATCCGCGAAATTTCAAGCCAGATTTCACGCGCGTCAAGCGTCTCAAACGAAGTTGAAAGTTCCGTACAATCGACATCGGATGTTATTGCATCGCTGAATGTTTCCGCCGAAGAAATCGGCACAGTCGTTGACCTGATCGACAAGATCGCCAACCAAACCAACCTTCTGGCACTGAACGCAACCATCGAGGCAGCACGTGCAGGTGACGCGGGCAAGGGCTTTGCGGTTGTCGCAAGCGAGGTCAAAAACCTTGCCAATCAAACGGCCAAGGCCACCGGCGACATCACAGCCCAGATCAACAATGTCCAGCAAAACACCTCCGCCGCCGTGACGGCCATCCGCGAGGTTGCTGGTCAGATCAGTTCGATTGTTGATTCCATCACCGCCATTTCAGCCGCCGTTGAACAACAGGCCGCGGCAACCACGGAAATCAGCTCCAACATCACGGCGGTTTCATCGGCCAACAGCAACGTGAACAGCAATCTGGAATCAGTTAGCGGCACCGCGCATCGCACCGGTTCGGTCGCAGAAGAGGTTTATAAGGTTTCAAAGGTCTTAAAAGAGCATTCCCGTCAGCTTAAGACGGATGTGAATGCCTTTGTATCACGCCTGACCGAACCCAATTGATCCTGAGCCCCTAACGCCCCCGTGCTTCAGAGGGCGAAATGCCAAAGACCCGCTTGAACGCGGTTGCAAAGTTGGCAGGACTTGAATAACCGGCCACCCAGGCGGCCTGACCAATCGTCAGGCCGTCTTTTTCCATAGCATCACGCGCTGCAATCAGGCGACTTTCGCGGATGAAATCCTTGACCGTCGTGCCATAGGCATTTTTGAAAATACGTTGCAGGCTGGCAATGCTCATCCCGCACTTTTCCGCCAGGCCAGACAATGTCAGGTCATCAAAAATATGTTCCAGAACATAGTTGCGAATTTCCTGCGCCTTCTGATGCTGGTCAAGCGCATCCGGCTCGACACTTGCCTCCCCGACCTTAGGACCAAGTGCCCCAAGCGCCTCGGCGAAAATTTCCAACCCGCGGCTTTCGGCATAAAGATCACGAAATAGCGGATCATCGGTCGGTGGATAGAGCAACTGGTCCGCCAGTGCTATGGCACGACGTGACGGTTGCCACCTCCGAACAGAGATCCCGGCATGAATAAAATCATCAATTGCGACATGACGGCTATCAGTGTGATTGACCCGACTGGCAACCCAATCGAATTTCGCAGAAATCATCACTTTTCTGACATCGTCACCCTGTTTAAGTTGCCGATGCAACATGACCGGTTGCGATAGGGCCCAAATAAACCCCACAGGTTGATCCCGTGCATCCAGATCAAACGGAACATCATCGAATGCCCCGCAAACGCGCCCTCGCAACACAATCGCAACCGTGACGGCGGCTTTGACGGGAAACTTCACGTCCGCATCTTGCATGCTGACAGTATCGGTCGTGTGGATATTCAAAAATGACTGAAGGTTGTCGTTTGACAGTCGCCCGCTCATCACCGGACGACGTCGAATACCCTCGGCTAAATTGCGCGGTAGCGCTGTTCCGAAATCTTCAAGCTGCTGACCGGTGATGGTTTCCCGCCGCGTCACATTGCGCCGTAAACGTTGCGGCGCATGCTGCCGATCAAACGCCATATGGGTGCCCTTCCAAGCCTGAATATCCCGTCAAAAGCAAAATTTGCGTTTTCGCAAACATCATTGGCGATCTCGCAAACGGTATTCCGATTGCTCGAACCATTGCGATAATAATATTCAAAATCATTCGCATTTGGCAATTTATTTGATAAGGAAATCAGCATGTCGCAGCCATCAAGACCGGTCTTGCTCGAAAAATACCGCCAACCGTTTTATGGCCTGTGCCGCGCAACCCTGCTCGCCGGTGTCGCCCTAACGGTACTTCCAGTAGCAGCCGTCGCACAAGAAACCAAAGCCAAAGACGAAACCGTTCTGGCACCAATCGAAGTCACAGCAAGCCAGGATAGCGGCCCAACTGCGGCGGGGAGTGTCACGGTTACGCAGGACGAACTTGATCGCATCAATCCGCAAACCATCAAGGATGTGTTTGCGAACGAACCATCGGTTCAGGTTGGCGGCCCGACCGCCATCGCGCAAAAGGTTTATGTGCAGGGCATCGAAAACACCAAGCTGAACGTTCAGGTAGACGGCACCCGGCAGGTTGATTCCACCTATCATCATATAGGCACCGCGATCATTGATCCGGGAATGCTGAAATCGGTAAAGGTTGAGTCCGGCATCGCCCCCGCCGATGCCGGACCAAATGCATTGGGCGGTTCAATGGCTTACGAAACCAAGGATGCCCGCGACATTCTCGACCCGAATGATCCGTTCGGCGGCTTTGCCAGAATCCAGTATAACAGCAATACCAAAGGCCTTACCGAATGGCTGACCTTGGCCGGTCAGCATGACGGCTTCGAAGCTCTTGCCTATATCCAGAACAGCAATCAGGGCAATTACAAGGACGGCGATGACAACGAAGTTGCTGGCACGGCAGATGGCAGCGAAAACGGACTTGGCAAAATAGCCTTCACCGGCACCGAAGGTTCACGGATTGAAGCATTTGCCAGCCATTTTGAAGACGAAGGTGTGCGCCCTGCCCGGCCAAACTTTGGAACCCTTACCAGCGGTGCCTCGCCGCAGTGGATTTCATACAAAGATACCTCGCTTGGCATCAGTTATGTCGATGAACAGCCAACCGATCTTCTGGCACCGGAACTGAGCCTTAATTACAGCAAAACCCATCTTGATGTTCCCAAACTGAACGGCAACACACACCTTGAGGCAGAAATTGAAACCCTGAACGGTAAGGCTGCCAATACTTTTGACGTCGGAATGGGCGGGATAACAACTGGCGTCGATTTCTATCATGATCAAGCAACCGGCGGCGGCGACACGGCACGCCCGGCTGGACGTGCCGGGCGATTTACCGAAGAAACAACCAATATCGGCGTCTTTTCACAGGCACGCCTTTCACTAACTGATCGCTGGCGCGTCTCGTTCGGCGGGCGCGGCGATCAACAATGGTTCGAAGGCATTGACGGAACCGATTTCAGCGAATTCGGACTTAGCGGTAACGCCAATACCGAATATGACCTGACCGATGACCTGATGATCTATGGCGGATTAGGTACAAGCTTTGGTGGACTGCCGCTGGGTGAGTCTGCGATTTACAACTACACCGGAATCTGGACCTATGACGGTTTCAAACCGTCCCGGTCGCATAACTACAAGGCGGGCGCACGCTATCAATTGGCGCAATGGGATTTCGATGGAAACCTGTTCTACAACAAGATCAACGGTTCCCATTCACTTGAATATACAACACGAAATACGACCAGCGATCTTGCAACACGTGGTGTCAATCTGTCCGCCACCTGGACATACGGCCTCGGCTTTGTCCGCGCTGCCTATACCCATACCGATGTAGAAAGAAATGGCGAAGTCCCGCTGAGCAACGATGCGTCCTATCAAGGCGTCATCGTCGGTGACATTGCAAACTTTGAAGTCGCCCACCGGTTTGATGACCTTGGCATTCAGGTCGGCTCGACATCTGAACTGGCCCTGTCGGACGACGATCCCGAAAAGAACGGCAATGCCAAGCTCGACACTTACTTTGTTGCCAACCTGTATGGTGAATGGACGCCAGAGGCATTGTCGAATGCGGTAACCCTACGCGTCGATGCGCTGAATATTTTTGATCGTGACTATGTCGCCCGGACCACGCCGGGCTACGACAGCAGTGCAATTGAACCCTATCACGAGCCGGGTCGCACCTTCCTTGTTTCAGCAAAGGTGGCGTTCTGATCAGACCATCTTCCAACAGATCCTCTATCCGCGATGGGTGGCATGCCGTGCCACCCATTTCGGCGTTTCTGACTTTCCTGCAATTCTTGCCTATTTTAACAGGACTTCCGCAATGACATTCAAACGCGTTTTAACGCTGGCCGCAGTCGCTTCAATGATCACCTTTCAGGCTCAGGCCGGCGAAACCATTACCCTGACCGATGTTTCCGGTCGCGAAGTCACGGTCGAAGTACCGGTCAAGCATATGATCCTTGGCGAAGGGCGTTTTTTGCCAAGTCTTGGCATCCTTGATCCTGAAAATCCGGTCCGCTGGGTAGCCGGTATGATGGGGGAATTCAAAAAACTTGATCCGGCAACCTTTGCACAATACCAGGCAAAATTCCCCGAGATTGACGACATCCCGCTGGTCGGCCGCAGTGGCGAGGCAACATTCAGCGTCGAAAAGGCGATTACAGTTGAACCCGATGTCGCAATTTTCGGCATTGATGGCGGTCATGGTCCGGGATCAGACAGCCATGAAGTCCTGAGGCAATTTGGCGCAGCTCACATTCCGGTTGTCATGATCGATTTTCGCAGTGACCCATTTGGAAACACCCCAAAAAGCATTCGTATCCTTGGCAAGTTGATGGGCAAGGAAGATCAGGCAGAGGCTTTCGTCAAATTCTATGAAGACAATCTGGCGAAGGTCAGAACAGGTCTGGAGGGTTTAACGCATAAACCCAAAGTCTTCCTCGAAAGCCGGGTTGGTCTGCATGGCACCTGCTGCGAGGCGATGGGCAACCAAATGATCGGAAGGTTTGTGGAGCTTGCCGGTGGCGAAAATATCCTTGCCGACCGGATTCCGGGCGTCATCAGCCAGATTTCAGTTGAACAGCTGCTCGTCGATCAGCCCGATATTTATGTCGCAACCGCAATTGGCGGGGCAACAATGACGGCCGAACAGAATGTCGGCCGCATCATACTTGGAACCTACGCCGATGCCGAAACATCACGCGCGTCTTTGGCCAAAAGCATGGAACGCACCGGCTTGCCCGAGCTCGACGCCATTAAAAACGGCAAAGTCTATTCCGCGTGGCACCACTTCTATAACACGCCAATGAATGTGACGCTGTTACAGGCCATGGCGAAATGGTTCCATCCCGATCATTTTGCCGATCTTGATCCAGACGCAACCCTTGCCGAATTCTTTGACCGGTTCCAGCCGGTAGCACTGAATGGTGTTTACTGGATCGGCCTTGATCGGCCATGACTGGCCCGAACATCCCCCAAGAAACCATCAGAGATCGATAAATCAATGTTCAAAACCACAGGATCGGTTCAGACCGGGCAGGCCAGTAAATACCTGCAACAACTCTGCAAGCACTTTGCCCACAAGGTAGAAGTCGATTTCACGCCCCATGAGGCCCATGTGAACTTTCCGATGGGCCCATGCATCATTCTGGCCGATGACGTTACCCTGCGCTTTCAGGGACAGTCTGAGAAAGCCGAGGGGATTGAAGCCATGAAGGGTGTTATTGTCTCGCATCTCGATAAATTCGCATGGCGCGAGCAGATCGAATATCTCTGGGAAGACAGTTCAGATTAAACCTGCCCGCCCCGTAAAACAAAGAATCCAGCCTTTCGGAGCTGGCTTCTTTGTTTAGCGCAAGTCGTAGATCACAGGTATCGTCAGGGTCATCTCTGTGCGCGCCATATCTTCGGGGAATGGCGGGAAACGTTTAACCCGCTCGATCATATCCTGCGTCGCACGATCAAGAATAGACGAACCACTCGGGCTGGTCATTTCAAAGAAGGAAACAGTACCGTCACGCTGGATGACCAGCCGGACCATGTTCTGCCCCTCTATACCGCGACGTTTGGCACGATCCGGATATTCGCGATAACGCATCAACATCTGAACCACAGCTGCTTGATAGTCGGTAAAGGCCGCACTGCTCATTGCCGCACCTCCGCCACTTCCCGACGCGGAACTTGCGGCCTGGCTTTGGGTTGCTTCGCCGACCGTGCCTTCTGATTTTACTGAATCGACGGGGCCGCCGGATGGTTGCACGACCGGTTTGGCTTCAGCCTTTTCAACAGGTTTGGGGGCCTTTGCCGGTTCCGGTGTCGCTTTGGGGGGCTCCGGCTTTCTGCGGACCGGCATGACATCGGCCAAAAGCGGACTGATTTCCGGTTCCGGCTCTGGTTCCGGTTCAACTACTTCCTCGACCACCGGCTCAGGAACAGGTTCCGGCTCAACGATCGGTTCGGGATCGGGTTCAGGCACGGTTTCAACAACCGGTTCAGGGTCTGGTTCGGGTTCCGGCTCAACAACCGGCTCAACAACCGGCTCGGGGACCGGTTCTGGTTGGGGTTCGACTTCCTCGACGGGTTTTTCACCCTGCTTACTGTCTTCGGAATCAGCACTTTCTTCGGGTGTTTCGGCCTCGCCCTGGGTCGCCTGACCACTGCCCAGCGAGATGCTGATACTTTGAACGGCCCCTGCCCCGCCCCAACCGGCAGGTTGCGGTTCAGGCATGGCAAGAACGATCCCACCGGCAAGAACAATACCGGTCAACCCGGTCGCAATCAGGAAATCAATGCGTTTCGACATATTCTATCCGTCTTGGTCCTGATCTGCTTGCATCGCGGTCATCAGTTGCACCTTTTCGACTCCCAGTTCCTGCAACCGCTTCAAAAGGGCAACAACGCTGGCACCTTCTGTGGTGCTGTCAGCACGAATTTCGACTGGACGACCGGCATAATCAGCCGGTAGCAACCCCGCAATATCCGCAAGGTCTCCCTGCCGGTCTTCAATCCCGATTTCGGCATTTTTGCCAAACCAAAGGACAATCGTATCTTCTGGCTGGCCTTCGGCCGTGCTGCTTGCGGGCGGATCCACGTCAAATGGCCCCAGCTTTTGCAGACTTCCGGCTATCATGAAGAAAATCAGCAGAAGAAAGACGATGTTGATCAATGGCAACATCGGTTCCTGGGCCGGGCTGTCATCAGTGATCTGGATGCGGCGCTTCATTCGATCAGATCCACATCAGTCACACCGCCACGTCCCAGCGCATCCATCACAACAATAAGATGCTGCAAATCGGCACCATTGACGGGCCGCAGATGAACACTGGCCCCGGCATGGTTACGCAAAATGGTCACGGCAAGATTGGAAACAGCCACGGCTTCACCATTCAGCGACAAACCACCATTGGCATCGACATTGACCGTTACCGGGCGAATATCGCTGCTGGCCCGTGCCTGACCGTCCGTAACAGTCACCGACATTTCAAACCCCTTCCAGTCAAGAAAACTGGAAGCCAGCATGAAAAAGATCAGCAGGATGAAGACAACATCAATCAGCGGCGTCAGGCCGATCATCGGCGAAGCACCACGACTTCGATCACGCAATTGCATAAGGCGTATTCCGACCTTGTTCGGGCTTATTCCGCAGCCTGGCGCAGTTCAGCGACGTTTGACGCGCGAAGCGCACCCTTCCGAGCCAACTCACCACGATTGATCACCATGGTGCAGACATCTTCCATCACGGCCGCAGCACGCGCGATAACGCCCTGCATCCACATATGGAACGCGGTTGCCGGGATCGCGACGACAAGGCCGATTGCCGTCGTCAGAAGTGCTAGCCAGATACCGCCCGAAAGGACAGAAGGATCAATACGGCTTCCGGCACCTTCCATCTTCTGGAAAGCTTCAATCATGCCCATAACGGTTCCAAGCAACCCCAAAAGAGGGCTTAAGACCGCAATTGCCGACATAATCCGCAAACCGCTGTTCAGGCCATCGATTTCCTTGCGTGCATGGGAAGCAATGATATCGGACGCCGCTTCACGGTTTTCCGGGTTGGCAACGGACAAGGTCATGCCAAACAGACCGATGCGAGCAGCCGGATGACGGCGGCGCGACAGAATCTGCGCGACCTGCTTATCGTCACCATTGGAAAGATGACGTTCGACATCCTTGGCAAAACCATCCGCGAAAATTCCGCGCCGGATAAAGCCGACCAGCTTGTAGAAGAATATCAGCATCCCAACCAATGCAAGCGCGGCCAGAACCCAACCGACAACACCGGCACGATCCACAAGATCAAAAACCGGCAAGCCACTGATGGCATCCGGAACGATTGTGCTTTCGGTGATGGCAGCTGCGTCATCCGCCATCGGCAAGCCGGTTTGCGGATCAAGGGTTACCGCCCCACCTTCTGTTGACGTGATCGCACCGTTGGCGGCATCCGTGGTTACACCGTCAAGGCCAAGCGGAGTCTGCGCATCTGGCGATGCGGACATCGGATTTACGGGTTCAGGCATGTAACTCTTCCGATCCAAAATTCGATCAGCACCGGACGTCCTGCTCCGGTGCATTTGAAACTGATTTGCATTACTTACAAGAAATCACATTGCGATGCAATCGCAACAGCGAAAAGACGAGCATTTTTCGTGCATGGCCGCATTGCATCGCACGTAAAACAGCGCCCGTCGCAGGCGCTCAAACCGGATGGAATCGGTTTTTGAAAACAGAAAAGACCACGGAAAAGCAACCCCCCCGGAACATCTGGGTTCCGGGGGGGGTGAAATGGTGAGCCCGACAGGATTCGAACCTGTGGCCAACTGATTAAAAGTCAGTTGCTCTACCAACTGAGCTACGGGCCCTCAACGTTGGTGAGCGGCCTTTTAATGTGCTGATCGCAAAGGGTCAACCCCCCTTTTTCGATCAAACTGCATGACAGCCATTCAAATGGTAAAAAATATCAAAAACCGGCCCGTTTCCAATCCACCCCAAATTGACATTCGCATTGGCTGGAAAGCGGTATGACAGTGATCGCAATAAAAATCATGAAAAAGAAAAAGCCCCCGAAACCGATTGGGTTTCAGGGGCTTATTGGTGAGCCCGACAGGATTCGAACCTGTGGCCAACTGATTAAAAGTCAGTTGCTCTACCAACTGAGCTACGGGCCCTCAACGTTGGTGAAGCGCGTTTTAATGGGACTGGCGGCTGCGGTCAACACCTGTTTTCCATATTTTCCGGGTTTTTGCACTTTCAGCCCCCAAAACGCGAAAGCCGCCCTGATCAAGGACGGCTTTCGGTTGCATTATAGGGGTCAAAGCGCTTATTGCGCGTCAGCCGCGACCTGCATTTTTACAATATGGTCCGGGTCTGCAACCCGACCATTGGCCCAAGGTGCACCCTTTTTCAGGCCATCGACATATTCCATACCCGATACGACCTGCCCCCATATGGTATATTGTCCATCAAGATGCGGCGCATCGGCAAAGACGATGAAGAACTGCGAATCAGCGCTGTTCGGGTTGGACGAACGTGCCATCGAAACCGTACCGCGCACATGATTCTCGTTCGAAAATTCCGCCGGAAGTTTCTGGCCCGAACCACCGGTACCGTCCCCTTTGGGGTCACCGCCCTGCGCCATGAAGCCTTCGATCACACGATGGAAAGTCAGACCATCATAGAAACCTTCACGAGTCAGTTCCTTGATACGCTCGACATGCTTGGGCGCCAGATCCGGACGCAGCTTGATCACAACGCGACCTGCTTCAAGATCCAGATACAGGGTGTTTTCCAGATCCTGCGATGCATCGGCCGACTGGGCCTGAGCACCGCCGCCGATACCACCGTTCGACATGGTCACTATTCCTAATACGAGTACAAAAAGAGATGCGAGACGAATAAGACGCATGGGTGCGCTATTCCTTTTCTTCGGCCAGCTTTTCGTGCAGTCGCTTCAGCACGTTTGCCGGCACAAATTCGGTAACATTACCGCCCAGACGGGCGATTTCCTTCACAAAGCGCGAAGACACGAATTGCTGTTTGTCGGATGCCATCAGAAAGACCGTCTCTACCTTTGGGGCAAGACGGGCATTCATTCCGGCCATCTGGAATTCATATTCAAAGTCAGACACAGCCCTCAGACCACGAATAATGATGCTCGACCCGTTTTCCTGGGCAAACTGCATCAGAAGTGACCCGAACGGCTTTACGATGGTGCGGGCAGCAACTTCGCCGCCCGCAGCCTTAAGAGCCTCTTCGACCAGAGCGCAACGTTCTTCGACCCCAAACATCGGGCCCTTTCCCGCATTGACCGCAACGCCGACAATAAGCTTGTCGACGATGCGGGTCGCGCGACGAATAATGTCCATATGCCCCTGAGTTACCGGGTCAAAAGTGCCCGGATAAATCCCGATACGCGAGGCGTTTGAAGACTGTTCGTTCATTGATCTTCCGTTTTATTCGTCGGTGTCGTCTGAACCGGTTTCCACTGCCTCGCTGCTATCCTCGGCAACGGTCGGTGCATCTTCGCCTGATGCGATTTCGGTGCCTTCTGCACCTTCTTCGCCTTCAAGCTCTTCGTCACCATTGTCACCCAGATTGGACAGACGTTCGACAGCAACAACCTGTTCGTCTTCGGCCGTACGGAACAGGGTAACACCCTGTGTCTTGCGCCCGGCAATGCGGATATCGTGTGTCGGCATACGAATGACCTTGCCACCATTGGTGACCATCATCAGTTCGTCGCCTTCCTCAATCACGAAGGATGCCGCGACATTGCCATTGCGTTCCGACATCTCGATATTGGCAAAGCCCTGCCCGCCACGACCGGTTACGCGGTATTCATAGGCAGACGTACGTTTGCCATAACCATTTTCGGTAACCGAAAGGATCAGCTGATCGCCTGCCAACAGTTCGTCGTAACGTTCCTGAGAAAGGATTTCCAACGGCAGACTATCATCAGCCGAGATTTCCTCGCGACGCAGCTTGCTTGCGATAGACAGATACTCGTCACGTTCTTCCATAGAGGCATGATTGCCAAACAGGACGGACATCGCAATGACCGCATCGTCGTCAGCCAGACGAATACCGCGTACACCGACCGAGTTACGGCCAGTAAAGACACGAACATCTGCAACACGGAAACGAATGCATTTACCCAGACGGGTCGTCAGCAGAATATCGTCATCGTCCGAGCAGGTCTGAACCGCAATCAGCTTGTCACCACGATCTTCTTCAAGTTTCATGGCGATCTTGCCGTTTGATTTCACATTCACGAAATCGGCAAGACTGTTACGGCGGACGTTACCCGTCGAAGTCGCAAACATCACGTGCAGGTTCGGCCATTCTTCCTCGTCGGGAAGCGGCAGAACCGTTGTGATATATTCGCCTTCTGAGAGCGGCAGCAGGTTCACAAGCGCCTTGCCACGCGATTGCGGCGTGCCCAGCGGCAGGCGCCAGACTTTCATCTTGTAGACCATCCCCTCGGAACTGAAGAACAGAACAGGGGTGTGGGTGTTGGCGACGAACAGTTTGGATACGAAATCCTCTTCGCGCGTTGCCATGCCCGAACGGCCTTTGCCGCCACGACGCTGTGCGCGATAGGTCGACAGCGGAACACGCTGGATATAGCCGGTGTGCGATACGGTCACGACCATATCTTCACGGGCAATCAGGTCTTCGATGTCATGTTCGAATTCGGCTTCAAGGATTTCACTGCGACGTTCATTGGCGAACTCGTTCCGCATTTCCGTCAGCTCATCCTTCAGGATGATCATCTTGCGTTCGCGTGAACCAAGGATATCAAGGAAATCTTTGATCTTCTCACCCAATTCGGTCAATTCGGACGCGATTTTATCACGTTCCAGACCGGTCAGGCGATGCAGACGCAGTTCAAGGATTGCGCGCGCCTGCGCTTCGGACAGGCGATAATTGCCATCGTCCGAACCAACCTGGTTCGGGTCGGCGATCAGCTCGATCAACGGAACAATATCGCCCGCCGGCCAGCTACGCTCCATCAGTTGTTCACGTGCAATCTGCGGGTCAGCCGCAGCACGGATCAAGCGGATGACTTCGTCGATATTGGCCACCGCAATGCCAAGGCCGACTACCAGATGGGCGCGCTCACGTGCCTTTTTCAGCAGGTGAATGGTCCGGCGCGTAATGACTTCTTCGCGGAATTCGACAAAGGCCTGAATGATTTCTTTCAGGTTCATCAATTCCGGCTTGCCACGATTAAGCGCCAGCATATTGACGCCAAACGAAGTCTGAAGCGCGGTAAAGCGGAACAACTGGTTCAGAACGACATCGGCAACCGCATCACGTTTGATTTCGATCACCATGCGAACGCCCGAACGGTCGGACTCGTCACGCAGATCGGAAATACCTTCGATCTTCTTGTCACGGACCAGTTCGGCGATCTTTTCCATCAGGGTTGCCTTGTTCACCTGGAAGGGAACTTCGGTAACAATGATGGCTTCACGGTTGGCACGGATTTCCTCGACATGGGTACGTGCTCGCATGACGACAGAACCGCGACCGGTTTTAAAGGCCGAATGAATGCCCGAACGGCCCAGAATCAATGCACCGGTCGGAAAATCCGGACCATGCACGAATTCCATCAGGCCTTCGACGGTAATGGCCGGATTATCGACATAGGCCATGCAGCCATCGATAACTTCGCCAAGGTTATGCGGCGGAATATTGGTGGCCATACCAACAGCAATACCACCTGCACCATTGACCAGCATGTTCGGAAAACGTGCTGGCAGAACCGACGGTTCCTTGGTGGTTTCGTCGTAGTTATCGCGGAAATCGATGGTTTCCTTATCGATATCATCGAGCAGATAATGGGCTGACTTGGCCATGCGGGCTTCGGTGTAACGCATGGCGGCGGCCTTGTCGCCGTCCATCGAGCCGAAGTTGCCCTGCCCGTCAATCAGTGGCAGGCGCATGGAGAATCCCTGCGCCATACGAACCATCGCGTCGTAAATCGCGCTGTCGCCATGCGGGTGGTATTTACCCATCACATCCCCGACCACACGGGCCGATTTACGGAATGGTTTGTTCCATTCAAAGCCGTTTTCATGCATCGCATAAAGGATGCGTCGATGCACGGGCTTCAAACCGTCGCGGACGTCGGGAAGCGCACGGCTGACGATCACGCTCATCGCGTAATCGAGGTAGCTGCGGCGCATTTCTTGTTCGATGGATACCGGGATAATATCGCGGCTATCTGGATTGGTCTCTTTGGTGGACAAAAGCCGTGACCTCTTAAACGCTTGATCAGAAATGCTTCAATCGGCGTGACATATGGACATATGCCTGACCAGTGAGCCGGAAAGTATCAGGTTTGTCCGGCACAAACAATATTGACAAATCTGCCTGTCCCGGCATTCGGCACAAACGGTGGAAATAATCGTAATTTACGCAAAAATGCCCACCCCGAAGAGTTATTTTTTGGTCCCGGGTGCGGTCATGATCGGGGTTACCGGGTCACATTCCATTTCGGCAACATCACCAGCCCTGACAGGCTTTCGTCCGAAACGCAGCTGGGAAACCGCAATCCCGGCCAAAATAACGCCGAGTGCAATCACGCTGGTCGGTTTGGGAACTTCGTGCAGAACAAGAAAACCGATCATTACGCCGACGGCAGGTACAAGGTAATTGTTAAACACCACAAAGCTCGCTCCAGCGCGCGCAATCAGATACAGGATCAGGAACATGGCAATGCCAGTCGGGAAAATCCCCAGATACAGGATCGAAAGCGCCCCGTCGGCGTCCCACCCCATATTCCAGGGCTGATCAACAAACAGCGCAAAGGGTGCAAGCATCACTGCAGCGAAAGTCAGGATCACCGCGGCTGATCCAACACGCGGCTGATCACGCAGATTGCGCGCCACCAGTGATGAAATCGCGTAGCACACGGCCGCGATCAAAACTGCCAGCTGAAAAACAAGCTGCCCGCCAAGCCCGGTTAGGGTTTCCGGCCCCACCAGAACAATCACGCCAATGGTGCCAAGCACCACACCAAGCGCCTTCCCCGTCGAAAGTTTTTCATCATTCGTAACGAAATGTGCCAGCGCCACCGTTGTCAGCGGCACGACAGACATCAGAATTGCCGCCAGCCCGGCATCGATTTCCGTTTCGCCATAGCTGATCAGGAAAAAGGGCACAGAATTCCCCAACAACGCAACAAAGAAGGTCGACCACCACGCGCGCCGTCCCTTGGGAAGGTCACTTTTGCGAATAGAGGCAAAGGCCCATAGCACCAGTGCGGCGACAGCCAATCGCCCGGCTGCGACCACCAGCGGCGAATAGGCATGCACACCAATCTTGATGAAGGTGAACGAGCTGCCCCACATCAGCGCCAGCAAAAACAGCAACGCAAATTCACGAATTCCCGGACGTGTCATCTTCCCAGCCTATTCTTGCCACAGTTTTTGGGCTTTATCGAACATCGAAAGCCAACTGACAGCGTTAGAGCCAGAAAACACGAGAATCAAGCGAATAGCTGAAAATCAGCCGCCCCATAATGCGGCCTGCAATCGGCACCACCTAAGAATAAAGCCCCATCTTGTCTAGCGTGAAATCGCCTGTCGGACTTTGACGCAGCACAACGCTTTTGCAGCGAAAAGATGAAAAAAGACAGTGGATACAACTTAATTGTTGCGAATGATTTTCAATCGCTTTATCTTGGGCGCAACAATATGAATGGGATGCGAGCAATGAAATATGTGGATCAGGAACTGACCATCGACGAAATGCTGGCCGATCCGATCGTCCAGACATTAATGCGCTATGATGGCATCTCGGCCAGTGACGTCCGTCACACGATTGATCAGGTTTTGCAAAATCGCCTGCCATCACCCCCTGTTCGCGCCCGAAGCAGCAGCGCCCCCCACCATAACTGGCGCATGACAGCGGCGTAAACAACACGACCTCAGGGATGGCTATCGTTCAATGACCAGTCATAATGATAGAAGCTGATGGGCAGGTCCTCGCCGTGAACGCTCAGCCATGTTGCAAGCTCCAATCCGGCATAACGCGCCAGATGACCGGAAAATGCCGCATCGCTTTTGCCAAAATCGGACCGATACCAGTCAAAAATCGAAGACAGTTCGATCTCTGATCCGTCTTCGGCCAATCTCACCGCCCGTTCATCCTGGATGAAAGCAAGAGCCGCCTTATCAAGCTGCTCTTCGATCCGGGTTCCGTCATAGGCCGTCGCTGCCAACGCCGGACAACCAATTGACGCACAATTAATGGCATAGTGAATACGCGCATCCTGCCAGATGGGCCGCAGGATACGATGTTCGATATCGTTCAGGCTCAAAGACCTGCCTTCGACGGTCAAAAGTTTTTTGTCCCAAGGGCCTGACGAAAATAATCCAAGCGAAAAAAGCCCCGGTGAAATGTCGATATCCCGAATGCTGTCAACCGGGTAATGATCCATGACCACCGCAACAGTCTGCGCATTGTAAAGATTGATCCAGAAGGCCATTTGCTGATCGCGGTTATATGTGTCAATTTTAACCGCCTGCATGGCATTAAGATAATCCGAGAGATGCGTAAGGCTTGAAGATTTGGCACCTGCATAATCAAATGCCGTGACGCCAGACGAAACCACCACCAGATGATGGTCAAGGATCGTCTGCCAGACAGAATGATCAATGATGGCGTCGTTCGAATCATCATGCGCCTGCCAATCGGGCCATAGATCAGCATCAGGTGCGGCAATTGCAGGTACCGACACTATCACCCAAAGCATGATCAAAACAGGCATAAGCAGATGTTTCAAACGGCTACTTCCCCTACACCATATCGATTGCGTTCCTGAATTCTATGATCGATCAGCAATTCAAGATCACATCAAACTGCCGTGATTGCAGTGATGCCAATCATATACACTTAACCATAAGTTGATATATAATGCCCCCATGACACAGGATGGTGCAATTCAGCTTATTCCTGGCAGTGGTGGGCAACTTGGGCAAGTCATTGCCACTCGTGCTCTTCCCGGTGCCGGGCAACAATCGGCAGGATCAGGTTCTGCTGAGGGGGGCTCTGTTACAACACCTTTAAGGCCCGCTGCCGTGTCAATCCGACCGATTGGCAATGCGAGCACCACAACACAGCTATCCGATCCGGTGCCAAACGCCCCCTCCACACCGGTTAACAGTGCAGCATCAATTGTTACGATTATTCAACAACTTGATCCTCGCGCCCTGCCCGGTGCGTCCGTACCCGACATCCGGGGCAGCACCGCGCAACAACGCGAAGTACGCGAAACAACACCGGAAAGTGCACGTCTGCCAACAAGCAATCCCGCCCTTTTGACGGACCGGGAACGCGACATTGTTCGGGAATTGCAGACGCGTGACGCCAACGTCAGGACCGAGGAAGAAAGCCATCAGACCCTTGCTGGTGCGAATGCCGGTATGATCAGTTACAGCTATACCGCCGGTCCCGACGGGCGGCTTTATGCCACGGGCGGCAAGGTCAGCATCCATCCGCTTCAGGGCCTTGACGGGATTGCAGCGATTGCCAATCAGGCCGCCATATCGCGGGCCGCCTCTATGCCCGGCACATCATCGGCCGATTTCAATGTTGCAAAGGGTGCGTCACGCAACATCAGTGCGATGATCGCAACACAGGCTATTGCGGCAGCCGAAAGCTATCGCATGACATTAGGGCTGAGCGCGGCACCAGCCAATATTGATATCACGGGCTGACCATCACCGTAGAAGCCACAAAAAAGGGGCCTGCATAACAAGCCCCTTTTGAACATGATCGACGCAAACCTAACCGGCATAGTGCCAGTAAATCGGGAAGCCCGGATCAAACACCGTGACTGGGCCCTCACCGGTTTCAATTCTGGCCGGGAAAGTTGCCGCCTCGCTGCGCTTTTCCAGCGTGATCTTGTCGGCATTCAGCGGCAAACCATAGAATTGCGGGCCATTGACGGATGCAAAGCCTTCAAGCTTGTCCAACGCCCCTTCTTCCTCGAACACATGTGCCAGAAGTTGGACAGTATTATTGGCGGTAAAGATACCGGCACAGCCGCATGCACTTTCCTTGCGGTCATCGGTATGCGGGGCCGAGTCAGTACCCAGGAAGAAACGGACATCACCGCTGGTTGCTGCCTTGCGGAGTGCGAGGCGATGTTTTTCACGCTTCGCCACCGGCAGGCAATAGAAATGCGGATGAATGCCGCCGACCAGAATGGCATTGCGGTTGATGATCAGGTGATGGGTCGTGATGGTCGCGCCAAGGTTCCTGTCATTGGCTTTGACATATTCGACACCGTCTTCGGTGGTGATATGCTCCATGATCACACGCAATTCCGGCAAACGCTTACGCAGCGGATCAAGAACGCGGTCGATGAACACGGCCTCGCGGTCGAAAATATCAATCTCAGGATCGGTGACTTCACCGTGCACGCAAAGCGGAATACCAAGACTTGCCATGCGCTCCAGCACCGGCATCGCCTTGTCGAAATCGCGCACACCACTTGCCGAATTGGTCGTTGCCCCGGCCGGATACAGCTTCAGTGCGGTAATCACACCAGACTTGTAGCCTTCCTCGACATCATCGGGATTGGTCCCTTCGGTCAGGTAAAGCGTCATCAATGGCGTAAAATCGTGCCCCTGCGGGATGACCGCGTTAATCCGGTCACGATAGGCAATCGCATCCTCGGTCTTGACCACCGGCGGCACAAGGTTCGGCATAATGATCGCGCGCGCAAAATGTTCGCTGGTTTCGCCAATAACCCCTTCAAGCATCGCGCCATCTCGCAGATGCAAATGCCAGTCATCGGGACGGCGAAGGGTAATGCGATTTGCTGAATTTGCGGACATGGGGGCGACCTCCTCGGAACCGGTACAAACGAATGGGCGCGAGCGCACAGGCTAACTAGCAGATCAGTCCCGGTTTTGGAATTGGAAAGCGGCCCGAAAGACAAAAGGCCAGGCATTTTTGCCTGACCTTTTCACATGGGGCGAGTGATGGGACTTGAACCCACGGCCCCCAGAGCCACAATCTGGTGCTCTAACCACCTGAGCTACACCCGCCGTCGTGTGGCGCGGTTTTTATCGCCGGGAGCCCCGGACGTCAAGCGCATATTTTTACTTTTTTGCCCCGTTTTCCACCGAACTTCGCAAAGTCCCGCAAACCGGGCGACTGCGGGTTCTGTATCTGGTACTTATCATCACAACCAATCCGCCCGAACAGGCCCCCACCCGTTTGAACATCTTGCGCGATGGGGCAAGTGGGCTAATTAAATCAATTCAATATATTGAACACGCCCGCCATTCCGGGCGAAATTAACACGGCGCGCAGACGCAAAACGGCCATGCGCGCCACAAAAGAGAAAACAATACGGAGTATCGGAATGAAGTGGGGCGTCATCAGCACGGCAAAGATCGGCACGGAAAAGGTCATTCCGGCCATGCAGGAAAGCGACAAGCTTGAAATCCTTGCCATTGCCGGACGTGATCTGGAAAAAACGCGTGAAACCGCACAAAGTCTGCGCATTCCGCGCGCCTATGGCTCCTATGAGGAACTGCTGGCCGATCCGTCAATCGAAGCAATCTACAATCCCCTGCCCAACCACTTGCATGTCGAATGGACAATCAAGGCGCTGGAAGCCGGAAAACACGTGCTGTGCGAAAAACCCATCGGGCTTGACACCGAAGACGCCAAACGCCTGATCGCGGCCCGCGATAAAAGCGGCAAACACGTGCTTGAGGCCTTTATGGTTCGTCATCATCCGCAATGGCAGGAAGCGCGTCGGCTCGTCGAAAGCGGTCAGATCGGCACGATCAGCACGGTGCAAAGCATCTTTACCTATTTCAATGCCGATCCGAACAATGTGCGCAACAAAAAGGATATCGGCGGTGGCGGTTTACTTGATATCGGCTGCTACTGCATTGTCGGCCCACGCTATATCACGGGCAAGGAACCGGTGCGTGTGGTTTCCCTGATGGACAAGGATCCGAAATTCGGTACTGACCGTCTGGTTTCAGGCATACTCGATTTCGGAAGCGGCGTTCAGGCAAGCTTTGTTTGTGGCACACAGTCGGCCGCAGTGCAGCGTGTTCATATCCTTGGCACTGAAGGCCGGATTGAAATCATCATGCCATTCAACCCGGTGCCGGAAAATCCGGCAGTGATCAGGGTCGGCACGCAAAAACAACCGGGTTTTGACGAAGCACGCGAAATCAAATTCCCGATTGGCAACCACTATACCCTGCAAGGCGAGAACGCGACGGCGATCTTTAACGATGAAAGCCCGGTCGATTACCCGATTGAAGACGGGATTGCCAATATGCAGATCTTGGATGCGCTGGCCCGCTCGGCCCGCACAGGGAGTTGGGAAATGGTCAATTCCTGATCACGGTTGACAGCGTCCCCAAAAAAACAGGCCGAAGGCTAAAGTTCTCGGCCTGTTTCCCTTAAATGCCTTGCTTTTCTACCTTGCAAACGCCTTCTTCATCCGCTCAATCGCCTCGGACATTTTGGCTTCTTCCTTGCAGAAGCAGAACCGCACAAAATTGCGAACGCCGCCATCCTTGCCCTGATAGAACGCCGAAACAGGGATCGCCACAACACCGGCTTCCTTGATCATGATCTGACAAAACTCGACATCGTCGCAGTCATAGCCCAGCGGACGGAAATCGCAGGTGATGAAATAAGTACCCTGGGAGTCCAGAACACCAAAGCCGATTTCCCTCAAACCCTTCATCAGGAAATCGCGTTTGGCCTGCATTTCAGCAGTAAAACCTTCGAAGTAATCATCACCTTTGTTAAGGCCGTAGGCCACACCATGCTGCAACCCTGGCGGCACGGTGAAAACAAGGAACTGGTGCGCCTTTTTGATCGGCTCCATCAATTTGGCACATGCTGTGATGTATCCGATCTTCCACCCCGTCAGTGAGAATGTCTTGCCTGCTGATCCGATGCGTACGGTGCGATCATGCATACCGGGAAAAGTCATCAGCGGTTTGTGTTTGCGCCCGTCAAAGACAAGATGTTCATAAACCTCGTCACACAGTGCGATCACATCATGCTTGATGCACAGATCAGCAATGAATTGCAGTTCATCATCGCCATAGACCTTTGAACAAGGGTTCTGCGGCGAGTTTATCAGGATCAGCTTGGTTTTTTCCGAGAAGGCCGCTGCAAGTTCTTCGCGTGGCAGATCCCAGCTTGGCGGTGTGACACGTACCAGTTTGGGGATACCGCCCGCAAGCTTCACCATCGGAAGGTAGCTGTCATAAAGGGGTTCGATCAGGATCACTTCATCGCCGGGCGCAACAAGACCAAGGATCACATCAGCCAGCGCCTCGGTCGCACCGACCGCGACAAGGACTTCTTTCTTCGGATCGACCTCGATATCATAGAAACGCTTGTTATGGTCGGCGACCGCCTGAAGCAACTCCGGAACACCTGCCAACGGCGGATATTGATTGGACAGTTCCATCGTCGCCTTGGCCGCAGCTTCGCGAATATCAGCCGGACCGTCAGTATCGGGCGCTCCCTGCCCCAGATTGATGGCATTATGTTTCTGGGCCAGTTCGTTCATCACTTCAAAAATCGTGATGCCGCCTGAAGCGAAAAGAGGATTGCCGATAAATTCGGTCATGAGGCGTCCTTCTCTGGGTTTCAGTACCGGTCGGTGGAAACCGGTTTTTATCTGTCTGGTGGCGCAAATTATAAATCAGACAGGCAGATTATATGATCCATGCCCTGCCGTCATGATACGTGTTTTATGTATTTTCTGTCGCACGACGCAGGCAGATCAGGCAAGCACGGATCGCGGAGAACCTCGTTGACCTCTGCCATCTCACAATGTTTGCATAAATTTTAAACATTCTGCCTAAAAGACAATCAGATGCGATCAAGAAAATCTTAAAAACTTCATGGGTTTTGCTGGGTTTTCACGCAGAGACTCCTTAGAATGACCGCGCGGGCCAAAACTGGCACGGCCCGTGCAATTAACGCGGCAAAGCAATGGAGCTTTCCGAGTTCTACGCAACTCTCGCAAAAAGCAGAGGGCGCTTAATGAAAAAGATTGAAGCCATCATCAAGCCATTCAAGCTTGACGAGGTTAAAGAGGCCCTTCAAGAGATTGGCCTCAAAGGGATTACCGTTACCGAAGCCAAAGGCTTCGGCCGACAGAAAGGCCATACGGAGCTGTATCGCGGCGCCGAATATGTTGTGGACTTTCTGCCGAAGGTAAAGTTGGAAATCGTCGTTGAGGACACGCTTGTCGAGCGTGCGATTGAGGCAATCCAGCAAGCCGCTCACACCGGTCGTATCGGTGACGGTAAAATCTTCGTTTCCTCGCTCGAGGACGCGATCCGCATTCGTACCGGTGAACGGGGCAACGACGCGATCTAATCGGTCCGTTACCTGACATTGAACATCGTACGATCACTAATTTTGAGTTTTAAAGGGTTGCATCATGTCTGACGCTGCTTCTGTACTTAAGCTTATCAAAGAAAAAGGCATCCAGTTTGTCGATCTGCGCTTTACCGATTCCAAAGGTAAATGGCAGCACACCGCGCAGGACATCTGCACAATCGACGAAGACGTTTTTGTTGACGGCATCATGTTCGACGGTTCGTCGATCGCTGGCTGGAAAGAAATCAACGAATCCGACATGATCCTTATGCCGGATCCGTCGACCGCTGTTGTTGACCCGTTCACCGCGCAGCCGACCCTGATCATCGTTTGCGACGTTATCGAACCGGCCACTGGCCAGGGTTACGAGCGTTGCCCGCGTTCGACCGCGAAACGCGCACTCGCATACATGAAATCGGCCGGTATCGGCGACACCGCATATTTCGGTGCAGAGCCGGAATTCTTCATGTTTGATGACGTTCGCTGGACCACCGCTGGCGAAGGCATGGGTTATCAGCTGGACTCCGAAGAAGGTCCGTACAACACCGGCACCGAATTCGAAGGCGGCAACCGCGGCCACCGTCCGGGCCCGAAGGGCGGCTATTTCCCGGTACAGCCGGTTGACTCGGCCAACGACATCCGCGCCGAAATGGTCAACTACATCAACGAAATGGGCGTGCGTTGCGAAAAGCACCACCACGAAGTTGCACCGTCGCAGCACGAACTGGGTATCGCTTTCGGCACCCTGATCGAACATGCCGACGCCGTTCAGGTTTACAAATACTGCATCCACATGGTTGCACATCAATATGGCAAAACCGCAACCTTCATGCCGAAGCCGGTCTTTGGCGACAACGGCTCGGGCATGCACGTTCACCAGTCGATCTGGCACGAAGGCAAACCGCTGTTCGCAGGTAACGGCTATGCTGACCTGTCTGACACCGCTCTGTACTATATCGGCGGTATCATCAAACACGCCAAAGCACTGAACGCTTTCACCAACCCGACGACCAACTCTTACAAGCGTCTGGTCCCGGGCTTCGAAGCACCGGTTCTGCTGGCATACTCGGCTCGCAACCGTTCGGCTTCCTGCCGTATCCCCTACACCGCATCCCCGAAGGGCAAGCGCGTCGAGATTCGCTTCCCTGATCCGCTTGCCAACCCGTATCTCGCTTTCACCGCAATGCTGATGGCTGGCCTTGACGGTATCGAGAACAAGATCCACCCGGGCGATGCAATGGACAAAAACCTCTATGACCTTCCGCCGGAAGAGCTCAAAGAAGTTCCGACCGTTTGCCGCTCGCTGCACGAAGCACTTGACAGCCTCGACGCAGACCGCGACTTCCTGAAAAAAGGCGATGTGATGAGCGACGACCTGATCGACGCTTACATCGCCCTGAAAATGGAAGAAGTTATCCGCTTCGAACAGTCGCCGCACCCGGTCGAATTCGACATGTACTACAGCGGCTGATCCTTTCACCAGAAAGGACACATCGAACACGAAACGCCCGGCCATGTGCCGGGCGTTTTTGTTTGACCGACCGCCAGTTTTTCCATTGGTAACCGTGTTTACACACAGGACCTGCTCACAAGACCGGAAAAACTGATGTCAGATCAGACAGCAACGGCACAAGACCGAGCTAAGCATAAGGCCATCGCCGCAATCCGAAATCAATGGCGCAACGGGCATCGCCGGACCGCGCGAAAGCTTTGTAATCAGCTTCTGAAAAATAATCCTGACCTGCCAGATGCCTTGCATATCCGTGCGCTGATGCATCATCAGGATGGTAACGCGCTTGATGCCATTCGCGATCTTGAAAAGGCGTGCAACAGCCATGCCCCGCAAACTGTCTATTATACCGATTTATCCGCCATTCTGGCAGCGTCCGGCTACCTGGTACAGGCAAAAACCGTTCTTATACAGGCGCTCAAACGCAAGCCACTTGATCCAAAGCTGCTGCTGCAAATGGGCATTTTGCTGACCGGCAACAACGAAGCAAGACAAGCTGTACCCTTTTTGAAACGCGCGATTGCACTTGCACCGTCTGAATGGCTTGCATGGAATGCAATGGGTGCTGCCAGTCTCACCCATGATGATCTTGAAACAGCGATCCGGCATTTCCGAACCGCTGGAAGGCATGCACACGAAGCCGGTCATATAGACGGCTATTTGGATACACGGATCAGCGAAGGCGAATGCCTTAAAGAATTGGGACAAATCGACGCGGCTCGCACGATCTTCGAAGACGTCCTTTCCAAACACTCTGGCCACATACGCGCATGGCATTGCCTGACACTGATTGGCAGGGTTGCGATGGATCACCCATCGCGAAAGGTTATGATCAACAAAGCCAGATCACAGTCATTCAAGGGTCTGCCCGCCGGGCAAAAGGAATTGTTGCTGTTCAGTCTTGCCAAAACCCATATGGAAAATGGCGAAGTAGAAGCCGGGATGGAAACACTGAACGAGGCCAACCGTATCAAGCGCCAGAACATTCAGTATTGCACGCAAACCATTGAAAACGTTTTTGACATCACAAAGAGAGCCTTTCCGGCTGAACGATTTTCCAACGTGCGAAAACCGGCTGAAAAAAGCGACCAACCGCAGCATGTTTTCATTGTCGGCATGCCTCGATCGGGCACGACACTGGTCGAACAAATTCTGGCATCGCATCCGGAAATATTTGGCGCAGGCGAACTCGACACGCTCGGCCATCATCAGGATGCCATGATCGAACATCAGGTCAAACACGGTCAATTGCTGGACGAGGTCCTTAAATTCAGCGACGCATTCATTCAGACAATCGGCACCGTCTATCGCAACGAGGCACTAGAAAGGACAAAGGCCGCATCCGGAACGACGGATATTAGCAATTTCAAACGTATCATCGACAAAATGCCAGCCAACTTTACCCGGGCCGGGTTGATCGTCCTGATGCATACAGACAGCCGCATCATTCATTGCCGCCGCGATGCAATGGACACCTGCTTTTCCTGTTATAGCCGCCGTTTCGGCAGTGCGCAGAATTTCAGCTACGATCAGGAAGAACTGGGGGCCTTTTACAACAGCTATCTGAAATTCATGGATCACTGGCGAAGTATCCTGCCGGCACATCGTTTTATCGAAGTGAACTACGAAGACATCATCAATGATCTTGAAGGTCAGGCCCGTCGCCTTGTCGCATTCACCGGGTTGCCCTGGAATGAAGCCTGTTTGACCTTTCATAAAACCAAACGCCAGATCCGAACCCACAGCACATTACAGGTCCGAAAACCGATATATCGTGACAGCATGGGCGCATGGCAGCCCTATGCGAAATATCTGGGCCCGCTTATGAACAAGCTGGGCATTTGCGAAAATGCAGATGTCGGCCAACAAAGGAAAAAGGCGGGATGATCACATCACCCCACCCAAATTCCACTTGAGCAAACCAATCAGACCTAGACAGTATCATCCCTGTGCAAATCGGGTTCAAGCTCTGGCCGATAGAGACAGGCCCGCCCCTTGCCGGCTTCTTTGGCCTCATACATGGCCTTGTCAGCACGGCGCAATTGCTCGGTCATGTCGCAATAGCCTGCGTCGAAAACGGTAAAGCCAATCGATGCACCAATATCACAACGATTCCCTTCCCACATATAGGGTTTGGAAATCTCGGCAATAATGTCATCGGCCAGTGCTGCCATTTCCTTTTCATCACCTTTATTAATGAAAAACAGGGTAAATTCATCACCGCCCAGACGCGCAACTTCCTCCGCCCGACGGGCAACACGCTTGAGCCGCTTTGCCGTTTCAACCAGAACCCAATCGCCAGCACCATGCCCCAATGTATCGTTCACGGTCTTGAAGCCATCAAGATCAAGCAGGAAGATTGACGCTGGCGTATCCGTACCGCGCAAGACAGTTTCACATTGTGAAAGCTTCTGCATGTAACGCGCACGGTTTGCCAGGCCGGTCAGTTCGTCGTTATTTGCCTTGTTCTGCAGTTCGCGTGCGGCAAGCTTCTGCTTGGTGATATCACTTATCCACCAGAGCACAGATTCCTGCCCCTCAAATGTCAGCGGCTCCATGGATGCCTTCAACCAGCGTGCATCTGAATCTGCCGGACGGCGAATGCGTAATTCCACATCCTGCAATTCGCCAAGCATATCCATATCCTGAAGACTTTTTTCTCGGTATCGCTCCGAAAGAAGCACGGTGTCCGTTGGCACCGTTCCATCACTATCAAGAGACAGAAGAGTCTCGAACATCTTGTTATAAAACTGGAATTCCCCGCCATCCCGGTTGGAAATACCAACGCCGATTGGTGCCTTTTCCAAAAGCCCTGTCAGACGTTGTGCTGCCGCGGCGACTTCGGCCTGTGCCTGTTTTAGCGATGTCACATCAATCAACGAGCCAATCGTACCGGCAATTGCGCCACTTGGCCCCTTCAGGCTGGCGGCGGCAAACAATGCGGATTTTTCGACACCGTCCATTTCGAAATCAATTTCATGACGCACATTGCCTTCTGATTTCAGCAACGGCGCCTCGTAATCGAAAATGCGGCTAACAAGCGGTGCCGGGGCCACATCGGCGAATTTGCCGCCAATCACCTTTTTGGGATCCTGCCCCAGCAACTCGGCAAAAGCATCATTACAACGGTTGATCACACCATCCAGATTCTTGAGGTAAACCGGGATAGGCAACACATCGATCAGATGCTGGATGAAAATCTTGTGATCGGCCAATGCCTTGGCAAGTTCTTCTGCCTTGCCAGCCTCGCGAAAGACCAGTGCGGTCACACCTTCGGGACCTTCGGCCTTACGCCACGTAACCTTTCTACCATTCATTTGAAAGGCTGGCAAATCGGCCTTGGCATCCTTTCCAGAAATGAGGCTAAGCGCTTCGCGTGCCGCACCGACACTGTCGCCAGACGAAAATTCTGCATTTTTGGCAAGAAAAGCAAGGAACTGCTTGATTTCGGTTCCTTCTCGCAAGGCCGACTTCGATGCGTTAAAAAGGTTAACCGCAACCAAATTGGCATGGGCGATTTTCAAATCGGACGAACCGATGAATATAATGCCGTCACGCGATAGTGCTGCTGTGGCGACAATGTCTGGAGCAATTGACAATACACGCACGCGCCGCTTTGCGACGCACTCCCTTTCCCGTGTTATCTATAATGCCCCAAAAAACCATCGGATTTTATTACCAAGGCCGCTTAGCAGGCCTTTTTCAAAGCTCTTATTCCATACGTAAGTATATGACAAGCTTAGTCTTGCGACCATAGCCAATGCGTCACGATTTTTTATCGCCGACCGGCAGGTCAATATATCCCCGATCAATGCAATGTTCGAGTTCACGCGCAGCCGCAAGCATTTCCTGATAGCTCTCACGAAGAAGTTTAAGCTTCGCCAGTTCTTCGGCCGTCGGATGATTGTCGTTGCGATCTGCACTGAGTTTGAAGGCATATTTCAGATAGTCGGCACGCAACTTGGCAACATTGATAATAAGCGGCAAAGCCGTATCGACGCTCATATCAGGGATCGCAGGACTGATGACTTCATGGTTCACTTCACGCAAAACATGCTCCATAGCCATCATGAAACGGCTTTTGCTGCGTCCGGCATCCTGCGTCATGATTTACCCTCCTTGGCGATAACGGTCTGGAATGACATACATTATCTCCTGTTAAGGTAAAAACTCCTATAACAGTTTTACACCCCTGCACTTGATGTTTTTCAACCTTTAACTGCCTTATGTGATCACGGCTTGCGCGAACCGGTCAGGCAGGCTAGACGATGAAGCATGCAATTCTCGAGACAAGGAACCCGATCATGGAAGCACGCGTAAAGTGGCTTGAAAATCTGACCTTCACCGGCACCAGCGGCTCTGGCCACGGCGTTGTCATGGATGGCAACCGTGACACCGGCTTTGGTCCGAGCCCGATGGAGATGCTGCTTCTCGGTCTGGCAGGATGCTCGTCGATTGATGTCGTGCATATCCTTCAGAAAGGCCGCGAGAAAATCATTGATGTCCAAGCCGATGTCAAAGCCGAGCGTGCGGAAACCGACCCCAAGGTCTTCACGAAAATCCACCTGCATTTCAAGGCCAAGGGTGAAAACCTGAACGAAGCCAAACTGGCCCGTGCGGTTGAACTTTCAGCCGAGAAATATTGCTCGGCCTCAATCATGCTGTCGAAGGCGGCCGAAATCACGCATAGCTGGGAAATCATGGAATAAGCCAGCTTTCGGGCGTGTTCTGCCACCGATTTCAAAGCGGTCCGTTACGGGCCGCTTTTTTGTTGGTCGCGTCATAATGCAGCCTGAGTTAGAGTTTATCGGACAAGCCACCACACCGAAACGAAACGGGGAAGCATTCCATGTCCGCAAACGGCCTTTTGCGTTCGACACTTGTCGCTATGACCATTCCGGCGACGATTGCACTGTCGGGATGCATTTTCGAAGACCCGCAACATGATCCGTCCGGCCTTGCCATTGGTGCCCCCGCCGAGAACCAATCATTTGACGATTATGTCCAGAAAACCCGCGAACAGCTTCGCACGGCACTTAAAGCAAAGCGCTTTGACAAGGAAGCTGCGCCATTTGGCCAATACGATCTTGACCAGGTGGTCGCGATGCGTGCCCCTTTCGCATCCGGTCCGAACAAAGCGGCTTGCGATGCGGCGGGCAATGACACGGCACATGGCAAAGATGTCGGTTTCCTGATGGTACATGGCCTGACAGACAGTCCGTTTCTGATGACCGATGTGCGCGATACGTTGCAATCCAAATTCCCATGCGCGACCTTCCATGGCCTGCTTCTTCCGGGGCATGGCACCGTCCCAGGTGATTTGGTTGACGTCAGTTACGAGGACTGGATCAAAACAGTGCGTTATGGCATGGACGGGTTCGCAAACGGCACCGACCATGTCATCACCATTGGCTATTCGATGGGGGCGGCCCTGATCGGGCGCGAATTTGATGCCCGTCGCCGCGATCCACGGATGACGGCAATGGTTTTACTATCGCCGGGCTTTGCTGCCAAAAGCGATCAGGCATGGCTGACACCCTATGCCCGTTATGTCCAAAGCTGGGTTGGCAAAGGTGAAAACAGCGATGCTGCCAAATATGGTTCGATGGCAATGAATGCCGCGGCGGAATTTCATCTGCTGACTGAACCCTATCGCGATGGCACCATGGATACGTTCGATATCCCCGTCTTCATGGTGGCCAGTTCCGATGACCACACGGTTGATCCCTTACTGGCGGCCGACTTCTTCTGCAACAAGGTCACAAATGATAACAAGCGCCTGATCTGGTATCAGGGAGAAGAACACCTGATTGACGAACATCCTTTGTGCGAGGGTGTCGACATTGTCAAATCTGCGGCTCCGGACTGGCGGACGCTTAATCATGCCCATACTGCCATTACCATGCATCCCGATAACAAGCATTACGGTATGGATGGCATTATCCGTCGATGCGACCATTACGACGAGCAAAGTGCCAACAGTAAATGCCAGACCAGCAGTGATGCGGTTTATGGTGAATTGAATCTGTCGGATTCCGCGTCCCCGGGGAGTCTGCGGCGCGGAACCTTCAATCCCGATTTTGTCAGCATGCTCGACAAAATGACCCATTTCATCGAAGTGTCACTGGAAGTCCCGGGAAAGACCGCAAATTGATGAACAGTTTGCACAACTGATCATCGCCTGCCGCCATAAGAAGCAAGCACAGACATGACCTTTGCCATTGATCGATTTACCGGACGAAGCGGCCTGACATTTCGTTATGCCTTGCATTCGCCTGAAAATGCCGTTGGTCATGTCCTGATCCTTCAGGGGCGCGGCGAGTTCATCGAACGCTACGGCGAAACAGCACATGAACTTGCCGAACGCGGGCTTGGCTGTGTCACTTTCGATTTCCGCGGACAGGGCGGATCAACCCGCGAAGTCACCGAAAGCCATATGGGTTATGTCCGCGATATCGCCCATTACATCGGAGATACGCATGATGTGCTTTCGTACCTGACCGATCACCACAATATCCACTGTGATCTGCTTCTGACCCACTCGACTGGCGGGCTGGTGGGCATGTACATGCTGCTTGAAAAACCGTCCCTGTTTGAAAGCAGCGTCATGATCGCCCCGTTTTTCGGGCTTGGAGGGCCGGACTGGGTCGCACTTGCCGCGCAGTTTTTGTCAGCCGGACTGTGCCGATATGGTTTCGACAAGCAATTCCTGCCAGGACAAAAGCTGCTGTCACCATTGCAACCCTTTGCCGATGATAATCTGCTGACGTCGGATCGGGCGCGCTACGAACGCAACGTCACCTGCCTGCAAGATAACCCTGATCTGGTGGTTGGTGGCGTTTCGGCGGGATGGCTTGATGCCTGTTTCAGGGCACAGGCGGAATTATCCCAGCGTATTGTACCGGATAATAATTTTGTGACCTCGCCGCTGCCCCCGATTACGATGATTCTGTCAGGAAACGATCAGGTGGTCAGCAACCGCGCCACACAGGAACTGTTTGGCGATCATCCATCGGTTGCAATGGTCGAAATCCCCGAAGCCCGCCATGAAATCCTTCAGGAACGCGATGTTTTCCGAAACCTTTTCTGGCAGGCATTTGACCAGCATCTGGCAACCAATCATACCGACTGGCCCCTGCCTCGTTTCTAATAGGCGCGTTTTCCTTCTCAAACCGACTGCAACATTCCCTTTTCAAACCGTTCACGCCGGAACCGGCTGGGCGACATGCCGCGATGACGGGCAAATTGCCGATTGAAATGCGACAGGTTCTGAAACCCGGATTCCTCCGCCACCCGATAAATCGGCAAATCGGACGACAGCAGCAACGACACCGCCCGCCCCAACCGCAATCCCATTAGATAATCCTGAATGCTTGACCCTGTATGACGTTTGAAAAAACGGCGCAGGGTCCGCTCGCTCATGCCGTTCTGCTCGGCAATTTCAGCACTCCCGATTTGTTCGACATAGTGCGAATGCAAAATATCCAGAACCCGACCAAGCCGGGTTGCCTCATGATAATCGGGCACCGTCGCGTCAAACCTTTCGGACGCAAGCGGTATCCGTTCCTGCGCATCCAGCAAAATCCGCAATACTTCTATCAGCAACAATAACCGGTCGGCCGGATCGCCTATATCAAACCGGTGTGTGAAGGCCGCAACCTTTCGTGCTGATAGGGTATCGAACTTCACACCCCGCCGTGCATCTGTCAGGACAGGTCGCAGCCGCGCAAATTCCGGCATGGTTTCACAAACATTATTGATCCAATCGGCCGTAAACCAGAACACAAAGGCCTGATGTGGCCGTTCACCCGGCTTTGCCTGCAAATCAATATCATAGGCTCCCATATCGATTTTCCCGGATGCGGGCGGGGCGGCATTGTGCGAATGCCATGTATGGGGCAGGTTCGGGCCCAGCAAGACCAGATCATCGTCACCGTAAGAACCGATATGATCCCCGACATAACGCTGTCCCTTGCTTCCAAGCGTCAGGGTCAGTTCGTATTCCGGATGAAAATGCCACTCGAACGGGATCGCACGCAGGTTCCGGTGCAAGCCGCGCCATGACCGGTCAGGTGCAATTTTCACATGTTCGAACAGCAGTTTCATTCAAATACCCGCTTATACGGCTATCAAAATCGACTAATTTGACCGAATAGTATCATATTATGTCCGCCCTGTCAGTGGGCGCGACCATCGCGGCCCTCTAGAATGGTTCCAACATCATGAACCATGCGGGAGGAAAAATCATGAGCATGCTGGCAAACGCAACTACGGCGACAATGGCCCCGACCGGCCCGAATGCGAACCGGCCGGGCAATGCCTCGGTCAAGGAAGTCACCGGCACGCAATTGCGTGATCTTGAAAAAACGCTGCCGCTCCGCGTGCTATCGGATGCAGACTTCAAACACTGGCAGACCTATGGCTATGTTGTTGTAAAAAATGCCATCCCGCAGGAACAGATCAAGGCCACTGTCGATTTCCTTTGGGAATTTCAGGAAATGGATCCGAATGATCCGGCAAGCTGGGCCCGGCCGCAAATGCGCGACCATGCCATGACCGAACTGAACAATTCCGGCATGGTCGAAGCCTATCATCATCAATCAATGTGGGATAACCGCCAGACACCGCGGATTTATGACGCATTTGTCGATATCTGGGATCGGACCGATCTTTGGGTATCGATTGATCGCGCCAACCTTAATACGCCCAATGTCGGCACGCGTGCCTTTGACGGTTTCATTCATTGGGACGCCGATACCAGTCAGGTCCCGCTGCCGATCAATGTGCAGGGCGTTTTATCGTTGGTCGATACCAATGATGATATGGGTGGGTTCCAGTGTGTACCGGATCTGTTTGCCAATTTCGCCGAATGGCTTGCCACCGCGCCAAAGGACCGTGACCCGTTCCGGCCGGACATCGCCAATATTCCGTATGAACCCAAACGCATCCCGATGCAGGCGGGCGATCTTCTGATTTTCAATAGCCTGCTTGCACATGGCATTCGCGCCAACCGGTCCAACCAGACCCGCGTTGCGCAATATATATCCATGGCCCCGGCAACGCCCGAGGAACAGGAACTTGTTGATTGGCGGACCAAAAGCTGGTCGGAACGCCTGCCGGCACGCGGTCACGCCTTCCCGGGTGACCCGCGCAATTGGGAACAGACGCGCTATGAACGCGCAAAGCTGACACCGCTCGGTGAAAAGCTTCTGGGTAAAGTTGCCTGGTAACAGAACAAAAAACGCCCCGGATTTCTGGGGCGTTTTGTATTAGTTCGCATCAAGCTTTGCGATCAGTATGGCTTTCGTGTCCGCATCCACAAAGGCCGCCTCAAGGGCGGTACGCGTTATACCGCGAAGCTCATTCTCGCTAAAACCAAACACATCTTTGGCGCGCTGATATTCCTCGGCCAATGTTGTGTGGAAGAACGGCGGATCATCTGATCCCAACGTAACCTTGACCCCGGAATCATAAAGCCTGCGCAGTGGGTGGGATGCGTAATCCGGATATACAGACAGGGCAATATTCGATCCGGGGCACACTTCCAGAACAATGCCGCGTTTCACCAGTTCTTCGACCAGTTTCGGGTCTTCGATGGATCGCACACCATGCCCTATTCGGGTCACCGGCAATTTGTCGATTGCATCCCAGACACTTTGTGGACCCTCAACTTCACCGGCATGCGTTGTACATCCAAGCCCGGCATCGGCGGCAATTTTATAGGCCGGGTAAAACGCTTCCTGCGAAAACATGCTTTCATTCCCGCCCATGCCAAACCCGACAATATAGGGATGGCCACACGCAACCGTATCAGTCGCCACACCAATCGCCTTTTCCGGGCCGATATGGCGAACGCAGGTCATGATGATCCGTCCGATAATTCCGGTTTCCTTCCCGGCACGGTCAATCCCCTCGGCAACACCATTCAGATGATCATCAAAGGAAATGCCACATTCGAGTGCATGTGACGGCGAACAGAAAATCTCGACATAAAGCGCCCCCGCTTTGGCCTGCTCGCAAAGATACCAATGCGTCAGATCGGCATAATCCTTACCGGTACGGATTGCCGCACTCGCCCTGTCAAAACTGCCCAGAAATTCGGGGAAGTTTGACCAGATATACCGATCCTGATCATCATAAATCCCGTCCGGAAGGCTAATACCGTTGCGGGCGGCGAATTTCCGCACCAATGCAGGGGTCAACGCACCTTCCATATGCAGATGCAATTCGGCCTTGGGAATATGCTGTGTCATTTCTGGCGCTCCGGATTTTCTTATTTTCTTTCCAGATCCAGTTCTAGCGCCAACAATGCCCTAGGTCACGCAACAACCGTTTTCCGCCGCAGCATTTTTATCGAAGCCAAAAGCGCGCCACCAACAATCAAAAGGCACCCCGCGATCACGGTCGGGCTTGCTTCGGCTTTGCCAAAACCGATCAGCAGGATCGTGCTGAGTAACGGTGCACCATAGGACGCGACACCCAGAACCTGAATATCGCCATGCTTGGTGCCATAATCCCAGACAAAGAAAGCAACCCCGACCGGGCCAAGACCAAGCCCGATAATCGCAAGCCATTGTCCGGCATCCGGCATGACCCAGATTTCAGTCACGCCGTGTGTTATGAAACCCAATAACGCCGCACCGGCACAAAATCCACAAACGGCTTCAACCGGAACATTGCGATAGCGCCGGTTCAAAACCGAATATCCCGACCACAGGATAGAGCAAACCATTGCCGCACCATAGCCAAGGCCATAGGCCGGATCAAAATCAAACCCATGCCCTTTGGTCACCAGAACCGCAGCCCCGCAAAGTCCCAGAACCGCACCGGCAATGTGATACCAGCGCAATCGTTCGCCGGGCAGAAGTGCTGAAAACAGGACAATAAAAAGTGGCCACAGATAGGCAATCAGACTGGCATCAACCGCGGGCGCATTGGCCAAGGCTACGAAATAGAAAAAGTGATACCCAAACAACCCGCCAACCCCAAGCACCCAGGCACCAACCGGTTGCCTCAAGGCCTGAAATGCCGCCAACCCGCCGCGTGCGATCCAGATAAAGCTGAAAATGGCCGCAACGGAGAAACAAAGACTGACCAGTTGAAAAGGCGGGATGGCACTGACTTCTGTCGTAAATAACGCCAGCAAGGCCCAAAGCACAATGGCAATACCACCAATCATGGTGGCCTTTGTACGGTGATCAAGCAAAGTCATGAAACCATCCCGAAGTTCAACTAATCGCATCGGTGATCAAAGCAGGTCGGGATGAAGACGTCTTTGCCGAAACTCCGGATTTCATTAGAATGAGATAAACTCGGAGGCCTTTAAGTTCGACGGCGAAGCGCAATCGGTGCATGTCCGAACCGCCGGGAAAAGGCACGTGAAAACGCGCTTTGATCGGTGAAGCCGACCTCTCGTGCGATATTGCCAAGTGTCATGGTATTTTTCGGATCGCCAAGCATCGCATGGGCGCGCTGCAATCTTTGTTCCCCAAGCCATCGCATCGGCGTTGTCCCCAGATGGCGCTGGAACGTGGCAAATAGCGCGCTTTCCGATTGCGCTGTAATCATTGCCATTTCAGAAATCCCAATCGGTTCGGACAGGCGCAGCTCAATCCAGGCAAGCAACCGTCGCAACCGCATCGAAATACCCTGATCGGCATCAGCATCGCAGCCCTGCGCGGCTGCCGAATGGCCAAGCACCTCACGCAAGGTTTGGCAAATGAAGGCATCATCGGCAAAGGCACTTTCGCAGGTCGCATTCCCCGCCATATGCAGCAATGACAGATTTTCAGATTGCAGGCTCCCCTGCCCATCCGGCGAAAATCGCCGTATGCGCGATATCGCCCGCTTTTGTTCAAGCCCCTGCAAAAGACCGGTCAAATGTCCCGCATATCCCGCCACGACTTCAAGATAGGGCGATGCCCCCGCCTGATGCCAAAGCCTTTCAAGACCAGTCTGCGCCGCGACTTCGATATCGACATCAAGCACAAGGAACCGGTTCATCCCCACCGCCCGATAGGCATGGGTATCGCCCGCCGGAACAAACGCCAGCCTGCGGCCCGAAACACAGCCACCGCGCCCCTCGACCTCAAGCTCGAGCATGCCAAGATCAGCAATGATGATCTGGTGGAAATCGTCGTGACTGTGGCTGGCGGCTTCAGACCGATACTGGCGAAAACTTGTTTGCATTTCTGTTCCTGTTCAAGAGCCACAGGATATGCGATTGCCGCAGTTCCGCAAAGCCCCTCGACAGCCGATACCGGCACAAACAAAATCAGCAAGACGTTTATTAAAAACGCCTTGCTGATTGGTCGCCCGGGAGGAAGGCCAAAACCTTATGAAAACAGTTCCCTGTTTTCTTCAACGATCTGTGGCAAACGTTCCATGGTTCCCGAAAGATGCTGCCGCATTTCCGAACTGGCCAAATTACCATCACCGGACTGGATCGCGGCAATTACCGCCTTGTGACCTTCAAGCACCGAAAGCATTTTACCCGCACGCGGCAGATCAAGCATCCGAACGCGCGCCAGATGACCACTGCGTGCCGTCACCTGCACATGCAGGTTGGATTGATTGACCCCATTGAAAAGAGCCGCATGGAACGTCTCATCCAACTGCTTGAACAGATCAATCTGTTCGATATCACCCGCAAGGGCTTCCTGCATTTTGATGATGCCCTTGGCTTTGACAATGGCAGCAGTTTCCCCCATTTCCGCCAATTGCCGTACCACCTCGCATTCCGCAGCAACACGCAGAAAATGCTCCTCGCGGATACGGGCAACATCAATCTTGGTCACCACGGTTCGCGACTGGGGATAGGATGCAACCAACCCATCCTGTTCCAGACGCATGATGGCTTCACGCACCGGTGACTGGCTGACTTTGAAACTGTCCGCCAGTTCTGCCCGAACCAGTGTTGTTTCAGGCGGAAGGACAAGCGAAATGATCCGGCTTCTCAGTTCCTCATAAACAAGTGCCGAAGCAGGAACATGCGCATTGGCTTTCATCGCGCTATCATAAACAGGCATGAGACCGCCCATGAATGTATTCATTTTCACTCAACTCCCGGCAATTGCGCATGTGCCTGCATCCCTTGGTCCCTTCATTACATCAATGCGTTGGGCAATAACAACGTCAAGCTTGGCACTGCCGCCATCAGAACGAAAAATACCACCATCGCAATGAAGAACGGGATCGATGCCCGGGTATAAGCCCCGGTTTTGACATCCAGAATGCCACAAACCGTAAACATGATGACCCCGACCGGTGGTGTTAAACCGCCAAAATTGATCAGGGTCACGATCAAAATCCCCATATGGACCGGGTCATATCCGGCATTGACCAGAACCGGCATGACAATCGGCGTGACAAGAAGGATGTTGGCCGCTCCTTCAAGGAACATGCCGCTGATCACAAGAACCGCGACAACAAGCGTCAGGATCAGAACCGGGTTTTCGGTAAGCGTTGTGACAAACTCGGTAATCTGCTGGGGTGCGCGCTCAATGGTCATGGCATAGCCCAGAACCGCCGCCATAATGATCAGCAACATCACCATGCCAAGATCGGAAACAGAGCCGGTCACCGCTTCGTAAAGCTTTTTGCGGTCCAGTTCCCGATAAACAAAAAATCCGACACAAAGCGCATAGAAAACAAGGAACGCGCCCGCCTCGGTCGCGGTAAACAGACCAAAGCGGAAGCCGACAATCAGAATGACCGGAAATGCCAACGCCCAGATGCTTTCCGAAAAGCTCGACCAAAGCTCTTTTCCACTCGGCACCTTTGGCAGGTCGGGTTTATAGCCGTTCTTATGCGCGACAAACCAGGATGTGATCATCAGGACAATCGTCAGGAAAATACCGGGCAGAACACCGGCCAAAAACAGGCGACCGATCGAAACTTCATTCACAAACCCAAACAGGATCAGTCCGATGCTTGGCGGAATGGTTGCGGTGATAACCGACCCGAAGGCCAGAACCGCAGCCGTTGATGCCTTGGAATAGCCCTGCTTGATCATGCTGGGCCCCAGAAGGCGCGCTTCCATCGAGGCATCAGCAACGGCCGACCCCGAAATCCCGCCCATCATGAAGCTTAGAACGATGGATACCTGTGCCAGCCCCCCGGCCATCCAGCCGGTCAGCAAACGGGCAAACTTGACCAGACGGAACGTAATCCCCGTCACATTCATCAGGTTTCCGGCAAGAATGAAGAACGGCACAGCCAAAAGCGGAAAGCTTTGTGTTGCCGTTACCATTTTCTGGATCACCACGGTTGGCGGCATGGCCCCGGTCAGAATGAAGACCGGCACCGAAGCAAGCGCCAGGGCAAAGGCGACAGGCATTCCAATGACCAGAAAAACCGTAAATAGTACCGCAATCAGTATGAGCATCAGAACTGCCCCCTGCTTCGAATTCGTTCGATAAGCTTAAACACCATGGTCCGCATCAAAAGGATCAGACCGACAACCATCGAAGCATGGATGTAAGAGGCATGGATTTGCGTTGCGCCGACAAGACGGGGATGCATCAAAATCATGTTGCCCCACGCGTAATACAGCAGAAACGCAAGGAACCCGATGATCACGACGATATTGAACAATTCGACGAGATCGCGTGCTTTGGGGGATATGTTGTCCTGCAGGATCTGAAGACCGAAATGCCGGTTTTCCTGCATGCCAATGTCAGCTGCCAGCATGCAAAGCCAGACGAAAATAAGCTGGGCCATTTCAATTGACCAGATAATCGGGGATCCCACCGCCCTGGCAATTGACGCAACGCCCACCAGAACGACAATTGCAACAAGCAGAATCCCGGCACAGGCAAACTCAATTTGCTTGAGCATGTATTCCATTCCATCTTGAAGATTGATGTGCGTTGCCCCGCATGCGGAACAACGCACATTCGCAAGGCACGTTTACCGTTACCGGAAAATCAGCGACCGAGAACTTTATTGACGATAGCGGCCTCGGCTTCGAGATCAAGCTGCTTGTAAACCGGCTTTACAGCTTCCTTGAATGGTGCAAGGTCAACTTCGCTGACCTCAACCCCGCTTGCGGCAACATCTTCAAGGGCCTTTTCGCCAAGCTCGATGGTTAGCTGCGACGCATAACGACCGTCCTCGACCGCAAGATCGCGTACAATCTTCTGATTTTCAGGAGAGATTTCATCCCATGCCTCGGCACCAACAACCAGCGCGGTCACGAGCTGGATATGGCCGGTTTTGGTCACATTCTTGATCACTTCGTAAAGTTTGGCATTCCAGATTGCGGTCGGCTGGGCTTCGGCACCGTCAATCGTGCCAAGCTGAAGGGCGGTGTATACTTCGCCCCATGCAATCGGGGTCGGTTCGGCACCCATTGCGCGGATGGTTTCAATCCACACAGGCGCACCGATTGTCCGCATGCGAACACCGGCAAGATCGGCCGGACTTTTCACCGGTTTCTGTGTCAGGGCGTGGCGCGCCCCCTGATACCAGTTCGATGCAATCATCACGAGACCGGATTTCTCGCGAAGTTCATCACCCCAGGCGATATATTCATCCGAAAGGGCAAATTTATCGGCCTGCTCATAGGTATCAAACAGGAATGGTGCCGACATGATCGCCAGCGACGGAACGAAACTTGAAAGACGGGCGACATCGGTAACCGTTCCAATCGCGGCACCCGCACGCGCCTGATCGATCATTTCGGTGGTGTCACCCAGCTGGGAATTGTGGAAAACCTCGATAATAACGTCGCCATTGGTGGCTTTTTCGACATCAAGCTTGAACTTCTCAAGCCCCAGCCCCATCGGGTCATTTGGCGCCAGAACCGTTCCGATACGAAGCGTCGTTGCAGCCGTCGCAGGCATGCCCACAGCAAGCGCCCCGGCAAGTACAGCACAGATTCCGAGTGTTTTCGCAGTAAATTTCATTATGGAAGTCCTCCCGTTGGATTGGCATTTTGCCATTAATTGATATTTTAGTTTGTTTGAAATTTTAGATACCTCTGATCAATCTTGTCAATCTATTTTTCAACTTGTAAAAATTATTAAAAATCAAAAGCTTAATTGAAAATTTTAATTCCAAACGCTGAAACTTGTAATCAACCGGGAAATGATCTTTGACCTATCGGGGACGCAAAATCAGAAATTGGCCGCCGTCGAATGTGCGTAAAATCCGATCATATTTGGCAGGCAGGTACGACCTCGACCGACATTCAGGCTTTTTTTGCCACACCCAAATCCCATATGCTTTAATGAAGGAAGCCATTATCTTACAAGATGATGAACCTTCGGGTGATCTGGAAAACCAAAAAGCGGAGACGATTTTGACCTTCTGCGAGAAGTGCGACCAAATACCGGAAATGGCCCCAAGCGAAGGCCGCCTTTATCTTTGGCCTCCTGTCGCACATACAACCGGGAAAATTCTTGCCAATATCAAGAAGTCCGGGCACTCCGCAGAAAAAAGCACATCCGTTGCAACGCTTTGTCTTGATTATGTACGTCCGGGTCTGCGCCCGATGATTGATGCGATTTCCGAAAATCTGCTGCCCGAAGAAATCGCCGATACCAAGGCGCTGGTCATGCCCGGCAATAGGGAACCCCAACTTGACGACATTGCGCGCGTCACGTCGCTTGGCGCCATACGCGCACAGATCGGCGCGGAATGGCTTGGCGATATGCTGCGGGAAAATCGCCTGAATTCCGTTTTCCAACCGATTTTTGCCGTTGGAAACATCACAAAACCCTATGCCCATGAATGCCTGATCCGCGGGACCGATAAAACCGGCAATGTCATCACACCAGATAAACTATTCGGCGCGGCCCAATCAGCCGATCTGCTGTTCCAGCTTGACCGGGCAGCCCGGGCTGCAAATGTCCGTAACGCGCACAAGGCGGGGATTTCGGGAAATCTGTTTATCAACTTCACGCCAAGTTCGATCTACGATCCGGATTCCTGCCTGCGCACAACGATTGATGTGGTGTCGGAATGCGGGTTGGATCGCAACAATGTTGTCTTTGAAGTTATCGAAACCGAAAAAGTCCGCAGTATTGAACATCTTGGCGCGATCCTGAAATCCTATCGCGATTCAGGTTTTCGGGTTGCACTGGACGATGTCGGATCGGGCTATTCTACCCTGAACATGTTGCCGCAACTGCAACCCGACATCATTAAAATCGACCGTGAACTGATCGACCATGTTGATCAGGATAAATACAAACAGGCCATCGTCAGCAAGCTGATCGATCTGGCCAAGCAACTCGACATTGACGTCGTCGCAGAAGGGATAGAACGCCAGGGCGAACTTGATTTCCTGACCAATCACGGCGTGGATTATGTGCAAGGATATCTGCTTGGCAGACCAAATGCCTTGCCCTTTGCCGGCAACGCATAAAGCCCAATCCCATTATTCCGCAGTTTCGCAACGCCATCGCTTGTCTGCGGGCAGAAGCACATCGCCGCCCCCGCCGCTACCGGGCGACGCTTCGGAACTTTGCCGGGGTCAACCCGGTAAAGCTGCTGAACCGCGTGGTCAGATGGGCCTGGCTTGAAAATCCGGTGGCGAGCGCGATATCGGCAACCGACAATGCCGGATCGCGCAGCATCCGTTTGGCGGCCTCGATCCGGCGGCGCAGAACATATTTATGCGGTGCCTCGCCCACCGACTGGCGGAACATGCGCGCAAAGTGATAGGGCGAAAGCCCTGCCTCGGCTGAAATCTGTTCGAGTGACAACGGCTGATCCAAATTGGCCTCGATAAAATCAAACACCCGGCGTCTGATTTGCGGCGACAGGCCGCCGCGCATCCGGAATTCCAGATCGCGTTTCGACGAATAGCTGCGCAACATATGCCCCATCAGCATCTGCCCGGCACTCGACATTGCCATGCGGTCCGCCGGTGCACTCCAGTCCAGCGGCAACATCGCATGGCGGATTGTCTGCTCGATCAGGGGATCAAGGAAGAATGTCTTTTCAGGGACCTCAACGGCGTTGGGTTCGATATCAAACGCCTCGACCACCGCGCGTTCCCACGCGGAATGCGGGATATAGAGGTGGAACAGCTCGACCTCGCCATTGACCACCCAGTCCGATGTCAGATGGGCCGGCATCAGGCAACAACGCCCCGGCCCGCCACCGGTTAGCGGATCGGGTCCGATCTGGCGTTTAATGCCTGTACCACCATTGACATAAAGGCTGATGGTGTGATGGTCGGGATCGGTATAGCGGGTCATGACATCGGCATTACGCCGCCAGTGTGCCGCCGAAATGCTGTCGCCAAAATCGCCCGCATTCAGCAGTTCGGCATCACCGATCAGCTGATTGTAGACTTCAAAATTCTGGTATCGACCATTGGGCACAAACATCGGCACGTCCTGTTTCCGAGGCCTGATCATCGCATTGCGGCACCATATTGCAAAGCCCGTCGTGCGAATGGCTGCATTGATTTGCGCAAGATTGTGAAAAACACCGCAAGTTCGTGAAAGCCGCACATCCCCAAACAGGCTATAAGCAGGCCTCGGATATGCCCCACATATCATTTTCTCCCTCTCGCCACCGGAGTTACCGCTTTATCATGACCGCATTGCTTTTTCTGATCGTTACGGCCTGCTGGGGATTTACCTGGTATGCGATCAAACTTCAGATCGGGCCGATCCCGATTGAAATGTCGATCTTCTATCGCTTTGCGCTGGCCGCTGTCGTGCTGTGCGGTTTCCTGATCCTGTCGCGCAAATGGCGGCCGGTTCCGTGGCGGGCCCATCCATGGATCGTGCTGCTGGGCTGTGGCCTGTTTGGCATCAACTTTATCCTAATGTATTCCGCAACCGGCTATATCGCATCGGGGATTGTTGCGGTGATCTTTACCACCTCGACCATTTTCAACGCGCTTGGCAACTGGGCCTTTTATGGGCAGCGACCGGGGCTGCGCTTTGTTTTCGGAGCCGCATTCGGCCTTGGCGGCATTGCGTGCCTGTTTGCCAATCAGATTTATGCCCTGTCGCATAATCCGCATGCCATCACCGGCCTTTTGTTCGCGCTTGGCGGGACGGCGGTGTTTAGCATGGGCAACATGGTTTCGGTCAAACTGAACGCGATGGGTATTCCCAACCGCGATGCGGTGGCGCGCGGCATGGGCTATGGTGCGGTATTGCTGTTCATCTTTGCCCTGCTGCGCGGTCAGACGCCGGTCATTCCGACCGATCCGGTCTATATCGGCGGTCTTCTGTATCTGGCCATTCCGGGCTCGGTGGTTGCCTTCATTGCCTATCTGGCGCTGGTGCATCGGGTCGGTGCGGGACGTGCGGCCTATGTCACCGTCCTGTTCCCGGTGGTGGCCCTTACGGTTTCGACCTTCCTTGAAGGCTATGTCTGGACCCCGATTGGTGCCACCGGCCTTGTGATGATCTTCCTTGGCAATATCACGATATTTGCCCGCCTGCCCGGCGCAAAAGCCCGAGCCGCCAAAGCCGCCGCCAAGGCATGAACAAAAAACGGTCGCCTGACGATATCGCAGGCGACCGTTTGCCAATCTATGCCGGTTTGGCTTTGCGACCATGCCAGACTTCGGGGTTGATCATGTGGATCGGGTCGCCGTTGGCGTAAGCCACCACCTGATCGAAGATATCGCCAAACTGCATGTCCAGTTCATCCTCGGTCACGAATCCGACATGCGGGGTTGCTAGTACGTTGGGGTGGTTGGCAAACCGGTCATCGGCGTCGATCAGGGGTTCGGTATCGAGCACATCCACCGCCGCCTTCCCCGGACGTCCGGCATCAAGAGCCGCCAGAAGCGCGCCCGGAGCCACCAACCCCGCCCGCGATGTGTTGACAAACAGGCTTCCGGGGCGCATCCGGGCCAGATCATCGACCGTAATCGTGCCACGGGTTTCCGGGGTCAGGCGCATATGCACCGTGATGATATCGGGCGCAGCAAAGAACGCCTCGCGTGACGCGGCAACATCCAGCCCGCCCTCAGTAGCAGCCTTGCGCGATGCCTCGGACGCCCAGACCAGCACATTCATCCCGAATGCCTTGGCATAGCCCGCGACCACGCGCGAAATCTTGCCATATCCCAGAATACCGATTGTTCGCCCGCGCAATGTCTTGCCGATCCCCATCTGCCATTGGCCTGATTTGAGCGACGCGTTCTGTTCGACGATCTGGCGGGCGGATGCCATGATCAGCGCCCATGTCATTTCCGCTGCCGCATAAGACGGGGCCTTGCCCGCGCCCTGTTTCGAGCACAGCAACACACCGCGTTTCGTGCAGGCATCGACATCAATATGGGGATAAGCACTGCGCTGGCTGATCAGTTTTACACCGGGCAAATGCGATAGCAATTCATCGGTGATTTTGGTGCGTTCACGAAAAAGCACGACCGCCTCCGCATCGCCAATTGCGACCGCCAGATCGGCCGGATCATCATATTTCTGCCGAAGGATCGTCACGTCATGCCCGGCCAGTTTTTCATAGCACGGCAGATGAAAAATGCTGTCGAGATAGTCGTCAAGAATTGCGATCTTCATTCTTAATCCCGCTATATTTTGCGCCATGATTACGGCACTTTAGGCAATACTCGCATCACGGGAATACCGACGCAAGACAGATCACCCTGATCCGGTTTTCTCATCCCGGTCACCTTTGCTTTGTCATCGGGTTTTGCGGTGTACGATCCTGCAAAAACCTTGAAAGCTGCCAACCCGGATTGTGCCGATTGGCCAAAAGGCTGTGTTTCGCCGCGATGATATCGCCATGCCCGACCCCATAGACGTCTTGCAGCATCCAGTCTTCCATCGCCAGCATGGCATTAACCCCGTGCAGGTTCCTGCGATAGGACTCCCGACGCGCGCGCCATTTGGCCCACAAACCCGCCATTCTGCCCCACACCCCATCGGACCTGCTGGTCACGTCGGTTTTGGCGGCTACCGTCGGTTCGCATGAAATTTGCGCTGCCATGGCCATCATCCTTTTCAAGTTTTCCCAATCACTGATAACGGGATGATGAGGATTTCTTATTGATGAGACAAACGAGAAGATTTAACATCTTCCATTGAGAAAACTCACAAATTGGCAATCACACATGTCCTCTCTGCCCGAAAACCTGCCAAATCTTGACCTTGATCTGGCGCGGACCTTCGTCGCGATTTGTGAAACCGGCAATTTTTCGCGCGCGGCAGAGCGGGTCAATCGCAGTGCCTCTGCCATCAGTCTTCAGGTCAAAAAGCTTGAGGATATTATCGGATGCAGCCTGTTTGAACGCGAAACCCGCCGGGTGCGACTGACCCCGGATGGCGAGGTTTTATTGGGATTTGCACGACGTCTTCTGCAGCTTAACGACGAAGCCATGTCGCGCTTCCGCACGCCTGATTTTGCAGGGAAAGTGCAGCTTGGCGTGCCTAATGACAATGGCATCATCGCCATTCCCGAAATTATGCGCCGCTTTGCCATCAGCCACCCGCATGTCGAGGTCGATGTCTTTCTCGGTCCGACCGCAAGCCTGCGCCAGCGCATTGCCGACGGCACCACCGATATCGCCGTTTTCAGCCATGACCCCGAACTTGATCCGCAACCGCCAATCCATAGTGAACCGCTTGTCTGGCTTGGCGCACGCAACGGAATGGCGATTGAAAAACGCCCGCTTCCGGTCGCACTGGCCGAACCGGGATGTTATTGGCGGGCGATGGCATTACGGGCGCTTGACGAAGCGGGGATCAATTACCGCGTTGCCTATACCAGCGAATTTTGTCAGGCCCAGATTGCCGCAACCGAGGCTGACCTTGCGATCTGTCCGGTCCCGATCAGCGTGATTTCCGACCGCCTGATCCATCTTGATGCCCGCCACGGACTGCCTGAGCTTGGCGAATACCGCATAACCCTGGCCAAGCGCCCCGGTACCGGCCCGGCAGGGGATGCTTTGGCCGAGCATGTCGTTAGCAGCTTCAAGATGGCGGCAGAGCGCGGCATGCGTCTTTTTGCCTGAGCATTTTTACCATTCGGCGTTGATGTCCGAATCTGGCCAGCCAGCCATGCCAACACGCTTTAACATCCACCCCGTCACCACACATTTTGACGGATCATGGATATGAGCACGGATACCTGGATTGCCCTCAACCCGGAACATGACCGCGACCGCACACGAGTCCGGCGTATTTCGGCGAGCCCGAAAACACTGCCGCCAGAACCGGAAAACATCGACCAGAACAATGACCTATCCCCGCGCATGGATGGGCAAAGCTGGGTGATGCTGATTGTGCTTTCGGTACTTTGGGGCGGGTCGTTTTTCTTTACCGAAATCGCCCTTGTCGATTTGCCACCCTTTACGCTTGTGCTCGGGCGGGTGGCGATTGCGGCAATGATCCTGTGGTGGGTGGTTCTGTTGCGCCATATCGACATCCCGCGTGATCCGAAGATATGGTTAAGCTTCCTTGTTATGGGGGTCCTTAACAACCTGATTCCGTTCAGTCTTATCGTCTGGGGACAAACCCATATCGCAAGCGGTCTGGCGGCAATCCTGAATGCGACGACACCGCTTTTCACCCTGATCATCGCGCATCTGGCGACCCGGAATGAAAAGCTGACGCGGCGGAAAACGCTTGGTGTGCTGACCGGTTTTGTCGGTGTGATGATCGTGATCGGTTTGCCGGACGGAATTGTTCCCGCGATTGAGCCCAGCGCGAATACCAGCTCACCGGCGGGCGTTTTTGCCCTCGCCCCATTTGCCCCGCTGGCGGTCCTGATCGCCGCAATTTCCTATGGCTGTGCCGGGGTGTTTGGCCGCCGATTCAAAAACACACCGCCGATCCTGACCGCGGCGGGGCAAACCAGTGCATCGAGTCTGATGCTGCTTCCTATTTGTATGATGATTGATACGCCGTGGCATTTGCCGTTTCCCAAAACCGAAACCATCCTTGCCGTTCTGGGCATCGCGGCGTTTAGCACGGCGCTGGCCTATATCCTGTATTTCCAGCTTCTGAAACGTGCGGGGGCCAGCAACCTTCTGCTCGTCACCTTCCTGATCCCGGTCAGCGCGATCCTGCTGGGTGTTATGTTCCTCGGCGAAACGCTGGCACTACGCCAGATTGGCGGGATGGCCGTCATAGGCGCGGGGCTTGCCGTGATTGACGGGCGGCTGATCGCGCGCCACGCACGCCAGCGAAAGCCCCGAACCTAATCTGCTTTCATCAGTTCCATTAACCGTGTGACCGCATATTCGTAATAATCCTTGTTAACGTGAATATTGGTCAGATTGTCACTCCCGGCGAACTCGTTTTTGGTAAAGCCGGTTTCGTTGCAAAGGTCCGGCCAGGGATGAAGAATGAATTTTGTCCTGCCCAGATTATGGGCGAGTATTTTAAATGCCTCTGTGTATGCCCGTTTGTGGACATTGTAATAACCGCCATCGACAAAGTGATCCCCCAACCGAAAGCGTGCAGTTTGTTCGGGCATGTCAGGCGAAACGATCCAGAATATCCGTTTATAGGCGGTCAGCTTTTCAAGCTGCATGCCGAAGACAAGATTGGGCGTGATTTTCTGGACATACATCTTTACCAGCTCAGGCGTGACTGCATCCAGACACGGCAGGGACGGTGTAATATCGCTGCCGCCCGCGCCCTTGATTTCAGGTTTCATCTCCCCGTGTGCACGGATGATGTTATCGCCAAACAACCCCACCCCGACCAGAACCAGATCCTGCGGATTCTGGACAAAAAAATCTTTGAAGTTGAAATGTTCCTTTCGGAACACAAATGTCCTGAAACGATGGATATTTATTTCGCGATGAGGATTGTTGGCAAGAAGCCGGATCGGGGCAAAGGCAAATTTTCCCTGCCGATCATATTGATCGATCATCTGGCTGCATCCCGTCAAATGGCTGTCACCGAACGCGACAATAACGTCCTTGCCATCCCCCCCGTTTTCATATTGCCGGTTGGCAAACCCTTCGAGCATTTCTTCCTCGCAATCGGCATCCATTGATTTTGGAACCGTTGTTGAGGCGCGCTTGTTATTTGCGAGCGGCAATTCTTCTTTGGCGGCGGTGCTGTCCTGATTTCGCACGATGCCATCGGGAAAGTAGCATGTCATGAAATGGGTCATGACAGTTTCGACCGCATCGGATTTTACGGATCGGAGATTGTCTTCGAAAAAGCTGCTTCTGGCGGCCGGATTATTGATGATCTCGAACGACGGAAAATAATCGGCAAACCCGTTTTCCGATGCAAAATCCCCGGCAACAGCACGCAACACTGCCTTGGAATAGGTTGTGGATTGCAGGATGTGCCGTTCTTCATAAGTCGCGGTCAAAGGTACTGGCGACACCGTCAGGATCAGCTTGAAATCCCGCCCCCCGCGCATTTCCCGGATTGCCGTGCAAAACTGTTCAAGGTCGGCACGTATTTCAGGATAGGTGAAGTTTACAAAACTGTATTTGAGCGGATCAAAATCTCCGCCCGCAACGCCGGGCGCGACCGGAAGAACCGTGCCACAGGCATTCACCTGCCATGCCTCAGTCAGACCAAGGGTGAAAACGAGAATATCAAGATCGGTAAATGCCTTCTCGACCGCCTTGAGATGGGCTTTGCGCAATTCACCAATCGCATCACCGCTGGCCACCGGTGCCACAAACACATTGGGGCGCAGCGGATCGACAAAACCATCTTGCGCCTGCCAGGCCGTATCGGAGCAGCGCCGCAGCCCGGCGATTTCCGCAGTCAGTTGCAGGGCCTGCCTGACCGTATAGATATTGCCGTAATTGGCCGAGAAATTCCGCGATTTGATATTGTCATCGGTATCAAAGAACGGAACATTCAGATCACGTTCGCGCAGCCATGTTGCAATATGCTGGGCAAAGCAACTGCCCATCGTCACAACCGTATCGTCCGGCGCAATTCCCCATTTCGGCGCATGAATATTGGCAACATTGCGCGGGTCAGAAAGCGCAACCCCGTACCGCCAGAAACGTTCCTGTTTCAAATCTTTATAAGGGTTGATCAATGTCATTTCTCGCTGCAAAAGCCATGTAACACAATATTGGAAACAGTTTTTATCGGATGGTCGATAAAATCAAATCCTTTCCCCCAGATTCCCGTTTCCAGCCGCATATAAAATTTCATGAAAAAGTTCTTGATTTGTTCTTTTAACTATGTCATAAGATAAAAGTCAACGGGAGAAATGCACCCGGACCGAAACCCGCAAGGCCTTGTGCCTAGCGGGTTTTTGCGTTTGGGGCTGGATGAAAGAGGTGATCGGGATGCAGGGACAAAGACACAAAACGGGCGGCGGGGCGATCCGCAGGATGTTGATCGGGGGATGGCGGAGCCATTACGGCGGCGTTCTGCCCTAGGATTAAGGGGGCTAACCCGGTCATTTGTCATGACGGGAGAGGTGCGTCTTTTTGGCAAGGGAGCGTTAAATTCGCCGGGAGCGGCGGCAATGGCAGCATGAGCGGCAGCGGGCGATGACCCGCCGACGATGGACGGGGCTGACAAGTGTGAGGACCGTGTGCCCGAAAACCGTTTGTGGGTGAGTTTGGCGCAAGCCCGAGGTTTGTCTGGAGGCCAGAGCGGCACGTTGCTGCCGGGACCGGAAGGTGAGCGGCGTGGGCCGGGAGCCCGATGGTGGTCCGTCGGCGAGGTTGGTGAACGCCTGAGGTTTATCTGAGCACCGGAGAAGCAGGTTGCCGCCACCGCCCGAAAGTGAGCGACGTAGCCGAGAACCCGAAAGCCGTCCGTCGGCGAGGCTGGCAATGGCCCTTGGTCTGTTCGGGCGTCGGTGGTTGCGGCAAGTCGGGTTTTGGGGGCCGGTTTTGGGTGGCGCGCCCTACCCCTTCGGGGTCGCTGGCCGATCTGGGATGGTGACCCTGCCGCCGAATGGGCGCATCGAAAATGATCAGCACGGAGCCAGTCTGTGCGGGCCGTCGAACCGATGATGCCAGAAGCAGGCAATCCCGGCCGGGCGGCTTTATGGTGCTGTGCGGCACCCTCCTGCCCACGACCCTCATCACAAGCCAGTTTCAAAACCGTCTTTGCAGATCAGCATAAATACCATCGGCAAAGAGGTAACCAATGAAATTCAAAACAGATGACGATGCACATAGTTTTGACATCTCACCAGAAGGTGCAGGTCTGGAAGGAATATATGATGGCGACAGCACGCAGAAATCATCGCTTGAATTCACCAATACCCTGCCAACAAGCGACGGTAAATTCAGCAAAGTTCCCAAAGGATGGATTGCACAGGACGGCTATATGACAACCAACCCCAAACAACAGGGACTTGGTTACATGATGTCATTTGCCGGCGCGACCATGGCCGCACAAGGCGGCATCGAAAATGTGTTTGTGTCTTCTGGCAGTGTGGGGGGCGGCGGACAGGCCGTTATTGCCGCACTGGGTGGTGCAAAATACGACCTTTCCGTTACCATGCAGGACGGCAAGACTGAAATCTTTGGCGGTTATGCGATCCCGGTCGCCAGCATGCTGGAAAAATCCGCACAGGGATGGAAGGCAAAAGGCTGGGTGATCACGGACGAGACGCTTTAATCGACCGATCCCAGATATTTCAGCCCCGGGCAGTTCAAGCTGACCGGGGCGACAACATCCTTACTGGTCGAAATAGCAATCCTGATCGATATCGGCGAGCAATCCGGCCTCTGTCGGGGACCAGCCCAATTGCCGACGCGTGATGGTATTTGCCGCCGGGCAATCGAGTTTGGCGAAATGGGTGAACCAGCCGAAATGATCGGCGGCCTCGTCGGCGGTTTTGGAAACGACCGGAACGCCCAGCCGTTTGCCGATCACCCCGGCGATCTCGCGAAAGGCGATGCCGGTCTCGGCAACGGCGTGATAGACGCTTCCCGGCATCGCGACCTCGACCGCGCGGACATAGGCGCGTGCGGCGTCAAAGCGATGCACGGCGGGCCAGGCATTGTTGCCATCGCCGATATAGGCCGAAACGCCGGTCTGGCGTGCAATGCCAATCAGGATCGGCACAAAGCCATGATCGCCCTTTCCATGTACCGAGGGCGGCAGGCGCATGAGCGAAACATTAAGCCCCTGCCCGACAAGCTCGGCCACGGCGCGTTCGGTCGCGACGCGGGGCATGGCGTTTGGGCCGAAATCGGGCATGTCCTGCTCCGTCACCTGCATCCCGCCGGCCAGAAGCCCGAGGCCAGAGGTCACGACAAGCGGCTTTTGCGTGCCGGCAATCGCCTCGCCAAGGGCGGCGATGACCTCCGCATCCTCGGCACAGCTTTGGGCGTAGCGTGAAAAATCGTGATTGAACGCGGTGTGAATGATCCCGTCGGCCTCAAGCGCCCCGGCGTGCAGGCTTTGGCGATCATCAAGATCACCGCGATGCACCAAAGCCCCGGCCGCCAGAAGCGCACCTGCCGACGCATCGGACCGTGCGAGCGCCAAAACCTCATGCCCGGCCGCGATCAGCTTTTCCACCACCGCCGATCCGACAAAGCCACTCGCCCCGGTTACAAAAATACGCAATTCCGTTCTCCACTTCACATTGCACATGATCAATGAGCAAACGATAGGCGATGGCGATTGGACGATCCATGCGCTATGATCCATATTAATTTCGCAATCGTCCAAAAGAAGGCTCCCCCATCCCATGGATCCGCTTTCCGATATCCTGTCGCTGCTTAAGCCGCGCAATTACATGTCGGCCGGGTTTGACGCCGCCGGTCCCTGGGCCATCCGTTTTGCCGATCAGGCCAATTCCATCAAATGCGGCACCATCGTTTCCGGGCAATGTTATGTCAGCGTCGAAGACCTTGCGGGTCCGGTGCTGTTGACGTCGGGAAGTTCCTTTGTCCTGCCGCGCGGGCGGACCTTCTTTCTGGCAAGCGATCCCGATTGCCCGCCGGTTGAAGCGCCGCACATCTTTGCCAAGGCCCAAAGCGGCGGGATCGTTAAGCATAATGGCGGCGGCGAATGCTTTATCGTCAGCAGCCGCTTTGTCCTTTCGGGGCCGCATGCCGACATGCTGATGGCGGCCCTGCCGCCGATTGTGCGGATTGAGAGTGATCAGGATGAAGCCAGCCTGCGCTGGCTGGTCGAACGGATCATGCAGGAATTGAGCAACCCGCAGCCGGGCGGCTTTCTGGTGCTGCAACATCTGGCGCATACGGTGCTGGTGCAGGCGCTTCGGCTGCATCTGAGCAATGCGCAGCAAGCCAGCGGCCAAAGTGATCGGGCCGCCGAAACCGGCCAAACCGCCACCCACGCGCCCGACATCCCCGACTGGTTTGCAGCGCTATCGGATAAACAGATCGCAACCGCGATTGCCTGCATCCATGAGGACCCCGCCCATCCCTGGACGCTCAAGGAACTGGCCCGCCATGCGGGCATGTCGCGCTCGGCCTTTGCCGCGCGGTTCCGCGATGTCGTTGCCGTCCCGCCGATGGCCTATCTGACCCGCTGGCGGATGCTGCTGGCGGGGGACCGCCTGACCCATTCCGGATTGCCGATTTCAGAAATTGCCCTGTCGGTGGGATATGAGTCTGAAAGTGCGTTCAGTACGGCGTTTAAACGTGTGATGGGGTGTGCGCCGCGGAGGTTTGGGCAGGCTGGCAGCCATATGCAAAGTATGTTCTAAACTAACGCTTAAGTGTAGACGCCTCGCGGGGACACCGGGCAATTATGTCGCTCTTTAGAGAAACATGCGCGAAACTGCTACGAACAGTACCGCCCTTGCTGCAAAAATATGGACTGGCCGGAACAAAAATCCGCAGAGTCTCTATCCCCTATCAAACAACGAATCCCCAACAAGCAACTAACACAATTTGTCGTGTTGAAACGGATTATTTTAGCAGTTGAAGAGATGGATTAACTGAGAGGAAATTCTCTCACAAATAATTATAGAAAACATAAAATCAACTTTCTCCAGCCGCTGAATTCACGAAAAACTACGCATCCTTGCCTCAAGGAGATTTATTTCCAAAAGTGACATCCAATTGTTAATTACCTCTTCTCGTTTTAAGTATTTTTTTCCAGAACGAGCAAAACGTCGCTGAATTATTACTCTGGCAAAATGTAAATTCAAACTTCCGATAGAAATATCCTCCTCCGCTCGAAACTTCTTAATTTCCTCAAACATTTTTCTTTGAAAATCTCTAAGAAAAATTAGATCAAAAACCCCAAACTCAACCACGCTCTGAGAGCGGAAGAATGCATTCAACTGCAACTCTCCATTGTGAACAAGAAAACTTCCCGATACTAAACAAGGAACATAACCAGGACGCTTCCTGCGGATCAAATCCATCGGATCAAACACAGAAAAAACCAACCCACCAGAGTTAAATTCCTTTTCTGATATACTTAAAATATTTTCAAATTGATCAATCCCATCATCATTGTAGTTATTTATCCTTTTCAAATAACTAGGCTTCGTAACACTATCAACCTCATTACCAAAAGCTTTATAAGCCCTTCTTTTGCCAAAACTATATAAATCGGAGATCTCCTCCTCTATGGAATTTGCAAATTTTTTCATGTCCTCATAGCTATCTTCTGAAAATGGAATTGAGCAGAAAAAGGGAGCAACTTGCCACGCACCATCTGCACCCTCCTTCCTCTCGATGCATATGTTGGCCGCAGAAAATAGATAAGAGAGCTCACTATCAACAAAAATATTTGACAAACAAAAACCTCAAAAATAAAAACTATACAAAGAAAAAGACACTAAAACAAACGACAAATAATAAACAAAATAACGCATAACAACCCTCATATTTTTGAGAGATTCACTTTTATGCTTCTGAAGTATTTGAAGTATAAATATTTGCTCCAAATCCTCTCTTAAGCTAAAAACATTGTCAAAATTTCTCAAAGCCCTTTTAAAAAATAATTTCCTTTGCTCAGAAACACCAAAAACCCTCTCCCGAGGATTACTAACACTCGTTTCAGATAAATTATATTTAAAGTACCAAAACCGTATATCTGATATACTTCTGTATGGACGATGAGCATCTAGCTCTTCATTGAATAGGTAAATGTTTCTACAAATTGTCACGCAAGACGAAACTAAAACGCACATGACAACAGAAATTACTTCATCATTTGGCTCAATAATTTTAGCGGATGCAACAGAGGCTAAGCCAGCAATAACAACAGCACATATTGTTGTCGATATATTAAATACTACTGTTCTTTGATGCTCATACCAGTCATGTCGGTTTATTGCATAATCAATAGCATGAAATATTTTATCTCTCAAATACCCATCTTGAATTTCATTCTCACCTGTAGATTTAATTTCCTTTCTTAACTGCTCCCTCTCTAAACACTGAAGCTCTTCGCGCAATCTAGTATACTCCTTCTGATCTTCCTCTTGCCTAGAAGAACAGTCCGTACACAGTTTATCGCGAACCTTACTCTTGAGCCACTCCAGTCCATCTGGATATACAAAAAGAACTGTCAAATAAATAACAGAAACCGTGTAATAAAAAAAACCGACCACAGAACCCCCAAACATAAAAAATATAGAAAACTATGAACACCTCAAGAAACTATTCAATACGCCCAAAACACCACCCTCGCCACCCAATGAAATCTCGCGCTCCCTCCACAATAAGGTCATCAGGCTGGAATGAGTAGTGCTACGTTTTAAGACGAATAATCCAAAAAAATAATGATCCAAACATCAAGTTCTGACAAAGAAAAAATCAAAGCACTAAAGGCAATTCACCTCGAAAGCTGCCTACATCGCTTTCTCGCGAACCAGGGGGGTTAAAGCCCTCTCCGAGGGTGCCAATTAAAAACCCCGCCAGGCTTTGCCTGACGGGGTTTTTAATTGGTAGCCGAGGAGGCTACCTAACCCCTATCTTTTGAGGTCCACTGAAACTAAATTAATCATTGTAAAACAACATAATGTAACCAAACCTTGTTTACTGGCGTCCATAACCATATACTACTACCCACAAATTGTTTGTGGGTAGTTTTGTGGGTAGAATATGGCGCGCCAGATAAACAAGCTCTCAGATCGACAGGTAAAAGCCGAGAAACGCCCCGGCAGGTTTGCTGATGGCAATGGGTTATATCTGCAAGTCAGCCAATCCGGGTCAAAATCTTGGCTGTTCCGCTTCATGCAAGACGGCAGATCCCGCGAAATGGGGCTTGGCTCAACAAACGCCGTTTCCCTTGCTGAGGCCCGCACAACCGCGATTGAATGTAAAAGGCTTTTGCGCGATGGCATCGACCCTATCAATGACCGCAACGAGCGCCTATTTAAGACCAAAGCTGAGAAGAAAGACGCCCTGACATTCAAACACTGCGCCAAAGAATACCTGAAGGCTCATTCAGCTAGCTGGAAAAGCGACCGACATGCGGAAATATGGGCCAGCTCGGTAAAACGGTACGCTGAGCCGGTCATTGGCGAAATGCCGATCAATTTGGTAGACCACGGCCATATCATGCGGGTACTCGACCCTATTTGGCGGACCAAAACCGAAACGGCAAAAAAGCTGCGTGGTCGCCTGGAGAGCATTTTGGATTGGGCCACGGTACAGGATTACCGGAAGGGCGAAAACCCTGCACGCTGGAAAGGGCACCTAGACAAACTTCTTCCCAAACCTAGTGAAGTTTCCAAGGTGAAACATTTCCCAGCCCTGCCATACCAAGAGATAAACGCCTTCATGGATGAACTGCGCCAAAGGGAGGCCCCCAGCGCTCTGGCACTCAGGCTTATCATCCTGACAGCAACGCGTAGTGGCGAGCTGCGTGGGGCGGTATGGCCAGAATTTAATCTGGCCAATGCAACATGGACAATTCCGGCAGAACGCATGAAAGCAGGAAAGGAGCACACTGTACCGCTGTGCCCCGAAGCAGTTTCGATATTGGAGGCGCTGCCGCGCATGGCTAACACAGACCATCTTTTCACCGGCGCGAAGTCTGGTAAGCCCCTATCTGACGTAGTTTTCAAAAAGCTGATGGAACGCATGAACCGCGTCGGCATCACAACGCATGGATTTCGATCCACTTTCCGGGACTGGGCAGCCGAGCAAACATCTTTCCCACGCGAAGTCATTGAAAATGCTTTGGCGCATCGACTCAAGGACAAAGCTGAAGCTGCCTATTTCCGCAGCAACCTTTTGAATAAGCGGCGTGAGTTGATGAACAAGTGGGGCAAATATACAAGGATTCCTACCGTACAAGAAGCCAATGTTATTCAGCTTTCGTCAAGGGAGGGGGGTTCAAATGGATGACGATGAGTACCACCGCCTGTCAGACCGCGTTGCACAAAATTTTTCCATTGATGACTATTTAAAGCATCGCGACAAGTTCCCTGACCACGACACATACCTACCCCTTTTTGTCGCCAACGAGGGCTATGTTTCGATGACAGGGTTAGATATTGCCTTCAAATTCGAGCAACAGTTCAAAAATTTAGGAATATCGCCAGAGGATTTTGTTGGTGTGCTTGATGGCGATGAAGCGTGCATTGAAAGATTATCCCTATCCTGTTTGCGCGCAATATCTGACCGGGAAAAGCAGGAACTAGACAAGCCCCATATTGTTGCAAACGGCCAAGCTATCAGCAATTCGCTTCTGGATATGTTGATTTGCACCATGGCTGAGGCGATCTCCAGCTTCTATCTGACACCACCGTCTTCTTGGACCGTCTTGTTAAAGGTGCGCCTTAATGCATTTAGCCACAGCGTGCTGGAAAAGGTGCACACCAGCAACCGCCGAAGTAATGCCATTGGCCTATTTGCTGCTAATTCTGAAATCAAGGACGCCTTAGTTGCAAAAATTGTTGGGGTGAATAAAAGCACTGTATCTAGGTGGAAAAGCGACCCGGATTTCATCCGGTGCATAGAACAAAGTCGCAAGTTCTCAGGCATTTCTGGTGACGACCATCCATTGAAACTAACAAACCTATTGAGACCGTTGCGCACGGAAGAATGAGCGCAACTAACTGAAGTCCTATATGTCGTTTCCATAGCCACCTGAACACAGGCAAACACATGGAGACGAAAATGGCCACCGCCCATACCCCGCTCTTGCTATCCCTCAATGACGCCGCGAAATCAATCGGCGTTTGTCGCGCCACCTTCTATAACCTACTGGACCAAGGGCTGATCGAAAGCGTCAAGATAGGCACGCGCAGATTGATTGTGCAGGAGAGCCTCGTTGCTTACGTGAAAAGCCTGCAAACCGCAGACTGATGAGTATTAGCAAGCGCACATACAACACGCGGCGGATTAAGCGCAATTATCCCTATTATCTGCAAGAAATCGCCGAGCTTTTTGATATCCACAAAAACAGCGTGCGCAATTGGGTAAAGTCCGGGTTACCCCTAGTCGACCAGATACGCCCGCATATGGTTCATGGGTCTGCGCTGATAGCATTCCTCAACGAGCGCCAGTCAAAACGCAAGCATCGATGCCTGACTCATGAGTTTTTCTGTTTCAAATGTCGCCAGCCGCGTCCACTCTGGGAACGCCTTGCTGATATCACGATTACCAGTGCAACACGGCTTCAGCTTTCCGGCATTTGCAACACCTGCAACACCCAGGTTTTCAAAGCCGGATCGGTCGCAAAAATCCCCGAATACACCAAAACCTTCAACCTCCAGAAGGTGCAAGGGCGACACATAATAGAGCACAGCAACCCCAGCCTTATGTGTCACTTTGAAAGGCCAGAAAACACATGACAAACATCAATCCCCAGAATGAGCGGATCAAGAAGGCGTATTTCATCTATTTGAAGGAAGCCGACCAGAAGGCCGAAACCACGATAGACGCCATTCGAAAAGCAATCCTGCGGCTGGAGGAATACACCGGCTTCAAGTCATTCAAGAGCTTCAACAAAGAGCAGGCCATTGCGTTCAAGAAATGCCTTCTACAGACAAGAGGTACACGATCCGACACCCCTCTTGCCAAGGCAACAGTTCTCAGCACACTAAACGCCTTAAAATCGTTTCTGGCCTGGTTGCGGTTTCAACCTGGCTATAAGTCACGCATCCACAAGCATGACATCGACTATCTTAATTTGTCAGAAAAAGAGACCCGAGCGGCCAAAGCGGTGAAAACCAAGACCTTTCCAACCATTGAGCAAATACGCGCTGCGCTTTTTGCGATGCCGAACAAGACTGACATTGAAAAGCGTGACCGCGCTCTACTCGCCTTTACCATCCTCACCGGCATGCGGGATAGTGCCATTATCAGCTTGAAGATAAAACACATTGACCTGACAAGGGAATATGTTGACCAAAACCCCGCCGAAGTGAAAACCAAATTCAGCAAGAAGATTGACACTTTCTTTTTCCCTGTTGGCGATGACATCAAAGCTGTTTTTGTCGGCTGGGTAGCGTTCCTGCGCAATGACAAGCTTTATTGCATGGATGACCCGCTATTCCCGCAAACAGCGCTCAGCCACGACGAAAACAGAGCCTTCACCCCTTCGGGCCTGGAGCCAAGGCACTGGAGCACCGCAACAGCCATGCGCAAGATTTTCAAGGATGCTTTCGAGCGAGTTGACCTCCCCTACTTCAGCCCCCACCGCTTTCGGGATACGCTGACCCACCTCGGCCAAAAACTTTGCACCACCCCCGAGCAATTCAAAGCCTGGAGCCAGAATTTAGGTCACGATAGCCCGCTGACTACTTTCACAAGCTATGGCCATATCGCCCCAAACCTGCAGGGGGAATTGATTGCCCACGTTGGCAAAAGGGATGAAGAGCAGATCACCTTGCAAAAGCTGGCCAAAATGCTGGAAAGCCAAAAATGACACGTGCTACAACGCCATGGCGCTCGGCATCACTCTGCGACAAACTTCGATTGCAGTCTGATGATGTTTGCTTAAACTTCGGGCAAGCTTCAGCTACCGAAGCATATTTTTTAGTTGAAACAGGAAGATTTTCATGACCGGCAACCAACAACGCGCCGCCCTGCAACGCCAAATATGGGCCATTGCCAACGATGTGCGTGGCGCGGTGGATGGCTGGGATTTCAAGCAATATGTGCTTGGCGCCCTGTTTTACCGTTTTATCAGCGAAAACTTTGCCAGTTATATCGAAGCCGGAGACAGCAGCATCAACTATGCAGCTCTGCCCGATAGCGTCATTACACCGGAGATCAAAGACGACGCTATCAAAACCAAAGGCTACTTCATTTATCCAAGCCAGCTATTCGTCAATGTTGCAAAAAATGCGAACACTAACGAAAACTTAAATACCGACTTAAGCGAAATCTTTGCTGCAATCGAAGCCTCAGCTAGTGGCTATCCTTCAGAAAGTGACATCAAGGGACTGTTTGCTAGCTTTGATACAACCAGCAACCGCCTTGGTAATACGGTAACACAAAAAAATACCCGCTTGGCTGCGGTACTCAAAGGTATGGCAGAGCTGGAATTTGGCAATTTTGAAGGAAGTCAGATTGATCTGTTCGGTGACGCCTATGAATTCCTCATTTCCAACTATGCCGCCAATGCAGGTAAATCCGGTGGTGAATTTTTTACCCCGCAACATGTCTCCAAACTGATCGCGCAGTTAGCAATGCACAAGCAAACCAGCGTCAACAAGATTTATGACCCGGCCTGTGGTTCGGGCTCGCTGTTGTTGCAAGCCAAAAAGCATTTTGATGCCCACACTGTTGAAGAGGGATTTTTCGGTCAGGAGATCAACTATACGACTTACAACCTGGCTCGGATGAACATGTTTTTGCACAATATCAACTATGACAAGTTCAATATCCAGCTGGGAAACACCCTGATCGACCCGCATTTTGGGGACGACAAGCCCTTTGATGCCATCGTCTCCAACCCGCCGTATTCGGTAAAGTGGATCGGCAGTGACGACCCCACCCTGATCAATGATGACCGCTTTGCTCCGGCGGGTGTTCTCGCACCAAAATCAAAAGCCGATTTCGCCTTTGTTCTTCATGCGCTCAGTTACCTTTCCAGCAAGGGGCGTGCGGCCATTGTGTGTTTCCCCGGTATTTTCTACCGTGGCGGGGCGGAACAAAAAATCCGGAAATATCTGGTGGATAACAACTACGTGGAAACCGTGATTTCATTGGCACCCAACCTATTCTATGGCACCACAATCGCAGTAAATATTTTGGTACTGGCAAAAAACAAGCCCAACACAGATATCCAGTTTATTGACGCGAGTAGCCTGTTTAAAAAAGAAACCAATAACAACGTACTCACCGATAGCGAAGATCAGCAAAACCCAGGTCACATTCAGCAAATAATGAAGGCGTTCGACAGCAAAGCGAACATAGATCACTTCGCCAAGTCAGTGAGCTACGCAGCAATCACCGCCAAAGACTACAACCTTTCAGTTACTAGCTACATTGAGGCCGAAGACAACCGCGAAGTGATTAATATTACTGAGCTCAATGCTAAGATTGAAACCACCACCGCCAAAATCAACCAGTTGCGCGCAGGTATTGAGACCATTGTGGCGGAGATTGAAGCATGAGCGATTTAGGCTTTATGGACAAATTGCTGAATGGTGCTGAGGTAGTCTGGAAGCCATTGGCTGAGATCGCAATTATTGGAACAGGAAGCCGTAATACAAATGAAGCTACTAATGACGGTAAATTTCCCTTCTTTGTGCGCTCCCAAATGCCAAGATCAATCAATGAATATGAGTTTGATGAAACTGCGATTATTACAGCAGGGGATGGTGTGGGAGTTGGAAAAGTCTTCCACTACATGTCAGGGAAATATGCCCTTCACCAAAGAGCATACCGCATTGTTGTAACGAAAAATCACATTAGCCCCAAATACTTATTCCATTATATTAGAAGTAATTTCGCTCAGTATTTAAAACAGATTTCTGTTCATGCGTCTGTAACTTCGCTTAGAAAGCCGATGTTTGAAAAATACCCGGTTCCAATCCCCTGCCCTGACGACCCGGAAAAATCGCTAAATATCCAAGCGGAAATCGTCCGCATATTGGACGCCTTCACGGAGATTACAGCCGAGCTTAGAGCCGAGCTTAGAGCCGAGCTTACGATGCGCAAAAAACAATACGACCACTATCGGGATCAGTTGTTCACCTTTGATAAGAACGATGTACCTCAACTGCCTATGGGGCATAGCGATATAGGCACGTTCATTCGTGGTAGCGCATTGCAGAAGAAAGACTTTACTGAAAAGGGCGTGGGTTGCATTCACTATGGTCAAGTTTATACACATTACGGGACATATACCTACGAGACGAAGTCTTTTATTTCAGAGAGTTTTGCTATGAAAGCCCGCAAAGCTAAAGCCGGTGACTTGATCATTGCAACAACAAGCGAAACTGATGAAGATGTTTGCAAAGCTGTTGCTTGGCTTGGTCCTGATCAAATAGTGGTTAGTAGTGATGCATGCTTTTATACTCATAATCTGAACCCAAAGTATGTCGCTTACTTTTTCCAGACAGAACAATTTCAAAAACAAAAACGACAATACATCACAGGCACAAAAATAAGGCGTGTAAATGCTGACAATCTAGCCAAGATTTTAATTCCTGTGCCGTCGAAAAAAGAACAAACACGGATCGTCTCAATTCTCGATAAATTCGATACGCTCACGGACGTGATCCAAGAAGAACTTCTCGGAGAAATTGAGCTGCGCCAAAAGCAATATGAACACTACCGCGATTTGCTGCTGAGATTCCCGAAACCTGAAGAGGTGGCTGCGTAACATGAGCAAAACGCTGATGGAAATTGCGCAGCAATTAAATGCGCCACAGGCCGTAAAAAAGAAGAAAACTACTGAGGTTGAGGTGGTCAATCAGGTGCCCAAAGTGCAATTGATATATGCATTCAACGGCACAGGTAAAACGCGACTTTCTCGGGAGTTCAAACATCTGATTGCACCTAAACGCAATGATGAAGGTGGCGAAGTAATTTCGCCACGCGAAAGAATCCTTTATTATAATGCCTTCACCGAAGATTTATTCTACTGGGATAACGATTTAGAAAATGATGCTTCACCCAAGCTAAGAATCCAGCCGAATACGTATACCGACTGGCTGCTCACTTTGCTTAAAGACTTGGGGCAAAATGTCAATATTGTCAGCTACTTCCAGCACTTTACGAATGACAAGTTAACCCCGCATTTCAGCGAAGACTTTGCTGAGGTTACGTTCACGATGGAGCGAGGGAATGACAAGGGCACTGAGCCCCTCAAAATATCCAAAGGCGAAGAAAGCAACTTTATATGGAGTGTTTTCTATACCTTGCTCGATCAGGTGATCACTATCCTCAATGTAGCAGAACCTGCAGAGCGAGAAACTGGGCAGTTTGATCAGCTAGAGTATATATTTGTTGATGATCCTGTGAGTTCGTTGGATGAAAATCACTTGATTGAATTGGCGGTCAATTTCGCTGGGCTTATCAAATCCAGCAAATCTGACCTGAAATTTATCATCACCACCCACAGCCCATTATTTTACAATGTTCTTTATAACGAATTTAACAATAAAACGTGCTACATGCTGGAAAAACATGAGGATGGCACGTTTACGCTTTTGGAAAAACACGGCGATTCCAATCAAAGTTTTTCCTATCATCTGCACCTGAAAAAGACTTTGGGAAAAGCAATCGCAGACAACAAAGTCGAAATGTATCATTTTACGTTGTTGCGTAATCTTTATGAAAAAACCGCCAGTTTTCTTGGATATGAGAAATGGGGTGACTTACTCGATACTGCGCCCGGGGATAAAGACGCCTATTTAAAGAGAATTATTACTTTTAGTAGCCATCGCACATTGTCAAGTGAAGAGGTCCGTGAGCCTACCGAGCAGGAAAAACAAACCGTAAAGCTGCTGCTAGACAATCTGGACAATTATGGCTACTTCCGAGAAGGCACGGCACGATGATCGAAACAACCAAACCCATTGCAGAATCAAACCGCTTTATCGTTCTTGATAAATACAGCAGGGAATGGTCGGTTGCTGAAAGCTACCAGAGCGAAGCTGATTTGGAGCGTGAGCTTGTTCTAGACCTCCAAAATCAGGGCTATGACTATCTATCGGACATAACAACGCCAAAGGCGATGCTTGCCAACGTGCGTGTGCAGTTACAAACCCTTAATAATGTGCAATTTGCGAATGGTGAGTGGCTGCGATTTGTTGAGACCTATCTGGACAAACCCAGCGATGGCATCACCGACAAGACCCGCAAAGTTCATGATGACTATATTCATGACTTTGTTTTTGATGATGGCCGCATTCACAACATCTATCTGTTCGATAAAAAGAAAATTGCCCGCAACAAAGTGCAGGTCATAAAACAATTTGAACAAACCGGCGCTCACGCCAATCGCTATGATGTCACTATTTTGGTAAATGGCCTGCCGCTGGTGCAGATTGAGCTGAAGAAACGCGGCGTTGCCATTCGTGAGGCCTTTAATCAGATACACCGATACAGCAAAGAGAGCTTTAATAGCGAACATTCGCTGTTTAAATACCTACAGCTGTTTGTGATTTCAAACGGCACCGATACACGCTATTTCGCCAATACCACCCAGCGCAATAAAAACAGCTTTGACTTCACCGTGAATTGGGCGAAGGCTGACAATACCCTTATCAAAGACCTGAAAGACTTTACCGCCACCTTCTTTCAGAAAAACACCCTGCTCAATGTGCTGCTGCATTACTCGGTGTTTGATGTCAGCGACACCTTGCTGGTGATGCGTCCGTATCAGATTGCCGCCACTGAGCGCATCTTGTGGAAGATTGAAAGTTCGTACAATGCCAAAAACTGGAGCAAACCCGAAGGCGGTGGTTTTATCTGGCACACCACCGGCTCCGGTAAAACGCTAACCAGCTTCAAAGCAGCGCACTTGGCGACCGAGCTTCCGTATATCGACAAGGTGTTTTTTGTCGTGGACAGGAAAGACCTCGATTACCAAACAATGAAGGAATACCAGCGCTTTTCGCCTGATAGTGTTAATGGATCGGACAGTACTGCCGGGCTCAAACGCAACATGGATAAAGACGACAATAAAATCGTTGTCACCACCATCCAGAAGCTTAACAACCTTATGAAAAGCGAAGGCGACCTGCCCATCTACAACAAGCAGGTCGTGTTCATTTTCGATGAATGCCACCGCAGCCAGTTTGGTGAAGCGCAGAAAAATCTAAAGAAGAAATTTAAACGGTTTTATCAATTTGGCTTTACCGGCACACCGATCTTCGCGCAGACAGCCTTGGGTGCGGAGACCACTGCCAGTGTATTTGGCCGCGAGCTGCATTCATATGTCATCACCGACGCCATTCGCGATGAAAAGGTGCTTAAGTTCAAGGTGGACTACAATGATGTTCGCCCGAAATTCAAGGCCATTGAGACTGAGCAAGACCTAGACAAGCTAAGTGCGGCGGAAAACAGGCAAGCCCTTTTGCATCCTGAGCGCATCCGCGAAGTATCCGAGTACATCTTAAAGAACTTTCGCCAGAAAACCCATCGTCTACAAGCAGGAGGCAAAGGCTTTAATGCCATGTTTGCCGTCAGCAGTGTCGATGCTGCCAAACTGTATTATGAAACGCTAAAAAATTTGCAGGCAGGCAGCGAAAGGCCGCTGAAGATTGCCACTATTTTCTCGTTTTCCGCCAATGAAGAGCAGGATTCGGTGGGTGAAATCACCGACGAAAGCTTTGACGTGTCGGCCATGAATAGCACTGCCAAAGAATGCTTGAATGCTGCGATTGGCGATTACAATTCGTACTTCAAGACCAATTTCAGTGTTGATGGCAACGGTTTCCAGACTTACTACCGCGATCTGGCCAAGCGGGTTAAGGACAGGGAAATAGATTTGCTGATCGTGGTTGGCATGTTCCTGACCGGCTTTGATGCACCCACACTCAATACCTTGTTCGTGGATAAAAACCTGCGTTATCACGGCCTGATGCAGGCCTATTCGCGCACCAACCGCATTTACGACGCCACCAAAACCTTTGGTAATGTCGTGACCTTCCGCGACCTAGAACAGCCCACCATCGACGCCATCACCCTGTTTGGCGATAACAACACCAAAAACGTTGTGCTGGAAAAGAGCTACAAGGAATATATGGACGGCTTCACCGATGCTGTATCCGGCGAAGCGCGGCGCGGTTTTACGGATGTGGTGCAGGAGCTCGAACAGCGCTTTCCTGACCCTTCGGCTATCGAAAAGGAAGCCGACAAAAAGGCGTTTGCCAAACTATTTGGCGAATATCTGCGCGTCGAAAACGTTCTGCAAAACTATGATGAATTTGCCAGCCTGAAAGCCCTTCAAGACGTTGATACAAATGACCCGGAGGCAGTCGAGGCATTTCAGGATGAGTACTATTTGAGTGATGAAGACCTCGTCACATTGCAGGGAATAAAGTTACCTGCCGAGCGGAAAATTCAGGATTACAAATCCACATATAACGACATCCGCGATTGGCTACGCCGCGAGAAATCAGCAGCAGAAAAAGACCAGTCTAAAATCGACTGGGATGATGTGGTGTTTGAGGTGGACCTGCTGAAATCGCAAGAGATCAACCTAGATTACATTCTGGAGCTGATCTTTGAGCACAGCAAAAAAACCAAGAGCAAAGCCGATCTGGTTGAAGAGATGCGCCGCGTGATTCGCGCCAGCCTGGGCAACCGCGCCAAAGAGAGCCTTTTGGTGGACTTTATCAACCAAACCGACCTTGACCAGCTTGGCGATAAAGCGAGCGTGATCGAAGTTTTCTTTGCCTTTGCGCAGGCTGAGCAACAACGGGAAGCGGAAGAACTGATTAAATCTGAGAATCTTAATGCGGAAGAAGCCAAGCGCTATATCATCACGTCGCTTAAGCGGGAATTTGCCAGTGAAAATGGTACGGAACTCAATGCCATCCTTCCCAAAATGAGTCCTCTAAACCCTCAGTATTTGACCAAGAAACAAAGCGTTTTTCGAAAAATCGCTGCATTTGTTGAGAAGTTCAAAGGTGTCGGCGGGAAGGTTTAGCCAGAAAAAGGGGAAACCATGAACATTGAGTCAGCTTCAAAACTACTTGCCACAATGTACAAGAACGCACCAACAGGCAAAAAGGTTGTTGCAATCCATCTTTTCGGAATCAAATACGCAGATGAGATAAGAAATATGTCCACAAAAGACATAACCATAGGCGCTCAATTGCCGGAATCATACAAAACAGAGATCAACAAAGGCATCAATTTGGCCGATTACGTCTCAGTCACAAAAGACATATGAACTTGCTGAAACCGTGTTTGGTTTGTGGGTGATTTTGTGGGTAAATTGACAAGCCGCACATCGAAAAAGAAAAAAGCCTAGAGAAATCAAATCTCTAGGCTTTTTAATTGGTAGCCGAGGAGGGACTTGAACCCCCGACACGCGGATTATGATTCCGCTGCTCTAACCAGCTGAGCTACTCGGCCACAGAGTATGTATAGGGTATATATTCTGCGGGTTCCGTAAGCGCCGGAACGGGGCGGTTTTTACGTCAGGGAACCGCCCCCGTCAAGCGCCTTTTTGGTGTTTTGCGGAAAAAAGATATCCGCAAAACCGGCAGGTGAGCAAATGCCCCGCCTGCCCGCTTTATGGATGATCAGGCCGCCGTCGGTGCATCCTGTACACGGGCCGCCGCCAGAAGTTCCTGACGGGTGATCCAGCCGCCGCCCATCACCCGGTTGCCAGAATAGAAAACGCCCGCCTGCCCCGGTGCGATGCCAAACTGCGGGTCGTGCAGTTCGATGCGCGCTTCGCCAGTACCCTCGGGGTAGATGGTGGCCGGGGCCGGGGCCATGGCGGAGCGGAGTTTGACTTCGACCTCGACCCCGTTCGGGTCAATCGCATCGCCATCAAGCCAGTTCAGTTCCTTGACATAGACCATCTGGATCGCAAGGGCCGATTTCGGGCCGACCACGACCTGCCGGGTTTCGGGCAGGAGTTTGACGACATAAAGCGGTTCTGCGGTGCCACCGATGTTAAGACCGCGCCGCTGGCCGATGGTGTAATGGATCAGGCCGCGATGATCGCCCAGCACATTGCCATCAAGATCAACAATCTGGCCCGGTTCACCGGCTTCGGGGCGGAGCTTTTCGACCAGACGGGCATATTTGCCATCCGGGACAAAGCAGATGTCCTGACTGTCGGGCTTGTCGGCCACTTCAAGGCCGAATTTGGCGGCAAGCGCACGGGTTTCGGCCTTGCTCATCAGATGACCCAGCGGGAAGCGCAGGAAATCGAGCTGTTCCTGTGTGGTGGTGAACAGGAAATAGCTTTGATCGCGATTGGGATCGGCCGCGCGGTGCAGTTCGGCATGGCCGTTGGCACCCAGTTTGCGCTGCACATAATGGCCCGTCGCCATGCAATCCGCACCTAGGTCATGTGCGGTTTCCAGCAGATCGCGGAATTTGACCGTCTGATTGCATTTCACACACGGGATCGGGGTTTCGCCACGCATATAGCTGTCGGCAAAATCGTCGATCACTTCTTCACGGAAGCGTGATTCGTAATCGAGCACGTAATAGGGAATGTCGATATCCTCGGCCACCTTGCGCGCATCATAGATATCGCGCCCGGCACAGCAGGATTTGGCGCGTGACGGCGCATTGGCCCCCATATCGTAAAGCTGAAGGGTAATGCCTACCACGTCATAGCCTTCGGACTTCAGAAGGGCCGCAACGGCGGAGCTATCGACCCCGCCCGACATGGCAACAACCACGCGGGTATCTTTCGGGGCTTTGTCAAAGCCAAGAGAGTTCATTTTTCCCACCCATCCGCGGGTCAAGGCCGCGGCGACAAGAAGTTGATGTAAAATAGCGGCAGACCGAGACCAGTATCGGCGTCCGGTCCATGATCCCTGCCCCGCGTCATTCCCGCGAAGGCGGGAATCCAGCCCTATCCGGTATGCCGCGACTTGCGGCAAGATGGCACTCGGGTCTGCGCTTCGCTTCGCCCGGAATGACGGGAAGAGCAAAGCGGGAAGAGATCAACAAACCGGGCGGTTTTAACCAGCCCAGAAAGCATGTTCGCACTCATATAAGGCATCTGCGCCTATTTTGCCAGATCAAGCCCCATCTGCCAGAAATCGGCTTCAAGGCGGCTTGCCCTGGCGAAGATTTCCGTGAGCCCCGCGATCCGTGCATCGCCACCGCGGGTTTGCGCGGTATGTTCCAGAAGATCGATTTCGGCCTTTGCCACGTCCTGGAATTCGGTCGAGGCATACATCTCGATCCAGGGGCGGTACGGATTTCCATCCAGCCTTGTATCAGAACTTGCCATCAGGCGGTTTGCGATTTCGGCATAGCCAACCATACAGGGCATCAGGGCGACCTGAAGATCAACCACATCGCCCCGCAGCCCACAATCAAGCACATAACGGGTATAGGTGATGCAGGCGCGGGATTCGGGTTCTGCCACGATGTCGGCCTCAGACAGGCCCCAGCCTTTGCAGAAGTCGAGATGCAGGCTCATTTCCATATCAAGGATCGCGTGGACGGTGCCGGAAAACTGGCGCATGGCGTGCAGATCATCGGCCTTGTAGGTTGCCAGCGCATAGGCACGGGCAAACTGGATCAGGAACAGGTAATCCTGAATGAGGTAGTGCTTAAAGGCGGCTTCCGGCAGGGTTCCGTTGCCAAGCTGTTTGACGAAGTCGTGGCAGACATAGCTTTGCCATGCATCGGGGGCGTTGGTGCGCAGTCGGCCAAACAGGCTTTGGGCCGGGATGATATCGGTGAAGGTGTCGGTCATGGTTGTCAAAGCCCCTGCCCGTGGTGATGTCGAAATACGGATAAAACAAAGCCAGCCTGCGGAAGGGTCCGGGCTGGCTTGTATCGATGCGGGTTCTACCGGTTTTGCGGGTGCCTAAGAAGGCGGGCATCCCGCATGGCAGAAATCCTAATCGTCGCGTTCATCGATCCATGCCATCTGGATGGCTTCGAGGATCTTCTCGTTTGATTTCGCGGGATCGTCGTCAAAGCCGTCAAGTTCACAGATCCATTTATGCAGATCGGTATAACGCAGATTGACGTTATCCTTGTCGGGATGGGCTTCTTCGAGCTCGATCGCGATATCCTGAATATCTGTCCAGCGCATGGGTGTCCCCCTTTGGGCTTGGGCGGATTAACGGGGCGGAAATCTTGGTGTTACTTGTCGACCATCATGTTGCGCGTGGCAGACGGCAGCATGACGCGCAGGCCGTCGAGCTCGTCGCTCATGATGATCTGGCAGCCAAGGCGCGAGGTCTCGGTCAGGCCGAATGCGAGGTCGAGCATGTCTTCCTCGTCTTCGCTTGGCTCGTCGAGCCTGTCAAACCAGCTATCGTCAACAACGACATGGCAGGTCGAGCAAGCGAGTGATCCTTCGCAGGCACCTTCAAGGTCGATGCCATTCTTGTGGGCAGCTTCCAGAACGGACAGACCGTCGGCAACGTCAAATTCCTTTTCGGTGCCATCGGGTTCAACAAAAACGATCTTAGGCATCTGTGCCTTTCTCCTCGGTAATACTTTTTCGTTCGATCTCTGGTCCGACCTGACCTTGGCGGTTGCACGGGACAATCGCCGCAGTTGGCCGGTTTGTCAATTATGTCTGGTCCGTTTAATGCACCTGATCGACATTGCGACCGGCAAGGGCCTGACGGATGCGGGCGTCCATACGGGCCTCGGCAAAGGGACGCGATGCGTCTTCCAATGCCTCGGCCTGTTCGTTGATAAGGTCGCGATCCGTGCCCGACATGGCGGCTTCGAGTTTGGCAATCGCGCCTGCGATATTGTCTTCGTCCTCCGGCGTCAGAAGCGCACGGTCAGCATTCATCGCGGCCTGCACGGCCAGAACATTACGGCGTGCCTCGACCCGTGCCTCGGTCAGGAGGCGCATTTCCATATCCTCGCGGGCATGAACCATGCTTTCGCGCAGCATGTTGGCCATATCAAGCTCGTTAATGCCATAGGTCGGCTTGACGGCGACTTCCTGTTCGGTACCGGTGGTTTCCTCGCGTGCCGATACGGTCAGAAGGCCGTCGGCATCGACATTAAACGTCACCTTGATGCGCGCAGCACCAGCGGCCATTGACGGAATGCCGGTCAGGGCAAAGCGCGCAAGCGACCGGCACTGATCAACCATTTCGCGTTCACCCTGCACCACATGGATCATCATGGCCGACTGACCATCCTGATAGGTGGTGAATTCCTGTGCCTTGGCGACCGGGATCGGGGTGTTCCGGTCAATGACCTTTTCGACAATCCCGCCCATGGTTTCAAGGCCGAGCGACAAGGGTGTCACGTCGAGCAGAAGGTTGTCAGAGCCGCCCGTCAAAGCCTCTGCCTGCAGGGCAGCGCCAAGGGCGACGACTTCGTCCGGGTCAATATCGGAAAGCGGTTCCTGTTCGAACAGATCGGCCACAGCCTTACGCACGGCGGGCACACGGGTGGAGCCACCGACCAGCACCACGCCCTTGACGTCATCGGCCAGAATATCGGCGTCATCAAGGACCTGTTCGGTGATCGCAATCGTGCGCGATACCAGCTTGGCGATCATGGCATCGAACGCGGCACGGGTGACGGTATGGGTGGTTTCCGCGCCACCGAGCAAGACGGTGATTTCGGTTTCATCGGCATCGGTGAGCGCCTCTTTGACCTTGCGCGCGGTTTTAAGCAGACGTTTGGCATCCGACGCATCAAGATCATCGGTGGTGCCGCCGTCTTTACGTTCCGCCAGAAGATGTTCGGCAATGGCGTGATCGAAATCATCCCCGCCAAGGGCGGCATCACCGCCGGTTGCCTTCACCTGGAAGACGCCCTTTTGCATTTTAAGCAGGGAAATATCAAAGGTGCCGCCGCCAAGGTCATAGACGGCATAAAGGCCCTCCGCCCCGTTATCAAGGCCATAGGCAAGGGCGGCCGCGGTTGGCTCGTTCACCAGACGCAGGACTTCGATCCCGGCCAGACGGGCGGCGTCCTTGGTCGCGGTGCGTGCGCCATCATCGAAATAGGCCGGAACGGTGATCACCGCCTTTTCGACCGGCTTGCCAAGGCTTTCCTCGGCGCGCGCACGAAGCGCACGCAGGATATCGGCGGAAACCTCCACCGGGGTCAGGACGCGGTCGCCGACATTAAGGCGCACCATCATCGGTTCGCCCGATGGGGTGGCGTCCTCGGCCGGGACTTCGACATGATAGGGCAGCGTGCCGGCAATCGATTTGACATCGGCAATGCCGCGCCCCATCAGACGTTTGACCGATGATACGACGCGATCCGCATTATCGTTGATCTGATCGCGCGCGGCCTCGCCCACCACCGGATCGGCATCCGCGCCATAATAGACGACGGATGGCACGATGGCATTGCCGCCGGATGTATCGCGGAGCACCTCGGGTTTTTCATCGTTCGAGATCGCGACGACGGAGTTCGTCGTGCCCAGATCAATGCCAACGGCAAGCTGGCGTTCATCTTCGTGGGGCAGCGGCGTCTGGCCCGGTTCGTGGATCTTTAGCAAAGCCATGAATTCTATCCGTTCTTTTTAAATGATCAGGCGGCGGCAAGACGCGATTTCTTCGCGCGCGCTTCCTCGGTCATTTTCATCAGGTATCTCAGCCGGGTTGTCAGTTTTCTGGCCCGGTCATAGGCGTTCTGGTCAAGTGCCTCGGCAACGTCCTGCTCACACGCACGGGCGGCCTTTCGGGTATCCTTGATCATGGCGTCGACCGTATTGCGATCTTCGGCATCATGCAGGGCCTCGCGCATTTCCATGGCTTCCATCAGAAGGGCGGGATCGTTGACCGTGTGCCCCTCGCCGCCTTCGGGTTCGTGACCGGCCAGACGCAGAAGATATTCGGCACGTGCGACCGGGTTTTTAAGGGTTTCGAACGCGCCATTCAGGGTTGCGGCCTGCTGGGATGACAATGCCTGTTCACGGGCGGATTTCGATGCGAAGCGGTCGGGATGGAGCAGTTGCTGCTGCTTAAGATAGGTTGCCTCTATCGCATCGACATCGATGATGAAGGTGCGTTCCAGGCCAAAGCGCGTGAAATGGTCAAGCTGGCCGGGGGGCTGGATGGCATTGCAGGTATCGCAAAACAGGGCTGATGCCTCGACCGGGCCCTTGCAGGACCAGCAGACTTTATGCTGCGGCTGTTCTGCGGTGCGCGTTTCTGAGGTACCGGTATTGCTCACGCTATGCACTTTCAAGATTTAAAAACAAATGACAGAACGACAAAATAGCGGCGACCGGGGCTGCTTTCAGTCGATGGCCCCGGTGATCGGAACGTCCATCAGAACATCCATCACCGGGGCCATGACCGATCAAGAAGCAGGGAAAACCCGGCAGACCGTCAGACGTGGAAGGATTCCCCGCAGCCGCAACGCCCCTTTTCATTGGGGTTACGGAAGACGAAACCTTCTTCCAGACTGGTGACCTCGTAATCCATCTCGGTGCCAAGCACGAACATGATGGCTTTTGGGTCAATCAGAAGCTTAACGCCATCCTCCAGCTCGACGACTTCTTCGAAGCCCGATGCATCATCTGCATATTCAAGCGTGTAGGACAGACCCGAGCACCCTTTGCTGCGCACGCCAAGGCGGATGCCTTCGGATGGTTTGCCGCGGCTATCAAGCAACGCCTTGATATGAACAAGCGCCTCAGGGGTGACACTGATCGGGGACGGTAATGCCATAGTCTTCTCCTGAATTCCCGAAAACGAAGGGGGTAGAAGCTGCTTATTCAGCAGCTTCGACTTCGCCCTGACCGTTTTTGGTCTTGTAGTCGGCAATCGCTGCCTTGATGGCATCTTCTGCCAGGATCGAGCAGTGAATTTTCACCGGCGGCAGAGCCAGTTCTTCGGCGATCTGCGAGTTCTTGATCGAACCGGCTTCGTCAAGCGACTTGCCCTTGACCCATTCGGTGATCAACGAGCTTGACGCAATGGCCGAACCGCAACCGAACGTCTTGAACTTTGCATCCTCGATGATCCCGTCGGCGGTCACCTTGATCTGCAATTTCATGACGTCGCCACAGGCCGGTGCACCGACCAGACCGGTACCGACAGACGTTTCGTTCTTGTCCATCGAACCGACATTGCGCGGGTTTTCGTAATGGTCGATCAGCTTTTCACTATAAGCCATGGTAAAAGTCCTCCTAAAAGTCCTGTTTCTCTCTCACGAGAAGGAATAGTTCGTTACGCTTAGTGTTCGGCCCACTCGATCGACTTGATGTCGATGCCTTCCTGGGCCATTTCCCAAAGCGGGCTCATTTCGCGAAGGCGTTCGACAGCGACACAGATCGAATCAATCGCCTGATCGAGCTCTTCACGGGTCGTATAACGGCCAATACCGATGCGAAGCGAGGTATGGGCGAGTTCTTCGTCAACACCGAGCGCACGCAGAACATAAGACGGTTCCAGCGATGCCGAGGTGCAGGCCGAACCGGACGACACCGCAATGTTCTTGATGTCCATCAGAAGGCTTTCGCCTTCGACATAGGCAAAGGAAACATTGAGGTTGCCGGCAACGCGCTGCGTTTCATCACCGTTGACATAGATATCGGCCAGGCGATCCCGGAAACGTTTCATGGTGTAGTCCCGCAGCTCCATGATGCGGGCGTTTTCTTCGGCCATTTCGTTCATGGCGATGTCGCATGCCTTGCCCAGACCGACGATCAGCGGGGTCGGCAGCGTACCGGAACGCATGCCGCGTTCCTGACCACCACCGGTGATCTGTGCGATGACGCGAACGCGCGGACGACGGCGGACATACAGCGCACCAATGCCTTTCGGGCCATAAATCTTGTGGCCGGAAATCGACATCAGGTCGATTTTCATGTCATCGACATCAAGCGGAATCTTGCCAACCGCCTGCGCGCAATCGGTGTGGAAGAACACGCCACGTTCGCGGCAGATTTCGCCGATTTCTCTCAGCGGCTGGATCACGCCGATTTCGTTGTTCACGCCCATGACCGACACAATTGCGGTTTCATCGGTGATCGCGGCTTTCAGCTGTTCAAGGTCGATCAGGCCGTTATCCTTGACGCCAAGATAGGTTACTTTGAAACCTTCCTGTTCAAGGTGACGGGCACTGTCGAGCACGCATTTATGTTCGGTCACGACCGTGATCAGGTGCGGCTTTTTCTTGCCGTAGAACTTCATCACGCCCTTGAGCGCAAGGTTGTTCGATTCCGTCGCACCCGAGGTGAAAATGATCTCTTTGGACGAGGCGCCAATGATCTTGGCGACCTGGTCGCGTGCGACCTCGACCGCGTCTTCCGCTTCCCAGCCAAAGCTGTGGTTACGCGAATGCGGGTTACCGAACTTCTCGGTGAAGTAGGGCAGCATGGCATCCACCACACGCGGATCGGTCGGCGTCGTTGCCTGGTAATCCAGATAGATCGGCTTTGCTTTAAGCTCGTTCATAATTAAGGCTTCCTCACTCACTCTTTTTCAGGCCGCGTGGCGCGCACTTTTCTTACGCACTGCATTGCCCCGCATCCGGCTCCAAACGCGGATAAATGTATCAATCTCTTCATCGGTGGTTTCCAGTCCCAGACTGACCCTTATGGCCGATCCGGCATCCGTAACCCCCATTTCCTTCAATACGTGGCTTTCACGTACCTTGCCTGATGAACAGGCTGATCCCGAACTGATCGCAACCCCTGCAAGATCAAGCGCCATCACCTGGGTTTCCCCTGGCATGCCCGGCAGGATCAGGCAGCTGGTATTGACCAGTCGATCCGTTCCTTTTCCGGCAATCAGAAGTTCGGGGGCTTCTGATGCCAAAACCGTTTCCAGACGGTCGCGCAACGCACGGACATCGTCCATTTTCGCCCGGCTGGCCTCGCACCGTTCGGCCGCAGCACCAAAGCCTGCGATACCGATCACGTTTTCCGTGCCGCCACGGCGGTATTTTTCCTGACCGCCACCGCGGATCTGCGGTACCAGCATCACGCCGGGCGCAATCGCCAGGGCACCAATCCCTTTGGGGCCGCCGATCTTGTGGGCCGAAATCGACACCATATCGACCAGAAGCTGGCCCATATCGACCGGCAAACGACCCAAGGCCTGAACCGCGTCACAATGGACCTTTGCGCCATATTCGCGCGCCAGAAGGCCGACTTTGGCGACCGGCTGAGTAACGCCGGTTTCATTGTTGGCCAGCATCACCGAAACCAGAACCTTCTGCCCGGCATCGGATGCCGCACGCAGCATGGTTTCAAGGGCGGCCAGATCAATGACGCCATTGGCATCAACCGGAATACGTTTCGCATCCGACCGGGCTTCGATCACCGAAGGATGTTCGACCGCACTGGTAAATACGGTGACATCTTCCAAACCGTTCAGGGCCAGATTGTTGGCTTCGGTACCCCCGCTTGTGAAAATCACGCGTTCGGCATCACCACCGATCAGATCGGCAATTTTACGACGGGCGTGATCGACAATCTTGCGGGCTGCACGACCGGATGCATGAACAGATGACGGGTTGCCCGCGATTTCCATCGCCACAAGCATCGCCTGCCGTGCTTCGTGGCACAGTGGCGCGCTGGCGTTGTAATCAAGGTAAACCGGGTTGGTCATCTGTTTATAATCATCCTTATTCGCATTTTCTGATCTGCCCTCGATATAGAGGACAAGTTACTGGGCCGCAACCTGGCTCGGCTCTTTGATTTTCGTGGTTCTGGGCTCGAACATGCGTGCCCCGCCCGGAACACGACGATCCACAACATCAGCCAGACTGACAGAGGCCAGATAAAGATAAATCTGGTTGCCCAGTTCTTCCCACAATTCATGGGTCAGACAGCGGCCCTGATTGGCCTTGCAGCCCTTTGGCGAGCCCGATTTGCAGCGGGTTGCGCGGATCGGTTCGTCAACAGCCAGAATAACATCGGCAACGCGGGTTTCCTCGGCCGTGCGGGCCAGAAGATAACCGCCACCCGGACCCCGGACAGATCGGACAAGTCCGCCTTTGCGCAATTTGCCAAAAAGCTGTTCCAGATAGGACAGGGATATTTCCTGACGGTCCGCAATATCGGCAAGCGCGACCGGCCGGTCCCTGCTGCTATCAGCGAGATCGACCATCGCCATGACGGCATAGCGGCCTTTTGTACTCAGCTTCACGGTGCGTCCTCCTACCTGTTGATCAGACCCCGAACTGTCGGGAAATGATCACAAGCTCTGTATTTCCTTTATGGGCGATCAACATGTCTATTTGATGCCCGAACCTGTCTCCGCCCGATTGGGACGGTTACAAATATTACTCTGATGCCGCGACAATCCGCGGCTTTGCCGGTGTATCCGCACCGGCGGCTGTACCTGCCCTGTCGGCTTCAAGGGCGGCAACCTGATTGCGCAACGTCTGGACTTCGCGGCCCAGTTCTTCAAGCGCGCGCGCAACCGGATCGGGCAGATCGCCCAGCGGCGTACCATAGGCACAGAAACGGTCGTCCTTTTCCCGACGGACGATCTTGGCCGGAATACCGACCACGGTTGCGCCTTCGGGGACTTCGGACAGCACGACGGCGTTACCGCCAACACGTGCATTTTTGCGAACAATGAACGGACCAAGGATCTGCGCGCCAGAACCGACAATCACGCCATCTTCAAGCGTCGGGTGACGTTTCAGGCCACGCTGGCCATCGCTATTGACGCTGGGTGATGTCCCACCAAGGGTAACCCCCTGATAGAGCGTAACGTCATCGCCGATTTCGGCGGTTTCGCCAATCACAACACCCATGCCATGATCAATAAAGAACCGTTTTCCGATGGTCGCGCCGGGGTGAATTTCGATCCCGGTCAGCCAGCGCAAAATCTGCGACAGGAAGCGTGCGGTTATACGAAAACCGCGCTTCCACAGCCAGTTTGTGCCGCGATATCCCATGATGGCATGGAACGCCGGATAACAGAGCGCGATCTCCCAGCGGGAGCGTGCCGCTGGATCGCGGGCGATCATCGCGTCTATTTCCTGACGAATTAGCTTGAACATCGGGCTGTCCACTGTGTAATTAGTAGCTTCGATTCCCGGCAGCCGACATCGTTGCCCGCAGCGCGAACCGCGCAAAACGGACAGCAATGATGCCATCGGGTTAGCCGGAATATAGGATAACCGAGTAACCTGGTCAAGTATTTGCCCAAAGCAATTTATGCACAAGAACGAAAAAACCTACAAAAATACTCGGATATATTCTTTACTCACCCCATTCCATTCGTGGACAGGAGCAGTCTGATCCATGCCTGAGGTCATTTTTAACGGCCCTGAAGGCCGCCTTGAAGGTCGCTATCACCACAATGGCGCAGACGATTCGCCCATTGCGCTTATTCTTCATCCGCACCCCCAGCAGGGCGGCACCATGAACAACAAGCTGTGCTTTAACATGTTCAACATGTTCAAGGATCGCGGCTATTCGGTCATGCGTTTCAATTTCCGCGGTGTCGGACGCTCGCAGGGCGTTTATGATCAGGGAATTGGTGAATTGTCGGATGCGGCATCCGCCCTTGACTGGATGCAGACCTATAACGCCAATGCGCGCGCAACCTGGGTTGCGGGCTATTCATTCGGTTCGTGGATCGGCATGCAGCTTTTGATGCGCCGCCCGGAAATTGACGGTTTCATTTCGGTTGCAGCCCCGGCCAGCGACTATGATTTCACCTTCCTGGCCCCCTGCCCGTCATCGGGCATCATGATCCACGGGTCGCACGACACCAACATCCCGCTGGCGTCTGTCAACAAGCTTGCCGACAAGCTGAATGCCCAGAAAGGCATCGAAGTTGATATGTGCGTCATCGAAGGTGCCGATCATTACTTTGCCAAGCAGCAGGACGACGTGATCAAGCATACGGCTGCTTATCTGGACAAGCGCAGCGCGTAAGCACTGCCAGCCGGACAAAAAGACCAAAGGCCGCCTGATCAGGCGGCCTTTTTGCTGTGATAGAGCTTTCCGCCCCGGCATGGTTCGGGAACGCCGGTTGTGCCGGGAAAACTAAGCGGCAGATCGCAAAGATGACGGACTGCAAGATAGCCGAAGCATTCGGCCTCGACCGCATCACCGTCCCAGTCCAGATCGTCAACGGATCGTACTGGTACACCCAGCCGATCATTCAAATGTGCCATCAGATAATCATTGTGACGCCCGCCGCCGCAGACAAACCATTGCAGGGGAGCCGCAGGCAGGTGATTTACCCCGGCAACAACCGCCGCCACGGTGCATTGCGCCAGTGTTGCCGCCCCGTCGGCAACGCCCAGCTTTGCCTCTGCCACCAGCCCATCAATGCGGAGTGCCATATCTTCGCGATCAAGCGATTTGGGCGGGATGCGGTCGAAATACGGGTCTTCAAGGAATTTGACCTCGATCATCGGGTCCGGCAGGCCGGATGCGGCGGTTGCACCGTTCAGATCGACCGGATTGCCGGTATGGCGCAACATCCAGTCATCGATACGTGCATTGCCCGGCCCGCAATCAAAAGCCAGCAATTCTTCATCGGCACCGATCCATGTGACATTGGAAACGCCGCCGATATTCAGGACAGCCACCGGCATATCAACACCGGCACTTTTCATCAGGGCGGCATGATAAACCGGGGCCAAGGGCGCGCCTTCGCCCCCGGCGGCAACATCGGCCAGCCGGAAATCGGCAACCACCGGAATGCCGGTTTTTTCGGCCAGCATATCGGGCGTTCCGATCTGGCGCGTGATCCCCGATGCCGGTTCATGAAACACGGTCTGGCCGTGAAAACCGACCACACCAATTTCGGATGGGGAAATCGCCGCACGATCCAGCAACATGTTAACAGCATTCACATGCACCAGCGTCAGATCATCGGCCACAACATGCTCGCTGTTGGTGGCAGCACGATTGCCAAAGCAGGCGCGCATGCGTTCGCGCAATTCGGGACTATACGGCACGAAAACGGCATGACCGGTACGCCGGACATCGACGCCGTCGGTTTCAATCAATGCCGCATCCACCCCGTCAAGGGATGTGCCGCTCATCATGCCGATGGCCTTGATCCAGTTCTTTTGCGCGTTTACCACCGCCATTATACTCGCCTTAATTGCAATTCCAAATTATCGTCTATCCGGCAACATCAAGAATAGCGCGCCCACAGCCTCAAATCCACATCTGTACAAACTACGGAATTCCCGTATAATGAACTTTGAATGGGACACAGAGAAAGACGCCCGCAACCGCCAGAAACATGGCATAGGCTTTGATTATGCCTGCTATATTTTTGCTGATCCCAATCGTCTGGAACACGCGCAGTCCCGCAATGGTGAAGACAGATGGAAAATACTGGGGCAGATTGAAAATGGCGTATTCGTCGTCATTACGCATGACAGAGTGACACGCGACGGCATTGAAGTCATCCGGATCATCTCGGCACGTAAGGCAACCAGCAATGAACGACACTATTACTTCAAAAACCGTTCTCAATTTTGAAAACCCGCCGAAACTCTCGCGTGATGACAGAGCGCGCCTTGATGCCATGGACGATAACGCCATTGCGCGGGCAGCAAGTGATGACCCCGACAATCCTGTGCTGACATATGACGAGTTACAGGAATTTCGCCCTGTCTCGGACGCCAGAGAAGTCAGGCTGAAGCTGAAACTGACGCAGGAAGCGTTTGCAAAACGTTTTCATATTCCGGTCGGAACGCTGCGTGACTGGGAACAGCATCGAACCGAACCCGACACAACAGCGCGCAGTTTAATCAAACTGATAAGCGTTGCACCGGAGCTTGTCGAAAGCGTCCTTGCGCAGGATAAATCCCCTCGGAATACATAACCCAACATTGACACGGGTTTCGTGGATCGAGCGCGTTGCCCTTCCGGGGAAGAATGTGCTAGATCATCGCCTCCGCACATCAAGCGGTTCGCATTTTCTATCACAACCAACATAGCGCAAAAACCATGACTGAACTGAAGTCTGATTTTCTCCGCGTCATGAATGACCGCGGTTACATCCACCAATGTACTGATCTTGAAGGGCTTGATGCCTATGCGTCAGAAAAAAAGGTGGTGTGCTATGTGGGCTATGATTGCACCGCAGACAGCCTGCATGTCGGGTCGCTTGTTTCGATCATGATGCTGCGCTGGTTGCAGAAAACCGGCCACAAGCCGATTGTCCTGATGGGCGGCGGCACGACCCGTGTTGGTGATCCGACCGGCCGTGATGATGCCCGCCCGGTTCTGACCGATGAAATCATTGCCGCCAATATGGCCGGCATCAAGAAGGTGTTTCAGCAGTTCCTGACATTTGGCGATGGCCCGACCGATGCGGTCATGGTCAACAATGCCGACTGGCTGGACAAGATCAATTACATCGAATTCCTGCGTGATTTCGGGCGTCATTTCTCGGTCAACCGGATGCTGAGCTTTGATTCCGTCAAGCTGCGTCTGGAACGTGAACAGTCGCTGAGCTTCCTTGAATTCAACTACATGATCCTGCAGGCCTATGACTTTGTCGAACTGCAGCGCAAATATGGCTGTGTGCTTCAGATGGGCGGTTCGGACCAGTGGGGCAATATCGTCAATGGGGTCGAGCTTGGCCGTCGTGTGGATGACAGTGCATTGTTTGGCCTGACCACGCCGCTTATGACCACCGCATCGGGTGCGAAGATGGGCAAGACGGCATCGGGTGCGGTGTGGCTGAACGAGGAACGCCTGTCGGCGTATGATTATTACCAGTTCTGGCGCAACAGCGAAGACGCCGACGTGATCAAGTTCATGCGTCTGTTCACCGAGCTGTCGCTTGAGCAGATTGCCGAATATGAAAAGTTCGAAGGGGCCGAGATCAACGAAGCCAAGAAAATACTGGCGTTCGAAGCGGTCAAGCTGTGCCGTGGGGAGGAAGCCGCCCTTGCGGCAGCAGAAACCGCGCGCAAGACCTTTGAGGAAGGCGTTCTGGCCGACGACCTTCCGACTGTCGAAGTTCCGAAATCGGAAATTGATGCTGGTATCGCGGCATTTGATCTGTTCCGTCGTGCCGACCTTGCCAAATCGGGGGGCGAAGCGCGCCGCCTAATCAAGGGTGGTGGTGCCAAGATCAATGACGAGAAAGTCGATGATGAAAACATCATCATTGGCGGTGATGCGGTCAATTCTGATGGCGTGATCAAGCTTTCGGCGGGTAAAAAACGCCACGTTCTGATCAAGCCGGTTTGACCCAGCCACCCGGTTTTATCGGATTGAACATCAAAGGCCCCGGGCATGCGTCCGGGGTCTTTGTTTATCTCATCCCGGTTCAGCGCCGGTTATCAGATTGCGGAACACGCCCGGCACAAAGGTCGATAACGGATTGACCGTGACTTCCGGGTCTTCAAGTGCGCCTTCGATGGTGTAGGTCGGGGCGAAAATACCGCCGCCTTCCTCGCCCACCAGCAAATCCCCCAGAAGCGGGATCGCACCAAGGGCGGAATTAAGCGCATAGATCGGCACGATTGACCCCGCCAGCCGGATTTCGGCCTTTGCCATGTCAATCGAGCCATTGCTGGTCACGCCAACCGCCGAGCCGTTGGCGGCAAATTTGCTGAGCGCGAGCACATCATTGGCATAGGTGAAATCGCCGTTCAGTTCGTCAAAGGCAATGCCGTTTCCGCCCAGCACATCGGCAAGACCGGTAAGCGATGCCGCGCCCAGAACACGGGCGGCAAGCGGTGCATTCACCGCCCGGAAAGCCGTAATATTGACCTTGCCCGTGAAGGGTTGCGACCATGTGCTATCATCAACCGTCCCCTCGATGGCAAGCGCGCCCCCCAGAAGATTCTCGTACAAATCCACCGCACGCAGGAACTTGCCGGCATCTTCGCTGGTCAGGCGGACATTTCGCGTTTTCGCATCCTTGCGTTCGACCTGGACAAAGACGTTTGACCGATCCCCCAATGTGCCGTTCAGAACCAGTCCGTCCCATTCATCGCCAACGACGTGAATGGAACCTTCAAGATCGCCAAGCAATTCGGAATTGGCCATGATCACCTGATCAATCGACAGGAAGATATCGGTCTTCCCGCCAACGCGCGAGGCATTCTGGCCGATGCCGCCACTATTGGGGCTTTCGACGGGGCCGGGATCACGCGGTGCATCGTCATCGGCGATCCATGGCTGCGCATCGGCCTGACGGGCGGCGATTTCAACCTCGCGGTTTTCGCCGGTCTGGTTAAGCAGGATCGATCCATCGCGCAGAACGGGACGGTCCCCCTTGATCAGGAATTCGGAGGCTTCGAGCCGGATATCCATCGCATCGAAATCCCCCGCCGGGCTGGCCGATTTTTGCGCGCCGTCCTTTGGGCTGTCTTCGACGAAGGAACGCAGATCAAACTGCTTGCCCTTGAGATCGACCAGAAGCTTGCCCCCCTGATCAACCGTGATGGCCCCGGATACGGCAAGGTTTTCGCGGAACCGGGTATCATTCAGATTGATGGTGAACTTATCGGCAATCGGGCTGTCGCCGCGCCAGCGCCCCTTGGCCTTGGCGACCAGTTCAGGCGCCATCAGATCAAACGACCGGACTTCACCCGCCCCATTGGCCTTGACGGTCAGGTCAAACGCAAGGCTGGCATCCTGCCCCGGTGTTTTGTGATAATCGACCATATCAAGCTTAATGTCGGCGGCAGACAGGCTGGTTTGCGCCTTGATCACGACATCGCGGCTGCGCAGATGTTCGATGGTGACCTTGCCGGTGGCGACACCGCTTGCATAGGGATCGGCGGCAAAGCCGACCTGTTCCAACGCGGCAAGATCAAGATCGCCTTCAAGGTCATAGTGGCTGATGACGGGCGTATCATCGGCAAAGCTTTCGATCCATTTGATGTTTGTCCGGCCCTTGCCAATCGCGGCCTCGCCTGACAGTTCGAGCCCCTTGGTATTGACCTGCAATTCAAAGGTGCCATCGGAAAGATCAAGTTCACGGAACGCATCGGTAATCGCGGCATTTTCGATGCGCGAGGCAGCGGCGACTTCGACATCGTCAAACGACAGGTCTTTGAGCAACGGGAAATGCAGTTTCACGCGGGTTGCCTGTTCGCCATCGACCTGTGCGGGATCGATGCCAAGCTTGGTTGCGAAACCAAGCGGTTCTTCATCGATCATTTCAAGCACATTGCGCGCGCCGCCGTGGGCGACAACCTCGATATCGGCCATTTCGGTGTCGGTATCAAGCTGCGAGAAGACAAGCGTTGCCTCGTCAACCACGATCCCGTCGGCTTCGCCTTCATTAACGAAAATGCTGAAACTCGACTGATCAAACTCCGCCCGTCCGCCGGCACCCAGAACCGATGGCATATCGCCAAGGTAATGCACGGTAACACCGGTCATGTTCATTTCGCCGTCCAGATGATCGACAACGATGTTTCCGGTTTCGTCCTGATGCAGTCTGGTGCGCAGTTCGGCCTGATGAACGATCCCGTCTGTCAGGTTTTCAACCACCCAGGTGCGTGCATTATGGCCAATGGTTTCGGGCCACAATTGCGGCAGGTCATTGGTCCGCACATCGGTTGCCGTCGCCGTGATATCGATGGCCCACTGGCCAAGCGGGTTTAGCGCAACACCTTTAAGCACCACGGCGGTTTCCCCGGCTTCGATCCGGACGTCATCAAAGCTGAGCCGACCGGGTACGAAGCTCAGATCCGCCTTGCCACCGGTGACATGATAGGAAGCGGTCATGGGGGCGGGAAAATCAACCCGCCCGACCCCAAGATCAAGATCGGTGCCAAGTTCGATCACGCTGCCATCCGCGCCAAGTTTTGCGGTGACACGCCCGGTTACCGGCACCTCGATCCCGGCCAGATCGGCAAACATATCGGAAATGCTGGTCAGTTGTGATGGAACGACTTCGCCCAGATCGACCGCCATATCGATTTCTTCGATCCGGCTGTCATATTCGGCGGTGACATTCACATCGGTCGAGACCGTCCCGGCATTGACCTTCATCGTCGCATCCGCGTGGATGCCCATGGGTTTACGCGACAGTCGAATATTGGCAGACGGTGCAGACCAGACGATATCAAGCGCCTCGTCACGTACTTGAAGATCCGCGCCAGACACCCCGAACGATTCAAAATAGGCTGCTGCCGGGAAATCGGCGGCCTCGCCCGACAGGATCGCAACGATTTCGCGCATTGCACTGCTGCCGTCGCGGATGCCGCGCTGTGCTTCGCTTAACGGTTGATCGGGTTCGGGCGATGGGTTTTCCGAGGCGGTTGGCATCGGCATGGTCACGACGGGTTGATCGGGATTGTTCTGGGCTGGTGCCGTACCTGCCACGTCATCTGCGCTATCGGTTTCTGCCGCAGGCACAGGTGCGGTATCAGATTTCACCGCATCCGTGGTTTCGCGGCTTGCCTGTTCGTTCGCGGTATAGCCGATATCGATCTTGCCATCGGCACGGCGCACAAGGCGTAATTTGGGGCCGATCAGGTTGAGTTCGCGCAGCGCCAGAACGCCGTCAAACAATGCGCGGCTGGAAAACACCACGTCGGCCTCTGGAACATGCAGCATTTCATTGTCCGCACCGTCGCGGACCGAAACATCGCGCAATCGGATATCGAACCGTTCCTGCCATCCGCGCCAGAACAGGATCATATCGCCGACATCGAAACGGGTGTCGCCGCTGCTTTCATTCAGTTCGGCAACGACATAAGGTACGAGACGATGCAGGGAAACCGGGCCTTGCGAGATGCGCCAGACCAGTACACCAAGGAAAACGCCGACAAACAGGACCACGGCAGCAAGAAGCAGCCCACACCAGCCGGTAAAAATTTTGATGCGACGCACCTGCCTAAAGATCCCGAATTTACGATGCCATGAATGACTTTTCAATCAATGCAATAACGCCGTCAAGCCAATGAAGTTTCGCGGATGGCGAAAAACCTAATAAATGTAAACTGATACTGTTTCCCTGTCGCCTTTTTGGTATCGTCGGAAACAAAGGAAACAATCTGTGTCATGTCCTGCCCCTGACCGGATGCCGGAAATAGCCAGCAAAGCACGACAGGCCAAGGGATAGCCCGGTTCGACGTCCAAGAGCAATAACAAGAGCAACACAAGGAAAGCAAAAAGTGTCTCTTTCCTGGATTACACCTGATCTGCCGAAACCCTTCGATGCGGATCGCTGCAATAACGGTTTCGAAAGATGGTCAGCACTTGCCGATCGTCCCGTCTTTGAACATCTGGCACAACAGATTGGCGACATTGCGGCCAACAGCCCGAAAAAAGATGTTCTGGCGGCAATGTTTGGCAATAGCCCGTACCTGACAAACCTGTGCCTGCGCGATCCTGATATCGTCTGTCTGACCTTTGATCAGGGACTTGATGCCGCCTTTGATGCCGCCCTTGACCCGGTGCGCAAAAGTGCCAATGCCAGCGCCCTGGACCAAACAAACACCATGGCCGAAGTGCGCAAGGCGAAACGCCGGGCGGCTTTGGTTATTGCGATGGCCGATATCTGCAAGGCGTGGACGCTTGATAAAATCACGAGCGCGATTAGCACCACAGCCGAGGTCACGCTTGAATTCGCCTTGGCGCATTGCCTTTCGGCAACGGCCAGACAGCGCAAATTCGACCTGCCCCATCCTGACGATCCGTTGCGCGATTGCGGGATCTTTGCGATTGGCATGGGAAAGCTTGGCGCCAAAGAGCTTAACTATTCATCCGATATCGACCTGATCTTCCTTTATGATCACGAGGTTGTCACCTATATCGACCCGGATCGTTTGCAGCAGGATCTGGTGCGGATGGTGCGCGATGTCACGCGCATCATGGAAGAACGCACCGGTGATGGCTATGTTTTCCGCACCGATCTGCGCCTGCGCCCCGATCCGGCATCAACGCCGCCGATCCTGTCGATGCTGGCGGCTGAAACCTATTACGAGACGGTTGGCCAGAACTGGGAACGCGCGGCCATGATCAAGGCACGCATCGTTGCAGGCGACAAAAAATCAGGGGATATATTCCTTGAAATATTGCGCCCTTATGTCTGGCGCAAGCATCTTGATTTCCTTGCCATTCAGGACATTCATTCGATCAAACGCCAGATCAACGCCCATAAAGGCGGCAGCAAGGTCGTGATTCCGGGCCACAATATCAAGCTTGGCCGTGGCGGCATTCGCGAGATCGAATTTTTCGCCCAGACCCAGCAACTGATCTGGGGCGGGCGCGAGGTTGCGCTCCGCTGCAAGGCGACCTGTGATGCGCTGCGCGAATTGACCGAATTTGGCCAGATTACCGAACAGGTTCGCGACGAAATGCTTGTCGCCTATGAGTTTTTGCGCACCGTCGAACATCGTTTGCAAATGACAAACGACCAGCAGACGCAGACATTGCCCGACAATGACGAAGGACTGCACGGGCTTGCGACCTTCCTTGGCTATGCCACGCTTGATGGTTTCAAAGCCGATCTGTTGCATCATCTGCGCAAGGTCGAAAGCAATTATGCCGAACTTTTCGAAGATGATATTCCCCTGGTCGCATCCGACGGCAATCTTGTCTTTACCGGGACGGAAGACGACCCTGATACAATTGAAAATCTGCGCCAGATGGGGTTCGAGAACCCGACCAATGTTTCGGTTACCGTGCGCGGATGGCATCACGGGCGTTATCGTGCCACCCGGTCAAGGCGGGCACGTGAAATCCTGACCGAGCTGATGCCGACCCTGTTGAAGGCATTGTCGCAAACCACCAACCCGGATATGGCGTTTCGCGCCTTTGATGAATTCCTCAAAGGGCTGCCTGCTGGCGTTCAGCTTTTCTCGTTGCTGACGGCAAATCCGGAACTGCTTGAGCTTCTGGCGCAGATTGCCGGTACGGCACCGCGCATGGCCAAATATCTGGGGCGCAATGCCGGGGTGCTTGATTATGTTCTGATGTCAGGCTTCCACGACGAACTGCCCGATGCCGATACGATGCTTGAGGAACTCAACAGCCTTCTTTCGCGCGAGGATATGGTCGAAGACTGGCTTGATACCGCACGGCGCTGGGCGAACGATCAGAAGTTCCGCATTGATGTGCAAACCATCCAGAACCGCCATACCCCGCATCAGGCAGGCCGGGCATTGGCCGATGTCGCTGATGTGGCCATTCGCGCGCTTTTCCCGCGCATTGCCGATGATTTTGCGCAAAAGCATGGCAAGTTTGACGATGGCGGGCTTGCGGTCTTTGCGCTTGGCAAACATGGCGGGCAGGAACTGTCGCCCGGTTCCGATCTTGATATGATCTTTGTCTATGAAGTGCCCGAGGATGCCGAAGAATCAAATGGCGAAAAGCCGCTTAGCCCCGGCCATTATTACATCCGGCTCAGCCAGCGTTACATCAATGCCCTATCGGCACCGACGGCCGAGGGGGTCCTGTTTGAAACCGACCTTCGCCTGCGCCCGAGCGGCAACAAGGGACCACTTGCCACCCATTTCAAAAGTTTCGAGGCCTATCAGCTTAACGAGGCCTGGACGTGGGAGCATATGGCACTGACCCGGTTGCGTCCGGTTTATGGCCCGCAGGCCCTGTGTGACAGGGTCATGGAAACCACCAATTCGGTCTTGCAGAAAAAGCGCAATCCCGATGATCTTCTGCGCGATGTTTATGACATGCGCAACCGCATGGATGCCGGTAAGGGGGATAGCCACCCCTGGGCGATCAAGATGCGGCGCGGCGGGTTGGTTGATCTGGAATTCATTGCGCAATATCTGCAACTGGCACATGCCCATACCCATCCCGAAATCCTGTCGCCCACCACGCGCGAGGTTTTCAAAAACCTGTCATCCGCCGGGATACTGGAGGCCGAAGAAGCAACCTTCCTTGCCAATGCCGGATCATTCTGGCTGGCGTTGCAGGCAATGCTGCGCCTGACGACCGAAGGGCCGTTTGATCCCGCAAATGCCAGTACCGATTTGCGCCGTATGCTCGCACGCGCCGGGCAATGCGATGATTTCGATGCCCTTCAGGCCAAGCTTGACGAAACCGCGGGCCGGATCAAGGCGATCTATGATCGTCTGATTACCGAACCGGCCGAAAAACTTCCGCCCCGTTCGGAATGAGCAGAGTGATCCGGAACAATTTGCAATGCTTATAAGGTTTTGTATTTTCGCAAGCACGGTCTGGAGAAACTTCCTGACATGGCTTTCCGAAGCTGGTCAGGGACGTGCAACTTTGAACAAGGATAGAACAATGGCACTTGATGTTGGTGACAAAGCCCCTGATTTCGACCTGCCGACCGACGGCGGCGGTTCGGTCAAATTATCGGACCTTAAGGGCAAACCGGTTGTGATCTATTTCTATCCCAAGGATATGACGCCGGGCTGCACGACGGAATCGTGCGAATTCCGCGATGCCGAACCCGATTTCAGCGCGGTCAACGCCCAGATCATCGGTATTTCCAAGGACAGTGCCAACAGTCACGACAAGTTCAAGGCCAAACATGACCTGAACTTTATCCTCGCATCGGATGAAAACAGCACGACCTGCGAGGATTACGGTACCTGGACCGAAAAAAGCATGTATGGCAAAAAATTCATGGGAATCGAGCGCAGCACATTCGTCATTGATGGTGATGGCGTGATCCGGAATGTCTGGCGCAAGGTAAAGGTCAAGAACCACGTGGCAGAGGTTCTTGGCGCGGTCAAAGCACTGTAATTTACCGCCCCAGTCTTACGAATAGGGACCGGTCGGATGAGAATCCGGCCGGTTTTGCATTTTTATAACAATTAAAAACGGATATTTTTCAGGCACCTAATAAACCCTACCCTTATTCAATATGTTGCCTTGCCTTGTTTGTCGGGCTAAGAATCCGGATATGGGAGTATAAGGTGTATCGATTTTTACACTTCCTGGTGAATGGCGAACGACCGGGGAACCGGCAAGGCAGGGTAAAACAATGAACAAGAATGTTATCGATCTCGACGATCAGATGCTCGCCGATTTCCGTGATGAGGCGAACGACATCGTCAACAGCATCGGCGTGCATCTTCAGAATGCGCGCAGCAAATCCGATCCGGCGATCCTGACATCGATCCAGCGCGAAATTTTCAATCTTCGATACAAGGGCAAGTCGGTTAACGCGCCGCTGGTCAATCTGACCAGCCACCGTCTTGCAGATTATGTCACGACATGCCGCGAACTGACCGAGGACGCGATTGCCGATATTCAGGCCTTTATCGACAAGATCGAGGGGCTGCTGGATGGTGACATGTCCGGTGGCGGTGCCGATTCAGCCGAATTCGTGCGTGAACTGCCGTCCAAACGTGCCCCTGACATTGATCCGAACTGGCTTAAAAAGACCAATGTCGAAGCCCTTCTGGTCATTCCGCAACGTTCCATGTCAGCCATTGTCGAACGCGAACTGGCGGCTTGCGGTTATCGCTGTTCGGTCACGCAAAGCTCGTTTGAGGCAATTGAACTTGCCGTGCGCACCCGCCCGGATTTCATCATCGTTGCCAAAACCATTGATGAGCTTGGCGGTGTTGACGTTGCCAGTGCGTTGCAGGCCATGCCGAAAACCCGCAGCATTCCGACCGCGGTTCTGACATCGGATGCCCCGAACCACCCGTCCCTTCAGGACCTGCCATGCCGAACCGCGATCATCCGTAAAGGCCCGGCCTTTGGCGAAGATCTGGCCGAAGCACTGGCGCGCTTCAACATTACCTGAGACATCATCGATATATCCGGGTTTGACGGGGCGGCCGTGATTTTTCCGGTCGCCCTTTTTCGTACCATCACCACGCCGGGATTGACCCGTTATCCTGCACATGGCACAGAATGCCGGTAATCCTTCATGTTCCGGAAAAGCCTCATGTCCCGCCTGACCCTTGCCGAAGCAGCCAAACGCGCCCTTCTGACGGCGGATGCCACGGAAAAAGCCGATGTCACCGCCGAAATGGCGGCGATGTGGCGCAATGGCGAGATTACCGAGGTGGGTTCAACCGATCTTCCAGATCGCCCCGGACGCCCGGCAAAACCGGAACTGCTGCCGCCCAACAAAATGCCCAAACGCAAAAAAGGCAGCGTTCAGGGCCGCATCGGGCTTCTGCATGCCCTGGCCCATATCGAACTTAATGCCATTGATCTGGCGTGGGATCTTTGCGTGCGGTTTCCCGAAGCCGACATGCCCAAGCATTTTCACGATGCCTGGGTTCAGGTCGCCGACGACGAAGCCCGCCATTTCAAGATGATCAACAAACGTCTGGGTGAAATGGATGCGGCCTATGGCGATTTGCCTGCCCATGATGGCCTGTGGCAAACATCGATGGACACGGCCTATGACATTCTGCCGCGTCTGGCGGTCGTTCCGATGGTGTTCGAGGCACGCGGCCTTGATGCCACCCCACCAACCATCGAACGGTTGCTGTCGCATGGTGATACCGAAAGCGCGCGCATCCTTAAAATCATCGCCCATGATGAAATCGCCCATGTTGCGGCGGGACGTAAATATTATGAATATGTCTGCGATCAGCGCGGCCTGCCCTATTACACGACATGGCATGACATGCTGCGCAAACATTTCCGCGGGCCGCTTAAACCGCCCTTTAACGACGAAGCCCGATACGAAGCCGGAATGCCGCCCGATTATTATCAGGACTATGTTCTGGAACTGCCGGGCGAGGATGAATAGGCTCAGGGCCAATGCGGTTTTTATCCCGTTCCTTGATACATCGCAAAGTTTAGAATCATATTATCCTATACCCTTCCTGCGCGCTTAATGCATGCCCGCTACCGGTGGGCATAAAATCATTCCGCAAGGAGGATATGAGCATGCCTGCTACCATGAAGGCCGCCGTTGTGCGGGAATTCGGCAAGCCATTGTCGATTGAGGAAGTCACCGTCCCCAAAGTCACGCCCGGCAAAATTCTTGTAAAGATCACGGCATCCGGCGTTTGCCATACCGATCTTCACGCTGCGGAAGGCGACTGGCCGGTCAAGCCGAACCCGCCCTTTATCCCCGGCCATGAAGGTGTGGGCATCGTTGCCGAAGTTGGCGAAGGCGTCACATCGGTCAAGGAAGGCGACCGGGTTGGTGTGCCGTGGCTGCATTCGGCCTGCGGGCATTGCCATCACTGCATTACCGGCTGGGAAACACTTTGCGGCGAACAGCTTAATACCGGTTATTCGGTCAATGGCGGATTTGCCGAATATGTTCTTGCCGATCCGAACTATGTCGGCCACCTGCCCGATCCGCTTGAATTTGGCAATGCGGCACCGGTGCTTTGCGCCGGGGTAACGGTTTACAAGGGGCTTAAGGAAACCGAATGCAAACCGGGCGAAACCGTTGTCATTTCCGGTGTCGGCGGGCTTGGTCACATGGCCGTGCAATATGCCAAGGCCATGGGCATGAAGGTGATCGCGGTTGATATCAGCCCGGAAAAACTGAAGCTTGCCAAGGACCTTGGCGCGGATTGGGTTCTGAATGCCAAGGAAACCGACGTGGTTGCCGAAGTGCAAAAACAGATGGGCGGTGCGAACGGGGTTCTGGTAACTGCCGTTTCCAAATCCGCCTTTGCGCAGGGTGTTGGCATGCTGGGCCGTCATGGCACCATGGCATTGTGCGGCCTGCCGCCCGGCAAGTTCGAGCTTGATATCTTTGACACCGTCCTGTCGCGCAAAACCATTCGCGGCTCCATCGTCGGCACGCGCGCCGACCTTCAGGAAGCATTGGAATTTGCGGGCGATGGCAAGGTGCATTCGCACTTCACCACCGAACCGATGGAAAACATCAATTCGATCTTTGATCGCATGCGGGCCGGAACCATTGATGGCCGTATCGTGATGTCAATCTGAGCAACCCGATTTATCGCTGAAATAGCCAAAGGGCCGCCCTGAAAAGACGGCCCTTTGGCATTTCACCACATTTATTTCAAATCCTGCCCGCTTAGCGGATCTTCGCTGTAATAACGCACCGGCACCGCATCGCCAACGATGTTGCCCACCCGCCTAATCCAAGCGGTAAGCCCATCGTAAGGCACTATATCCAGATCGGCTTCATGCGCCAGATGCGTGTAGGCATAAACGGCGATATCCGCGACGGAATAGCGCGAATTTGCAAGAAAATCCTGATTACTTAAGTGACGGTCAAGCATCGCCAGCACATTTTTGGCGCTAGCACGTCGGTTTGGTAGCTGTGCATGATTGGCGTCATTTTTTCCCGTCAAATTCCAGTATCGCAAGCTTGCGATAGTTGCCTGGACATAGTCAGCTTCGAAAAACAGCCACTGGCAGACCTTGGCGCGCTCAAAGGCGTCCGAGGGCAAATAATCCGTCCCATCCGCCAGATAAAGCAGGATGGCATTGGATTCAGCAATAAAGCGCCCATCATCAAGTTCAAGCACCGGCACCGCCCCCGCCGGGTTCATTTTATAGAACCCATCGGTATGGCTTTCACCGGCAAAAATCGAAACCCATTGTGTTTGGTATTCACGGCCCAGATGAGCGCAAAGCTGGCGTATCTTCCACGCGTTTTGTGATCCGGCGTAATCATAAAGCTTCATCAGATGAGACCTTTCAGGCAAAGAAATAGCGTTCCGGCACATGGACCGCCGGTCAGCATTCAGGAAAGCTCGGAATTATCGGGGATCAGCCCCCCCAAGGATCAGGCGGCCTTCGCAGCCATGGCCGCCTCGTGGTCAAGCAGCCAGCGTTTGCGATCAAGCCCACCGGCATAACCGGTCAAAGTCCCGTCCGATCCGATGACCCGGTGGCAGGGCACAATGATCGAAACCGGGTTAAGCGCATTGGCACGCGCGACCGCGCGGACCGCTTTGGGGTTGCCAAGGATATCGGCCTGCCCGGCATAGGATCGGCTTTCACCGCTGGGTATGGCGATCAGGGCATCCCAAGCCGATTTCTGAAAATCGGTGCCGATCATCCGGACATCATCCATCGGCAAGGGCATGAGACGACCGACAAAATAACTGTCCAGCCAATCGGTGACGGATTTTGGGGCAACACCGCCTTCGTGCCAGTCGACATTTTTAAAACGTCGGGTCTGGATGGTGTGCAGGCGGTCATCGTTGTTTTCGAAATCCAGATGCACCAGTTTGCCATCCACCATCGCAAGGCTGAGTTTGCCAATCGGGCTGTTGTAACGGGCAACGTCAATACGCGTTGTCATGGTCATTTCCCTCTCTTTGGTTTCGGCTGGGGCTTTGGCGCATGTTCCTGTTCAAGTGCCGACCACAGATATTGCGCGGCATAGGCACGCCAAGGACGCCAGCGTTCGGCGTGCTGTTCCAATGGTTTGGGCTTTGCCGGGCCACCGCCGATTTGCGATGCCTTCAGGATGCCAAGGTCGGGGGCCGGGAAGGCATCCGGGTCGCCAAGCCCGCGCAGGCCAAAATAATTCAACGTCCACGGACCAATCCCCTTGGTCGCGGTCATTTCTGCCAATATGTCATCGCCCGATTTGCGATCACATTGCGGATCGGCAAACAGATCGATGATATCGGCAAGCGTTTGCGCACGGCGTGTTGTCAGCCCGATGGATATCAATTCCTGTTCCTGCATGGTTGCGGGTTTCGGAAACAGATGGGTGATGCCGGTTCCAGCGATCAGGTTTTCAGGCAAAACCTCGCCAAAGCGTGCCACCAGTCGCCCGGCCAAGGTACGGGCGGCGACAACCGAAACCTGTTGGCCCAATACCGCCCGGATCGCCAGTTCAAACCGGTCCCAGCATCCCGGCACGCGCAGACCGGGGCGTTTATCGACCAAGGGACGCAGCAATTCATCATCGGCAAACAGGGCCGTGATTGAGGGTACATCGGCATCCAGATCAAACAACCGCCGCACCCGCCCCCCAATTTCAAGCACGGCGTCACGCGCCGGACCGCGCAGGATGACGTCCACCCCGCCCTGATCGGCTGCGAACCGGCAAATCATCAGACCGACGGCATCATTGATGCGAAAGCCGCGGGCATAGGTGCGGTCGCCCACCGCCTCCAGCCCCGGAATGGCGCGTGCCCGGAAGAATGTCAGAAGATAGTCGGCGTCAAAGGGTTGGCGGGCGCGCAGGCGCAGGATCAGATCGTCGCTTTTGGGCGCGAAGGGATCGTTATCGTTTTTATCTGACACGGGTTCGGCCTTTATGCCGCGCCGGAACGCGGTTGGTGCGTGGCCATAGGCGGTTTTCATCGCATCGTTAAACCGGCGCAGACTGCCAAATCCGGCAATATCAGCGATTTCCGTCATCGACAGGTTGCTGTCGACAATCAGTTGCCGGGCACGCAGTAAACGACGAGCCTTTGCATGATCCTGCGGGGTGACGCCGGTATGTTCCTTGAAAATACGGCGCAGATGACGATCTCCGACGCCAAGCCGGTCGGCAAGCTGTTCGACCGATCCGGTTTCAAGGGCGCCTTCCTCGATCAGCCTTACCGCCCTTGCAACCGTGGCGTGAACCCCGGCACTGGCCGGTGATCCGGGGGCGGCTTCGGGGCGGCAGCGCAGGCATGGGCGGAACCCATGGGCAATTGCCGCCTCGGCACTGGGATAAAATTGCACATTCACGCGCTTTGGCGTGACGGCTGGGCATATCGGACGGCAGAAAATCCCGGTGGTCAGAACGGCGGTGTAAAACCGACCGTCAAACCGGCGATCCCGGGCCTTTAATGCGTGATAGCAGATATCGTCATTGAGCTGTTCCATGCCCGGCAGCTTAGCAGATCGCGCAGATAAAACTCGCCAGATTCGGACTCAAACGTGAAACCGCCGGAACCCACCGGCAGTCTTAGTTCAGCGGAATATCGTTTGCGCCCTTGCCGTCCTGATACTGATCAGAAAGCACGTCATATTGCGCGGCAATCGATTTTGCCTTTTCACGCCACGCTGCACGGTCGGCTTCGGGTAGGTCGGCGATCATGCCCATCATGGAATGACTTTGCCAGAATGCGTTGGATTTGTTGTATTCCCCGGCATCAAGGGTGAAGACCTCTTTGAGGATTTTAAGGTCATGGGGGATTTCAAACGCGTCGCGGGAATCTTCATGGCTGAAGAAATAATAGAAATTATCAAACCCGGCCCAGGTGATGGCGGATAAGCACATTGAGCACGGCTCGTGCGTGGAAAGAAAAATCAGATCCGACGTTGCAGGGCGCGCATCGGCAGGCATTTCGTAAAACCGTTTCAGACAATGCACTTCGCCATGCCAAAGCGGGTTTTCGGTTTCATTGTTGGTTTCGGCCAGCACCAGCGAATGATCGGATTTGCGCAACAGGGCCGCCCCGAAAATCTTGTTTCCAGCGGCGACACCCATGCGGGTTTTAGGCAGGATATCGTTTTCAAGTGTGGCAAACAGGGTGGCAAGAAGGGCGTTTCTGTCGTCGCGTGGCATAAGGGCGGTTCCCGATGAAATGTTTGATGCTTTTTGATGGCTTCCATTTCATCGTCAATGAACCGCCCTGCCAACAGAATTTATTGCAGGTTTTGTGACCGGACGGGAGAAACACGATGTGCGGCATATTGATAGCGGCAGGAACCGGATGGTTTCCTAACCACGCAGGATGCCATCATTGATGTCTTCGTAACGCTGATCGGCGGGAACAGGGCGATAGAAATCCGGGTCCAGCAAGGTCGTAACCGCGATAAGCGTCGGCGATTTTCGATCCCGAACCTTGGTGATCAGGGCATGATCAACCGGTCTCATTTCGCGGATTTTGATGACCTCGAAAATGGGACCATTCGGGGTGGCAAGTTTGAACTGGTCGCCAACAGCGACCTGGCCATGGGACTGACGCGGCATTTTTGGACTTCACCTGACTGATAGACGTTTACTCAAGATGCAAAACCCGCCGAGGCCCTATTTTTCAAAGACTTGGCCCTTTCGTTTTTCAACGGATTTTGCTTATCGGCAACACACTGCCACACATATCAGGCGAGACTATGACAGAAGCGGGATTTTTACGGGCAATCGACGACCCTTTTTGCATAAAAACACCCCGCCAGTTTCCTGTGCGGGGTGTTTTGTTTAGCAATCCGGTTCGGATCAATCGATGTCTTCGACTTCACCGGCAGAGCCGGTGACCTTGGCGGCCAGGGCGGCGGCCATGAAGGCATCAAGATCGCCGTTCAGAACGCCCTGGGTGTCGGATGTTTCGACACCGGTGCGCAGGTCCTTGATCATCTGATAGGGCTGCAACACGTAGGAGCGGATCTGATGGCCCCAGCCGATATCGGATTTGGTATCCTCAAGCGCCTGGGCTTCGGCTTCGCGTTTCTGAAGTTCGGCCTCGTACAGGCGGGCTTTGAGCATCTTCATCGCGGTATCGCGGTTTTTGTGCTGTGAACGGTCGTTCTGGCACTGGGCGACAATACCGGTCGGAATATGCGTGATACGCACCGCCGAGTCCGTTCTGTTAACGTGCTGACCACCGGCACCCGATGCGCGGTAGGTATCAATCCGAAGGTCCTTGTCCAGCACTTCGATATTGATGTCGTCATCAATCACCGGATAGACCCAACAGGACGAGAAGCTGGTATGGCGGCGCGCGGCACTGTCATAGGGCGAAATACGCACCAGACGGTGTACGCCGACCTCGTTTTTCAGCCAGCCATAGGCATTATGACCGGTGACTTTATAGGTCACAGATTTGATGCCGGCTTCCTCGCCATCGCTTTCTTCGAGCATTTCAAGCTTGTAGCCCTTGGACTCCGCCCAGCGCACATACATGCGGGCCAGCATGCTGGCCCAGTCCTGTGCCTCGGTCCCGCCGGCACCGGCGTGGATTTCGAGATAGGCGTCATTGGCATCCGCCTCGCCCGACAGCAGGCTTTCAAGTTCACGCTTGGCGGCGATTTCGCGAATATCGCGCAGGCCCTGCTCGGCCTCGGCAACGGTTTCGGCGTCACCTTCAGCTTCACCAAGTTCGATCAGACCGATATTGTCTTCGAGTTCCTGGGCAAGAGCCTTGTAACCATTGATGGCGTCGTCAAGCCGGGTGCGTTCCTGCATGACTTTCTGCGCGTTTTCCGGCTTGTCCCACAATGTGGGATCTTCGGCCAGCGCGTTCAGTTCGTCGAGGCGTCTAAGAGCGTTATCCCAGTCAAAGATGCCTCCTCAGCAGTGCCATCGACTGCTTGATTTCATCGACCAATGCCTGTGCTTCGGCGCGCATTGATGTCTCCGTTATTCATATGAAATTCTGTAAGGCCGCGAAGGATCGCAGCAACTTCGGCGGCGCTTATAGCAGTTTTTGCCCCGATTGAAACCCCCGCGGGGACGCGCAGCAGACATGGAAAAACCCGGCACATCAAATGCGCCGGGTTTAAAGGGGGTATTGCGTGGGTTAGCTGTAAACCGGATCAAGTGTCACGGTATAGAGTTCTTCGTCGGCCACATCACGAAGCGACACGCGGAACTGTTCGGTTTCGGCGTCGATATCGACAAGGCCAAAGAATTGCAGACCAAAGGATGGCGGCAGATTAACGCCCTGTTCCTCAGTTGGATGTTTGGTAAACATCACCTGCGGGCCGAATGTATTATCCATGTCATTCGGGCCAAACGTTCCGGCATGCAGCGGGCCGGAAACGAACTCCCAGAACGGATCGAAATCCTGGAACCGGGCCTTGTTCGGATCATAGTAATGGGCCGCTGTGTAATGCACATCCGCTGTCAGCCAGACGGTGTTGCGAATACGCGCCGATTTGATGAAACGCAGCAATTCAACAATTTCAAGTTCGCGCCCGGCCGGTGCACCATCACCATTGGCCAGATTTTCAAAGGTGCTTTTGTTTTTCCAGTCATCATAGACAATCATGCCAATTGGCATATCCGCAGCAATAACTTTCCAGGTTGCCTTGGAATTCAGCAGGCTGCGTTTAAGCCATTCGATCTGCTCCCGGCCAAGGAAGGTGGTCTTGTCATTGGGTTCCGGGCTGTTATTGGCATCGTTCGCAGCGCGGTAGGTGCGCATATCAAGGAAGAATATCTCAAGCGACGGACCATAGGACACCTTGCGATATACCCGCCCCGGTTCGGTTGCATGTTCGGTGATCGGCAGCATTTCACGAAATGCCCGGTTGGCGCGTGCGGCCAATAGGGATACCGATTTTTCGCTGTAACGATCATCCCCGGTCAGCATTTCACCGGGATACCAGTTGTTGGTCACTTCGTGGTCGTCCCACTGGTAATAGACCGGGATCAGGCGGTTAAATTCACGGACATTCTTATCAAGCATGTTGTATTTGTAATTACCGCGGAATTCGGCAAGGGTTTCGGCGACCTTGCCGGTATCCTCGGTCGTGATGTTTTTCCAGATATCGCCATCGGGCATTTTTGCCTGTTCGGCAAACGGGCCATCGGCATAGATGGTATCGCCGGAATGGATGAAGAAATCCGGGTTGTGTTTTGTGATCGTGGCATAGGTTTTCATGCCGCCGCGATCCTCGTCAATGCCCCAGCCCTGCCCGGCCGTATCGCCCGACCAGCCAAACCGGATATTGCGTTTTGCCGCCGGTGCGGTGCGGAAATGACCGATCACCGGTTCGGACGATGCCCGTCCATCATCAAGATTTTCGAAATGGATTTTATAAAACACGTCCTGCCCGGCCGGCAGATCATTCAGGGCAAGCTTGCCGGCAAAATCACGTTCCGGCAGAACATCGACATGCGGAATTCTGACGGATCGTGAAAAGTTTTCCGTTGTGGCGATTTCGGTAATCATCCGTGACGCACGATCCGCACGGCCCCAGATACAGGCGGAATTGGCGGTGACGTCACCACTTTGCACCCCATGGGTGATCATTGGACGATCCGCCGCACGCGAAATGGACGGCATGAAAAATCCACCCATCGCCGATGCCGCACCGGCCGTGGCGGTTACAGAGGCGGTTGTGGTCAGGAATTTTCGGCGGGAAAGACGAAAAGACATTGAAAGAACCCCTTCAAAATTTGAAGTAACACCTTGAAGAGTATGACAAATTCAAATGACAGGACCGTTGCGGCCTCTTGATGGTTTTATCAACATTTGATGACACTGGCGCGCGCAATACGACGTTTGCAGCCCCGCCTCGTTTTCAAATGAAAAAGACCGGATGCGATTGCATCCGGCCCCTTAAACATTCCCGCAAAAGCGCGGCAAAGATCAGTAAATACCACCCGGGCTTGAAACGCCGCCAGTATTGCCTTCGGCACCGACGCCGCTGTAACCGGCATCGCCGCCATCAATGACGTTGTCATTCGATGACGGAATGGTGCCGGGTTTGAAAGCTTCCCAGATCACATTCTGATCCCCCGGGCGGGCCGGAAGGCCGGAACGGGCTTCAACGCGCACCATGCGAATGCCCGGCGGTGTACGGAATGGCACGGCCTTTGTGCCCTTTAACGCATCGCCCATGAACTGTTTGAAGATCGGGGCCGCGGCACTTGCCCCCTGCTCCTGATCGCCAAGCGAGCGGTTATCGTCGAAGCCGACATAAACACCAACCGCAAGGTCGGGCGAAAAGCCGACAAACCATGCATCGCGGCTATCGTTCGTGGTGCCGGTTTTACCCGCCAGCGGATAACCGAGTTCGCGAATGCGACGACCGGTTCCGCGTTCAACCACACCTTCAAGCATCGATACCATCTGGAACGCGCTTGCCGGGTCGGTAAGCTGTTCACGGGTATCGGGCAGTTCAGGGGGCATCTGATTACGGAAATCGACATCCTGACATTCAGCACACTGGCGTTCGTCACGACGATAGATCACTTCACCGCGACGGTTCTGAATGCGGTCAATCAGGGTCGGGGTGATTTTCTTGCCGCCATTGACAAATTCCGCATAGGCCGCCGTCATGCGCATGACGGTGGTTTCCGCCGCACCAAGCGCCATAGAAAGAACCTGTGGCATATCATCGACAACACCGAAACGTTGCGCGTAATCGGCAACCTTGTCCATGCCGATGGTCTGGGCCAGACGTACCGTCATCAGGTTACGCGACAGTTCGATCCCCAGACGCATGGTCGAAGGACCATAGAACTTGCCGCTATAGTTGCCCGGCTTCCATTTACCAAGCCCAGGCCCCTGATCAATCACGAATGGTGCATCCAGCACCAGGGTCGACGGGGTAAAGCCCTGGTCAAGGGCGGCCAGGTAAACAAACGGTTTGAAGGCAGAACCGGGCTGACGACGGGCCTGGGTCGCGCGGTTGAATTTCGACATGTCATGCGAAAAACCGCCCGACATTGCCAAAACACGCCCGGTATGCGGGTCCATCGCGACAAGCGCCCCATTGACCGCAGGAATCTGGCGCAGGCCATAGGTATTGGGCGGCAGTTCTTCGCCATCAAGTTCCGCAAAATGCCTCACATAGATCACATCACCCGGCGACAGAACATCTGATGGGCTGTTGACCGCAGCACCAAGCTTCTGGCCTTCTTTCCAAGGACGCGCCCATGTCAGGAAGCGAAGCGGAATGCGGCCCTGCTTGCCCGACAGAAGGCCAAGGGTTGCTTCTTCGGCACTGACACGCAGAACAACGGCCTTATCCCATGGCAAATCATTGGGTGTTTCGACTTCGCGCAGTTTCTGCTGCCAGTCATCGGCCAGATCGATATTAGTGATCGGACCGCGCCAGCCATGACGACGGTCATATTCCACAAGCCCTTCGACCAGCGCCTGATCGGCAATGGTCTGCAGGCGCGGATCAACCGTCGAGCGGACCGACAGCCCGCCATCATAAAGCATGTTTTCGCCGTAACGGTCGACCAGCTGGCGGCGGACTTCCTCGGCGAAGAAATCAGCACGATAGGTATCGACAGACTGGCGTTCCTTGGCGATCAGCGGGCTTGCCCACGCGTTCTGGGCTTCGGCCTCGGTGATGAATTTTTCTTCGAGCATCCGGCCAATCACCCAGTTACGGCGCGCTTTGGCTTCGTCATGATTGCGGACCGGATGATAATTCGACGGTGCCTTTGGCAGGGCGGCAAGATAGGCCGCTTCCTCGATATTGATTTCATCAAGAGATTTATCGAAGTAACGCAAGGCGGCGGCGGCAACGCCATAGCTGCCATTGCCAAGGTAAATCTCGTTCAGATACAGTTCAAGGATATGTTCCTTGGAAAAGGCACGCTCGATCCGGAAGGAAAGGATTGCTTCCTTGACCTTGCGTTCATAGGAAACTTCGCTGGTCAGAAGGAAGTTTTTGGCAACCTGCTGGGTGATGGTCGATGCACCGACCGGACGCTTACCCGTGCCCATATTGACAACGTTGGTCACGGCTGCGCGCAGCACGGATGCGAAATCGATGCCCGGATGGCTGAAAAAGTTTTTATCCTCGGCCGCGACAAACGCGTCGACAACAACATGCGGGATCGAGGTGATCGGCACGAAAACGCGTTTTTCACGCGCATATTCGGCGATCAATGCCCCGTCACTGGCATGGACGCGTGTCATGACTTCGGGTTCGTAGTTTTCAAGCTGGGTGTAATCGGGCAGGTCCTGACCGAAATGCCAGAAGATCGCCAGAACGCCAATCCCGCCAGCAATTGCCATCAGGAAAAGCACACCGAAAATACTTAGTAAAATACGCATAAACAGGTCTTTATCATTTTGCTGTTTTGGCCTGATCCGGTTTGGCGCGCACCAAAGCGCACATTTCGGAGAATTGCAATCAGCCTTATCATAGCGGCAAAAAAGTGACGGCGTTGTGACACTGCGCACGGCCACCGTATTTTCTGTTCCGACCGGGCAAAGATTATAGCCCTACCGCCCCATCAAAGCGAGAGCCGGAAATTCCATTGCACGTAAAAGTTATGCAAATTGCCAATATGCTTTTCGAAATCCGGGGACGAAGCCGTTGAACCCGACCTAGAATTTATGTTTTTCGAAATAGATATCGATGGCGCGCAGTATAGCTTCGGCGACCTTGCGACGATGTGCCGGGCTTTGCAACAGCTTGGCATCCGTCGCGTTCGATAAATAGCCCATTTCAAACAGGGCTGAGGGGATATCAGGAGCCTTGAGCACAGCAAAGCCCGCGAACCGATGGGTCCGGCGTTGCAGTTCGATGCTTTTGCCCAGTTCGGTGACCATATTGGCCGCAAGGGTCGCCGACAGGTTCATGGTTTCGCGCTGTGCCAGATCGATCAGGATGCTTTGCACCAGCGAGTTTTCTTCCGATAGGTCAATACCGGCAATCACGTCGGCCTTGTTTTCCTTTGACGCCAGTGCGGCGGCTTCTTTGTCCGACGCGTTTTCAGACAGGGTATAGACCGATGCACCGCGATGCTTGGAATTGCCAATCGAGTCTGCGTGCAGCGAAATAAACAGATCGGCCCCGTTTTTACGCGCGATTTCGGTTCGCTGGCGCAATTTCAGGAACACGTCCTTGTCGCGTGTCAGAAGCACACGATACCGACCGGAATCGGTCAGAACCTTTTCAACTTCGCGGGCGGCGGCAAGCGTCAGGTCCTTTTCATAGACCCCGCCAACCCCGATTGCGCCGGGATCAACCCCGCCGTGACCCGCATCAATCGCAATCAGCGGCTTTTCCGAACCACCACGACCGGACTCAACCGCGACATCGGCACTTTGTTCGGTGGCACTGGTGTCGTTGCGGCTGCGTGCGGAATAGGCGACCATGCTTTCGCGTGATGCCGCCATAAAGGCATCACGCTTGGCGGGCGACAAATCAACGACAAGACGATGGGGCTTGCCATCGGATGCAGGCAGCGTGAAGATTTTTGAAACAAGTGCCGGTTCGGCAACGTCAAGAACCACACGGAAGGTGCCCGGTTTGAACAGGCCGTAACGCAATCCCGAAATCAGGCCGCCGCCCGATGTTACCTTACCCGGGGGGGCGGTCCATTCGATTTCGGGCATGTCGATGATGACGCGATATGGATCGGGCAGCAGAAAATAGCTGAACTCGACACTGCGGTCGAGATCAATGACAAAGCGGGTATAGTCGGGATAAACGCCAAGGCGCGCGCCAAGAACCTTGGTTTCCTGCGCATTTGCCGTGGCAGAACCGCCGACACAGATCATCATCGCCAGAAAAAGCGACAAACAGAGTGCAGCAACAATCCGGGCCGGTTTTTGCCCGACCAAGAACAGCGTTTCTGCCGTCGCATTCACCTGCGAACCCGTTTGAACTGATACCATCGTCCTGCTGCGTTTATCCTGAGAATGCGGAGTAGTTTTAGACTGGTTGTCTGCGTTTATAACAATGCGTTGGTTAACGGGCAATTGACTGCCCGCGAAACACGCGACGCGCACAACATTCTTCGTTTCGATGTCCATTACATTAATGTAAACGGTAAAAACATTGCAGGATCATGGATTTGGCAGAAGGCATCCGTGATTGGCGCAATCAGGCGAAAAACTTCGCGATTTTGAATTCAACCACAACAAAGTCATCGGACAACGTAACAAAACTGTTTGTCGCGGGACTTCAAAAGGGATATGTTGCACCCGAGATTCCTATGCCTTGCGGTGTGAACCTTATTAATCCGCCAGGCTGAGGACGCGACGAGGCCAGTTCTCGGGTCGGTGTCTCGGTGACGCGGCAATTCCCGCTCCCGATAGAGCCCTCCCATTCAAGGCTGTCTTGGCGCGCTCGAGATTACGCAACCAATTTTTGTTTCAACACCAAAACCAGGTCCGAACCGGAAGAGCAGCCGAAACGCGATGAACCAGATATATACAGGACATATCGCGACCTTTATGGACGGCGCCTCCGGATACGCCGGTTTATTTGCATACCAGCGCAACATCGCTTTACGCAGGAAACTGGCGGGACCTTTAGGAACAGGTTCCGAATGGTCAAACGCATGCTCATCGATGCAACGCACACGGAAGAAAGCCGTGTCGTTGTTATTAATGGAAATCGCCTAGAAGAATACGACGTCGAAACTTCGACCAAGAAGCAGATAAAAGGAAATATCTATCTCGCGAAAGTGACGCGTGTAGAACCGTCCCTGCAGGCGGCCTTCGTCGATTACGGCGGAAACCGCCATGGTTTCCTCGCCTTTAGCGAAATTCATTCCGACTATTACCAGATCCCGGTCGCAGATCGCGAAGCCCTTTCGCGTAGTCATAGTGACGTCAAGGATGCCGACATCGTCGAAGACAATATCGGCGACGCATCCGAGGGTAACGATACCCCGAAAAAAGAAAAGAAACCGGCCCGCACCCGCAATCGCCGCAAACCGCGTGCGAAAGCATCGGACGAAACCGCGGCTGAAACCGATGCAGAAGCACCGGCAACCGACGAAAACGCCGATAGTGCGGAAACTGTTGCGGCCGACGCCCCGCAGGAAAATGACGCTGCGGCAAGTGATGATGCGAACGATGAGGACGCAAAACCGCGCCGTCGTCGCCCCCGCAACCGTCGCAAGAAATCCGACGAGGTCGAGGCATCTGGTGATGGCACCGCCGACGCATCGTCGAACGATGGTGATGATACCGATGGTTCGGGCGGCGGAAATGCTGCCATGTCAGCAGAAATTGCCGAACTGACCGTCGATATCGAAACCGAGCCGGCCGGTGCCGCCGAAGAAGAAGACATCGATGATCTGGGCGGCGATGACGGGGATGAATTCTCCGACAGCCATCGCCCGCAGATGCAGAAGCGCTACAAGATTCAGGAAGTGATCAAGCGCCGCCAGATCCTGCTTGTGCAGGTGGTCAAGGAAGAACGCGGTAACAAGGGTGCTGCGCTTTCGACATTCCTGTCGCTGGCGGGTCGTTATTGCGTTCTGATGCCAAATACCCCGCGCGGTGGCGGCATTTCGCGCAAGATCACCAATGCACAGGATCGCAAGCGCCTTAAATCCATTCTGGCCGAACTGGAAATTCCGGATGGCATGGCCGTTATCGTGCGTACCGCAGGTTCGGAACGCACCAAGGCCGAAATTAAACGCGACTTCGATTATCTGATGCGTTTGTGGGATCGTATTCGCGAAACCACCCTTCAGAGCCAGGCACCGTGCCTGATTTATGAAGAAGCCGATCTGATCAAACGGTCCATCCGTGACCTTTATGCACGCGATGTTGATGAAGTTCTGGTCGAAGGTGACGAAGGTTACCGGATCGCCAAAGACTTCATGAAGATGCTGATGCCGTCACATGCGAAGCGTGTGCAGCCCTACAAGGATCAGGGTGTTCCGCTGTTCCACCGCTTCCAGGTGGAAAGCCAGCTTGATGCGATGCTCAATCCGGTCGTGCAGCTGAAATCGGGTGGCTATATCGTCATCAACCCGACCGAGGCACTGGTCGCGATTGACGTGAACTCGGGCCGTTCGACCCGTGAACGCAACATCGAAGAAACCGCATACAAGACCAACCTTGAAGCCGCCGAAGAACTCGCACGCCAGCTGCGCCTGCGCGATCTGGCCGGTTTGATTGTGGTCGATTTCATCGACATGGAAGACCACCGCAACCAGGGGGCGGTTGAACGCAAGCTTAAAGAAGCCATGCGCAATGACCGGGCCCGCCTGCAGATCGGCCGTATCAGCCCGTTCGGCTTGCTTGAAATGTCGCGCCAGCGCCTGCGCCCGTCGCTTGTTGAAAGCGCGTTCGAGGTTTGCGCACATTGTCGCGGTGTCGGCCTTGTACGTTCAATCGAAAGTGCCGCCCTTCATCTGCTGCGTGTGCTTGAAGAAGAAGGCATGCGTCGTCGTTCCGGTGCGCTTACCGTTCATGTTGCAAGCGAAGTCGCGCTTTATATCCTGAACCGCAAACGTGACACGCTGGCCGAAATCGAACAGCGTTACGGCTTCACCGTGATGATCTTTGGTGATGACAGCCTGATTTCGCCAGATCACCGGATTGAACGGTCACGTGCGAAAAAAGGTGACGAAGAAGAAGCCCTGCCGGTTCTGAACACCGACAGCGTATCTTTGACCGCGATTGAAAGCCCGGTTGAACCGGACGAAGACGAAGAAGAAGAAGACGTTGCAGAGGCACGTGATACCCGTGATCAGCGCGACGACGATGATCAGGGCAACAAACGTCGCCGTCGCCGTCGCCGCCGTCGTGGCCGCAATGATGAACGTGATGACCGTGATGATCAGAACCAAGCCGATGATGCATCAGATGATGCGGCCGGTTCGTCGGATCGCGGTGATCAGGACGATAACGAAGATGACGACGACGACGAAGCACAGCGCAAACGCCGCCGTCGCGGCAAGCGTGGTGGACGCCGTCGTTCACGCCGTCAGGAATTTGAAAACGCGCCGCGTGTCAAATCGCCTGCCGATGATGCACAGGCAACTGCCCTTCGCCGGGATCGTGATCACAGCGCACCGGAAGGTCAGGTCGAGGATCAGGTTGTTGATGCCGACAGCGAAGGTCAGGATGCCGACAGCTTCGATCAGGAAGGTGTCCGTGTCGGCCGTGAGCGCAGCGCAACCGCCCCGGCCCCGGCACGGCCGCGTCGCGAACGTCGTGATCGCAATGACAATCGCCGCAACAGGCGGGATCGCAATGACCGGGGTGATGTGAAAAACATCCCGATCCAGAGCGGCCCTGCCCCCGAGACTGCGGAAGAAATCGCCAAGGAAACCGTTTCGGCACCAGCACAGAGCCCAGCCGAAACACCCGTAGAAAGCCCAGCGGAAATCGTGGCGGAAAAACCGGCAAGCCCGGCCCCTGCCCCCGCAGCAGCACCGGCAGCGGAGCAATCCGAACCGAAGGCAGAGCCGAAAAAACCGGCACCAAAAGCCGAAAAAGCACCGGAACCGGTGGCGAGTGAACCCGCTTCTGCCGAACCGGCAAAAGATGAAAAACCCAAGTCGAAGAAACGCGGCTGGTGGAGCCTTGGTCGTTAAGATCAGGACCCGATAAAACCCAAAAGGGCTGCCGAACATTCGGCAGCCCTTTTCGTTGCGGTCTGTTTGAGATCAGGGGCTTATCGCTGCCAGTTCTTCAATGCCTTTACCGCACCCAGCATGGTCGCCTCGCTATGTGCAAATGAGAATCGGACATAGTGTTTGCCGCGAAGCCGATCAAAATCAGTGCCCGGCGTGGTGGCAACACCGGTTTCGTCAAGCATGCGGCGACAGAATGCCTCGCTATCATCCGTCAGATCGCGGACATCGGCATAGAGATAGAATGCACCATCCGCCGGGGCGAAGTTGCCAAATCCGGCTTTGGGCAGTTCATTGAGCAGGATTTCACGATTGCGGGCATAGGCCGCGACATTGGCCTGCAATTCGTCCTCGCAATCAAATGCGGCGACGGCGGCGATCTGTGATAATGCCGGGGCCGAAATAAACAGGTTCTGTTGCAGGCATTCAACCGCGCGCATCAGATCAGGCGGCACCACCGCCCAGCCCAGACGCCAGCCGGTCATCGAGAAATATTTCGAGAAGCTGTTGATGATGATCGCATCATCGCCGAATTCAAGTGCGGTGCATTCGCGGACATCGCCAAACGAAATGCCCTGATAAATCTCGTCACTGATCAGGCGAATACCGTTTTCCCGGCAATAGGTCGCCAGTTCGCGGTAAGTTTCAACATCAATCATGCTGCCCGCCGGGTTGGACGGGCTTGCAACAATCAGACCGTCAATCGGGGCTTCGAGGTCACGCAGCATGGCCACGGTTGGCTGATAATGGCTTTCGGGGCCAGCAGGCAGATTGACGGTTTCAATGCCGAGTGCAGTCAGGATGTTGTGATAGGCCGGATAGCCTGGTGCCGCCATCGCCACCCGATCCCCGGCATCAAAGGCCGCCAGAAACGCCAGCACGAAGATCGAGGAAGAACCGCTGGCGACACAGATGCGTGACGGATCAACCGATGCGTTGAATTTACGCTGATAATGCCCGGCGATGGCTTCGCGCAGGGGATCAATCCCCATGGCATTGGTATAACCGATCAGATCGTTATCAAGGGCGCGGGCCGCGGCCTCGCGGACCTTGCGTGGGGCCGGTGTGCCCGGCTGCCCGACTTCAAGGTGATAGACAGCCTTGCCGTCGCGTTCGCGCGCGTTGGCGGCACGCATGACATCCATAACAATAAACGGCGAAATGGCACCGCGGCGCGATTGTTTCAAAGCCATTTGTGGGGTCCTGCTTTGTATCGTGAAAATCGGGGCAGGAAATCCTGCCCCGATGAAATGTCTGTAAAGGGTGGCTTACTGGGTGCCCGCCATACCGCCGCCCGCAGGATCGGCAATGAACTGGCAGCTTTCAGGATGCGGCGGCACCCCTTCAAGGCAACGCACGATATTGACCGCCGGTTTGCCCGCCGAATTCATCGGGACATTGGCAGCCGCCCCCTTTTCGATCAGGTCTTCGGCCATGGTGGCAATCTGTTTGGTGGCAGCAGCCGGAGTCCCGGTGCCAGCGATCCCATAGTAATATTCCCAGACAAACGGGTTGACCATAAGTGCCGGGCCCATCAGCGGGGTCTGGGCATAACCCGCATCCCCGGCGGCAAGGTTAAGGCCGAACGCATCGGCACCAAGCCCCGCACCAAACTGTTTGTTCATCGTGGTCATGCAGGCAACCGCATTGGCCTTGCGGTCCAGCACGACAAAGCCGCTGCGCCCGGTATTGGCTTGAATGTTGCTGTCAGCAGCTTCGATATCGGCCAGATAGCGGTTCAGGATCGCGCCAAGTTCCGTTTCCGCGTCAATAACCGAACGCCCGTTATCGGAACGCGGCGGATAGGCAAGATAAAGCGTTTCGTTGCCAACCTTGACCTCGGTCGCGGTTTTCCATTGCGGTTTGTAGGAACGCATGTCTTCGGCCGTCAGCGTGCCACCGGCATTCTGAACCGCGGTTGCGATCTGGGCGCCAAGGGCACCGTTATAAAACTCGCCCGGTCCCTTGACCCGAAGAGAGGTCAGAAGTGCGCCAAGATTGACGGAACGAATCCGGTCACCGACCTGTAATGTTTTGCCATCTGGCATGAAAACATCGCGCAGGATCGGACTTGCTTCGATCCGGTCGCGATTGGCTTCGATATCATCAACCATCGAACGCGATACCGGCACACCAAGGCGGGCATACTGTTCGGCGGCCGAAAGAAGCTGCGGCCATTGCAGACGACCATAACGCGCACTAAGTGCGTAAAGGCCGCGCGGGACACCCGGAACGGTCGTTGCGACCTGGCCATCTGCGGTGCGAGTCCCCGGACGTGGCCAGAAATCAAGGACTTCGACCTTCTTCGATTCCCGATCATGGACAACGCAAACCCCGCCACCACCGATACCGGCAACCGATGATTTGGTCACCGTCATGGTGGCATAAAGCGCAACAGCCGCATCGGCCGCCGTGCCGCCAGCCGAAAGAACATCGCGCGCAATACGGACCGCACGGGGTTCGTCGGCAACCACGCCACCAAGGAAACCACTGACGGCCCCGATTTGGCCAAGATTATCAGTATTATCAGTACCGCAGGCAGCAAGACCGGCAGTCATTGCGATTGCCGCCATGATCCGCCATGATGGCTTGCGCGTCGGGAACCTGTCCGCACGGGTCGGGTCGACATAAGATGAACGAGAACACGGAACGCACATTTTGCTCAGACGCATTATTACTCTCACTGCCATTTTCCTTGTTGCCCTGCCCAGCACAGTTTTTGCGCAGGGTCGTTCTTTTATCCGGGATACCGAGATTGAGGAAACCCTTCATCTCTATGCGACCCCGATATTCAAGGCTGCCGGGCTCGATCCGCGCGGCGTTACTGTCTATATCGTCTCAGATCCCAGCCTGAACGCATTCGTTGCAGGTGGCCAAAAGCTTTTTATCAATACTGGCCTCTTGTTGAAAGCCCAGACTCCCGAACAGGTTATGGGCGTGATGGCCCACGAGACCGGCCACATTGCGGGCGGGCATCTTTCACGTGTTCATGATCAGCTTCGAAATGCATCTGCTGTGTCGATTCTGTCAACCATCGTTGGGGTTGCTGCCGGTGTTGCTGCCGGACGTGCCGATGTGGGTACGGCAGCCGTGCTTGGCGGCCAGAACGTGGCGGAACGCAATTTTCTGGCCTATTCGCGAACACAGGAAAGCAGTGCCGATCAGGCCGGCGTCAAATTCCTGAGCGAAGCAGGCATATCATCGCGCGGCCTGATGGAATTCATGGAAACGCTTGAAGGTCAGGAATTGCTGAGCACCGCGCGTCAGGACCCGTATCTGCGCAGTCACCCGTTGACGACCGAACGTGTTGATTTCCTTGAAAACTATACCGCGAATTCACCGTTAAAAGACGCCAAGGTCGATCCGGTTCTGTATGAACGTCATGATCGTATGCGCGCCAAGCTGTATGCGTTTACCAACCATATCCAGCATACTTTGCGCACCTATCCCGAGTCCGATACCAGCGTTTCGGGGCGCTATGCGCGCGCCATCGCCTATTACCGGGACTCGCAAATCGAACCGGCGATGAAACTGATTGACGGGCTGATCGCCGAAGAACCCGAAAATCCGTATTTCGAAGAGCTTAAGGGTCAGGTCCTGCTGGAATTCGGCAAGGCCAAGGAAGCCACCGATCCGCTGCGCAAATCCGTCGAATTGTCCAATGGTGCCCCTTTGATCCGCCTTCTGCTGGCGCATGCCCTGATTGAAAGCGGCGATGATGCGGTTCTGGGCGAAGCCAAGGAAAACCTTCTGGGGGTTCTTTCGGTGGAACGAGGCAATGCATCGGCATGGCGTTTCCGGGCGATCATTGAAAACCGTCTTGGCAATGAAGGCGAAGCATCGCTGTCGCAGGCGGAATACAGCCTTTTGACCGGGGACCGGGAAGCGGCAAAATATCATGCGGTGCAAGCCGACCGGAAACTTGAAAAAGGCACCGCGACCTGGCAGCGCGCACAGGACATCATCCGGGCGACCGATCCGGAAGGCAAGGACAAGCCCAATTGATATCGGTTCTGTCGCCGCGGGCGGGCGTCATTTCGATGATGTCGCGCCGTCTGGGCGTTGCTTTTATGGCGGTTTACGTCCTGGCCGGATGCAGCCTGCCCGATGCCGGGGTCAGCGTCGAGGGAGACCTGAAGCTTCTTTACGGCCCCTTCTCGCTTGGCAATCCGCCGCGCTACTGGCATTACGCCGACCGCCCGGCAAAGCTTGATCAGGGTGAACAGTCAAAGGCCAACAGCCTTTACTGGGACGATATTGATGGGCGCATCGCCCTTGCCATGCGCCCGGCCATTGCCCCGTTTGAACTTGGCCGTCGAACCAATATTTCGGTTCTTGCATCCCCCTATCTGTCTTTTGACTGGTTGATGAACGCATCCGCCCTGCCCGGCGATACCGAGCTTGTGCTTGGTTTCCGGTCGCAGTCACAAGGGGATTGGGGCGAAAGTGATCTGGGGGTTGGCAAACCGCCGATTGATCACGTAATCCGCCTGCCGATCGGGGGCGATATTTCGGGCACTGTCGGCTGGCAGCGGGATTATTTCGATCTTTCGACCCTGCATCGACGATACTGGCCCGACACAGACACTGTCGATGTTCGTCTGGTATGGATCGGCGTCGCATCGTCACATGATCAGCGCCCCGATGTGGCCGGTGTCACATATCTCTCGCATATTTTACTTTCCCGTTAGGGTGCCCGTCTCGTATCAATGATTTAAAGAAATCAGGTCCTGCGCGATGTCAGAAACATCCGGGACGAAGACAACAGAGGATTTTCGATGAATTCGCTTATGATCAAACGCCTTCTGGGCGGTGCCGCCATTATGCTTTCTCTGGGTTTTGCCATGGGGGGCCCGGCACAGGCAGCAGACCTTAGCGACGCGCAGAAGGCCGAGATCGAAGGCGTGATCGAGCAGTATCTGATGGAAAACCCGGATGTTCTGCTGCGCGCCATCCAGAATGTTCAGGTCTGGCAGACAACCGAACAGGCCCGTCAGCAGGCCGAAGCCATTCAGCCGGTCTGGGATGCGCTGGTGGCTGACAGCTCCGTGCCATCGGTTGGCCCGCTTGATGCACCGGTTACCGTGATCGAATTTTTTGATTATCACTGCGGTTATTGCAAACGCGCCTTTGACGGTGTGAAGGAACTTGCGGAAAATTCCGACGGCAAAATCCGCACCATGTTTGTTGAATTCCCGATCCTGCGCGAAGAAAGTGCCATTGCGGCACGTGCCGCACTGGCCGCTGCCAAGCAGGGCAAATACATGGAAATCCACGCGGCCTTCATGGAAAGCCGTGGTGTGCTTGACGAAGCACAGATCAATAAGCTGGCCGAAGATGCCGGTGTTGACGTTGATCAGATGCGCAAGGACATGCAGTCGCCGGAAATCAACGGCATGTTGCAGCAATATTCCGCCATGGCGCGCAGCATCGGGGTTAATGGCACCCCCGCCTTCCTGATCAATGGTCAGATGGTGTCGGGGGCGGATATGGAACGGGTCAATGCGCTGGTCAAAGCCGGACTTGAAGAAGCGTCCTGATTTTTAAATCACCTGCGACTACGGATGCAGTCAATCCGTTTCGCAGCCTTAATAAAACAAAAGCCCCCGTTTCGGTATCGAAACGGGGGCTTTTTATCGGGCGTTTGCGCGATCAGATCAAACCAGCCAGCGGCGAGGACGGATCGGCATATTTTTTCTTGGGCATACGACCGGCAAGGAAAGATTCCCGACCAGCGATGATTGCGTGTTTCATGGCGCGCGCCATACGGATCGGGTCCTTGGCACCGGCAATCGCGGTATTCATCAGAACACCGTCACAGCCCAGTTCCATGGCAAATGCCGCATCGGACGCGGTACCGACACCGGCATCGACGATCACGGGCACCTTGGCGTTTTCCTTGATGAGTGCGATATTGACCGGGTTCAGAATCCCCATGCCCGATCCGATCAGGGAGCCCAGCGGCATGATCGCGACACAGCCCATATCTTCAAGCATCTTGGCCTGAATGGGATCGTCGCTGCAATAAACCATCACGTCGAAACCGTCCTTGATCAGGGCTTCGGCCGCCTTGAGGGTTTCGGGCATGTTGGGATACAGCGTTTTCTGATCGCCCAGAACTTCAAGCTTCACCAAGTTCCAGCCGCCGGCTTCGCGGGCCAGACGCAGGGTGCGAACCGAATCATCGGCCGTAAAGCAACCCGCCGTATTGGGCAGATAAACGTATTTTTTCGGATCGACATAATCGACCAGCATTGGCTGCGACGGGTCGGTCAGGTTGACGCGACGCACCGCAACCGTGACCATTTCGGCACCCGAGGCATCAATCGCGATGCGGGTTTCTTCGAAATCCTTGTATTTGCCGGTACCGACGATCAGACGCGATTTGAATTTGTGACCGGCAACAACAAAGCCCGCGTCATCGGCCGATGCAAGATCGGCATCCGATGAACCGCCACCAATGAAATGAACGATTTCAAGTTTATCGCCATCAGCAAGGGCGGTATCGCCATAGGCCGTTTTCGGCACGATTTCGAGATTGCGTTCCACCGCGACCTTGGTCGCCGTGATCCCGAGTTCGCCGAGAAGATCGGCAACGGTTGCTGCGGTATCGATGGTGCGGTCTTCACCGTTGATGGTCAGGCGCATCTGTTCGTCTTGTCCTTGTGGTATCAAAATATTCATCTATTGGCGCGCAGTATGCGCAGCTGCCGGGCGAGAGGCAAGCTGTGATCGGCGGATTCTGCCATGCGGGGCACACAAAGCTGTGCCGATGGCGATGATGCAGGCATGATCTTGCGGCTACAGTCATAGCCTCGTCCGAATGCAACGTTGCGTCAGACTTTGGTCGTGCTATAAACGCATCACTATATGTTGGGCATGTGGGAACGGATGACAAAACCCGTCTACATTCTGAATGGGCCGAATTTGAACCTGCTGGGACAGCGTCAGCCGGAAATTTACGGTTCGACCACCTTGCGGGATATCGACAGCATGTGTTCGGCACATGGGTCGCAAATAGGCCTGCCCGTCGTCTTTCGCCAAAGCAATCATGAAGGCGAACTGGTTGACTGGATTCAGGAAGCCCGGCAAGAAGCTGCTGGCATTATTATCAATGCTGGGGCATATACGCACACATCGGTTGCGATCCTTGACGCCTTGCTGGCATCCGATTTGCCGGTCGTCGAGGTGCATCTTTCAAATATTCATCAGCGGGACGCATTCAGACATCATTCTTACGTCTCAAAAGCTGCAAAAGGCATGATCTGTGGTTTTGGCGCGCAGGGCTACATTCTTGGCCTTGATGCCATCAGATCACTGATCCACACACCATCATAAAAGATATCGAAATGAGCAAGTTCAACATCGACAACGATACCATTCGCCAGCTCGCCGAGCTGCTGGACGAGACCAACCTGACCGAGATCGAAGTTGCCGCAGGCGACAATCGCATTCGCGTCGCCCGTCAGGGCACCATGGTTGCAGCCGCTCCGGCTGCTGCACCGGTTGCGGCTCCTGCTGCGGCGGCTGCTCCGGCGGCACCAGCTGATGCAGGTTCCCATCCGGGTGCTGTAAAATCGCCGATGGTTGGCGTGGTCTATTTCGCACCGGAACCCGGCGCTGCACCGTTTATTTCGGTCGGTTCCAGCGTTTCCGAAGGCCAGACCCTGATGCTGATCGAAGCAATGAAGACCTTCAACCCGATCCGCGCGCCGAAATCTGGCAAAATCAGCCAGATCATCGCAACCGACGGCCATCCGGTCGAGTATGACGAGCCGCTGGTCATTATTGAATAAGCCGGGGTAAACACCGCATGTTCGACAAACTACTGATTGCCAACCGTGGCGAAATCGCGCTGCGTATTCAGCGCGCCTGCCGCGAAATGGGCATCAAAACTGTCGCGGTGCATTCCACCGCCGATGCCGATGCCATGCATGTCCGCCTGGCAGACGAAGCCGTCTGCATCGGCCCGGCCGCATCGAAAGACAGCTATCTGAATATTCCGGCGATCCTGTCGGCTGCCGAAATCACCGGGGCGGAAGCCATCCATCCGGGTTACGGCTTCCTGTCGGAAAATGCCGACTTTGCCGCCATGGTCGAAGAACATGGCTTTGCCTTTGTCGGTCCGTCGGCGGAACATATCCGCATGATGGGTGACAAGATCACCGCCAAACTCACCGCAGCAAAACTGGGCATTCCGGTTGTTCCGGGGTCGGACGGAGAAATCACCACCGTTGCCGAGGCGCAAAAATGCGCCAAGGAAATCGGCTATCCGGTTCTGATCAAGGCATCGGGCGGCGGCGGCGGTCGCGGCATGAAAGTGGTCGAGCGCGACGAAGACCTTGCCGAAGCCTTTTCCATGACCCGCAAGGAAGCATTGCAGAACTTTGGCAATGCCGCGGTTTATATGGAAAAGTACCTTGGCAAACCGCGCCATATCGAACTTCAGGTTATCGGCGATTCCCACGGAAATGCCGTCCATCTGTTCGAACGTGACTGTTCCTTACAGCGCCGTCACCAGAAAGTGCTTGAAGAAGCCCCTTCGCCGACGCTGACACCGGAAGAACGCGAACGGATCGGATCGACCGTTGCCAACGCGATGCGTGGCATGGGATATCGCAATGCCGGTACGATTGAATTCCTGTATGAAAATGGCGAATTCTATTTCATTGAAATGAACACCCGCCTGCAGGTCGAACATCCAGTGACCGAAGCCATTTCGGGCGTTGACCTTGTGCGTGAACAGATTCGCGTTGCCGCGGGCCTTGAACTGTCCTTTACACAGGAAGATCTGGAAATTCACGGCCATGCGATTGAATGCCGCATCAATGCCGAAGATCCGGAAACCTTTGTGCCGTCACCGGGCAAGATCAAGGAATATCATGCACCGGGCGGTTTGGGCGTGCGTGTCGATAGCGGTATCTATACCGGTTATTCGATCCCGCCCTATTACGACAGCATGATTGCAAAGCTGATCGTGCATGGACGTGACCGCGAAGAATGCATGATGCGCCTGCGCCGTGCCTTGGCCGAATATGCGATTGGCGGGATCAAAACCACCATTCCGCTGCATCAGAAGCTTCTGGCGCAGCCTGATATCCAGAAAGGTGATTACGATATTCACTGGCTGGAAAAATTCATGGGCATGAAGAAGTAACCTTCTATATCCCGATCAAAAAACGGGGCTTCCTTTCGGGAGTCCCGTTTTTGTTTGGGAATTTCCGTTAGCCCAGCAACGCCCCTAGCGAGACGCGATGGCGACCGCCGCCCCGGCCATCACCGTTGCACTGGTGCGGTTGGCGATTTTCATAGCACGTCGGCTGCGGATCAGGTGGCGCAGACGCGACGCCATGAAAACCCATGTCAGGTCGACCGCGACCAGAACCACCATCAGGGCGACGGAAAGTTCGAACCAGCCAAACAGCGACACGGATGCCAGATCAATCACGGTCGGAACCAGCGCCATATAGAACAGCATGATTTTCGGATTGCCCATCGTCACCGTCATGCCCGCGATGAACATCCGAACACCGGATTTTGTATCGGGGATGGTTTCGGCATCGACATCAACAGACGCGTGCCACATCTTCCACGCCAGATACAGAAGATAGGCCACACCAACATATTTGATGATGGCGAACAGAAGATGGAAGCTGTTTGCGATGGCCGACAGGCCAAGTACGGCAAAGCTGAGCCAGGTCAGTTCGCCAATCCACAATGCGGCCAGAAACGGCAGGATATCGCGGTATCCACGTGCAAGAACCCGGGCCACCAGTGCCGCAACACTTGGCCCCGGCGATCCTGATGCCACCAGCAACGCCCCGGCAAAAATAATCAGCGAAGAAATTTCGAGCATTTTACAATTCCGGCGCGAAAGAATTAATCATACATTTCGATTATCATGCCAAACATAGCCGATGGACTGCAAGCTGCTATCTTGTCAGAACAGTGCGCGTTCACATATGTAAACAGACGATTTGCAAACAGGACCGAAACCATTATCACCGCGATCATGTCGAACCAACTGACCCCTGATCTGTTGATCCGTGCCTATTCGGTCGGCCTGTTTCCCATGGCCGAAAGCCATGATGACCCGACCCTTTACTGGATTGACCCGGAATGGCGTGGCGTATTGCCGCTTGATGGCTTCCACGTGCCCAGAAGCCTGCGCAAAGCGGTGCGCAAGGGGACATTCAAGGTCCATGTAAACAAAGCCTTTCCCGATGTCATTCGTGCCTGTGCGGAGCCAACCGACAGCCGGGATGATACGTGGATCAATGACAATATCCTTGATGCCTATTGCGCGCTTCACAAGATGGGGTGCGCCCATTCGATCGAGGCATGGCTTGATGGCAAGCTGGTTGGCGGTCTTTATGGCGTCAGCCTGGGGCAGGCGTTTTTTGGCGAAAGCATGTTTTCGCGTGCGACCAATGCATCAAAGGTGGCATTGGTGCATCTTGTCGCCCTTTTGCGGCAAGGCGGCTATACCCTGCTTGATACCCAGTTCGTCAATGATCACCTAAAACAGTTCGGGGTGGTCGAAATCCCACGGGAACGTTATCGTTCCGAACTTGCCCGCGCGCTTGCCGGACGGGCGAGCCTGCCGTTTGAAGCGGACCCCGAATTTATCGAACAGGTCTTGCAACAGGGCGACCGCTAACACCTGCCCGCGTCGTGTTTTATCCCCTGCCCCGCGCGGGCTTGTCCCCCACGAAAGACTGACCGTTACAATGCAGATACGCCCCGCCACCCAGAATGATGTCGCGAAAATCCTTGAAATCGTTGCCCCGGTCCTTCGGGCCGGTGAAACCTATGTCATGCCCATCGACATGACCGACACGGATGTGTTGGCCTATTGGATGGGCGCGGACAGGGAAACCTTCGTTGCCGAGGAAGACGGGCAGATTGTTGGCACCTATTACCTGAAGGCCAATCAGCCGGGCAATGGTGCCCATGTCGCCAATTGCGGCTATATGACCGCCCCCGATGCGGGCGGGCGCGGGATTGCGCGGCGAATGTGCGAAGACTCGCTGATCCGTGCAAGGGATCGGGGCTTCAAGGCAATGCAGTTCAATTTCGTCATCGCCAGCAACAAGGCCGCGGTGCATCTTTGGCCGCAGCTTGGCTTTGAAATTGTCGGGCGTTTACCCGGTGCCTATATGCACCCGACACACGGCGAAACCGACGCACTGATCATGTATCGCAAACTATAAGAAAAGGGCGGAAACAATGATGTTTCCGCCCTTCTCAGTTTGATTGCATTGCGCAACTATAGATAGATCAGAACAGGAAGCGAACCCGAAGCGTACCGTCGATGGCTTCGAGTTCCTTGCGGATGCCAAGCCCCGGCTGGATTTCCTCGTCGACTTCGACAACCACGTAACCCACGCCGCCTTCGGAACGCAGATACTGACCGCTGATATTCATGCCACGCGTTGCAAACACGTCGTTGATTTTCGACAGAACGCCCGGAACGTTGCGATGAATATGCATGAAGCGGGTGTGCTTGCGATCCTTGACCGGCAGCGAAACTTCCGGGAAGTTGACCGCACCCAGCGTCGACCCGTTATCGGAATAGGTGATCAGCTTGTCGGCAACTTCGACACCGATATTTTCCTGTGCTTCCTGGGTGGAACCACCGATATGCGGGGTCAGGATCACGTTCGGCATACCGCGAAGCGGGCTCTGGAATTCCTCGTCCTTGCCCGCAGGCTCGACCGGGAACACGTCAAGGGCTGCACCGGCCAGATGGCCGCGTTCCAAGGCCGCAGCAAGGTCTTCGATCACGATGACATTGCCACGTGCCGCGTTGATCAGGTGCGCCCCCGGCTTCATCTTGGCGATTTCGGTCGCGGTGATCATGTTTTTGGTCTGTTCGTTGGCCGGAACATGCAACGAAACGACATCAGATTTCGCCAGCAATTCATCCATCGAACTGCACGAGGTGGCATTACCCATCGCAAGCTTGTTGATCACATCATAATAAATGACGTTCATGCCAAGCGATTCCGCCAGAACCGACAGCTGCGATCCGATATGACCATAGCCGATGATGCCCAAAGTCTTGCCGCGCGCCTCGTACGAGCCCTTGGCATTTTTAAGCCAGCCACCGGCATGGGCAGCCTTGTCACGCTGCGGGATACCGCGCATCAGCATGATGATCTGACCCAGAACCAGTTCGGCGACCGAACGGGTATTGGAATAAGGCGCATTGAAGACCGGAATACCGCGCATCGCAGCGGCTTTCAGATCAACCTGATTGGTGCCGATACAGAAACAACCGATAGAGGTCAGCTTGGGTGCAGCGTCGATGACTTCTTCGGTCAGTTTGGTGCGGGAACGGATGCCCAGAAAATGCGCTTCGGAGACGACGGATTTCAGTTCATCCGCATCCAGAGCAGCAGGGTAGTGGTCGACATTTGAGTAGCCGGCCTCTTTGAACATCTTTACAGCGTTTTCATGGATACCTTCGAGCAGGACGATCTTGATCTTGTCCTTCTCCAACGAAAGCTTGCTGTTCACGGCGCACCATCCTTTTCTTTGCGAGGGCGACACGGGCATTTCCCGAGCCGTAGGGCCGTAACGTTACGCGCCCTTGGCCCAATGAAATAGGGCCTAAGGCAACGTCCGTCAAAGGCTTTCCCTTGCGCAAACATGCAATGCGCCTATCTTCTGAACGCATATACCGGCTATTGCGTATAGAATGCAGGCCCGAACGGCGACCAAGGATTGAACACAGGGGACCCCATCTTGCCTGCCGAGATAAGAACCGTTACCGATATCCATAAAATCGGCGAAGCCGACTGGGACAAATGCGCAGGCACGGCGAACCCGTTTGTCAGCTTTGCCTTTCTTTCCGCAATGGAAGATAGTGGCTCGGCCAATGCCGATACCGGTTGGCAACCCTTTCATCTGGTGGTTACCGATGATGACGATACGGTTGCCGGGATTGTGCCGCTTTATGTCAAATCGCATTCCTATGGCGAATATGTCTTCGACTGGAGCTGGGCGGAAGCCTATGAGCGGGCGGGTGGACGGTATTATCCGAAATTACAGGCCGCCGTACCCTTTTCACCGGTTCCGGGCCCGCGGCTTCTGATACGGTCCGATCATCCAGCCCCTGAGCGCGTTCGCACACTTCTGATTGGTGCGCTTTGTGCCCTGCCCGAACGGCTTGGCATTGCCAGCCTGCATGTAACGTTTTGCAGTGGCGATGAAAGCCGGGCGATGCAAGATGCCGGATTTCTTCCGCGAACCGGCATTCAATATCACTGGTACAATCGTGGTTACGACAGTTTTGACGATTTCCTTGGCGCGCTGAATTCGCGCAAACGCAAAAATCTGCGCAAGGAACGCAAACAGGTGCGCGATGCGGGATACAGCTTTGAAGTTCTATCGGGTGATGACCTTAAAGCCGCCCATTGGGACCGGTTTTATGCCTTTTATCACGACACATCGGATCGCAAATGGGGGCAGGCCTATTTAACGCGGGAGTTCTTTGATCTTCTGCATGAACGGGTCCGGGACCGGACCGTTTTGGTGGCTGCCTTTCGTGACGGCGACATGGTTGCCGGGGCGCTCAACCTGATCGGCACGGAAACCTTATACGGACGCAACTGGGGCACTGTTGACCGGACCCCGCTTTTGCATTTCGAGACCTGTTACTATCAGGCGATCGATATCGCGATTGAACGCGGCCTTAAAACGGTTGAGGCCGGGGCACAGGGTGAACACAAAATCCAGCGTGGCTATGAACCGGTTCTGACCCATTCGGCACATCTGATTGCCGATGCCGGTTTACGCACTGCCGTGGCCCGTTTTCTGGATCAGGAACGCCATCATATCGCGCAGGATCGCGAATTTATCGTGGCCGAACACAGCCCGTTCAAACAGGAATGAACCGGCAGCTCCACCAAGCAAAAAGGAGCACGATGCATCAGCATCGCGCCCCTTCCTGACTGCCCAACCAACTCAGTATTTTTAGACGGCTCTGACGTCGTTCAGGAAGCCATTTACATGGCTTCTCAGCTCATCATTGGCGGCCGCAAGACGACCGACACAGTCAAGCTGACCATTCGAAAGATCACCGCTTTCGGTTGTGGCCAGGGCAACACTTTTCACCGCATTTGAAATCGCGACGTTGCCATTGGCAGCCCCTTCGACACTGCGTGAAATTTCTTCGGTTGCAGCGCCCTGCTCTTCCACCGCACTGGCAACAACCGACATCAGTTCATCAATTTGATGAATGGTTTCGGCAAAGCCGCGAACGGCTTCGGCGGCGGCACCGGTTTCACCCTGCATTTCGGTAATTTTCGCAGTGATCTGTTCGGTTGCCTTCACCGTCTGGGCAGCAAGGTTTTTGACTTCCCCCGCCACCACCGCAAAGCCCTTGCCTGCATCGCCGGCACGTGCGGATTCAATTGTCGCGTTAAGTGCCAGCAGGTTTGTCTGATCAGCAATGTCGCTGATCAGGCTGACAACTTCACCAACACTTTGCGCCGCTTCGTTCAGCATTTCGACACGCTGATTGGTGCGTTCGGTTTCCGCAACGGCATGCTGGGTAATTTCGGTAACACGTGCGATCTGCGATGCGATTTCAGAAATCGACGCGGAAAGCTGCGCGGTTGCCGATGCAACGGTTTCGATGTCTCCCGATGATTCTTCGGCCTGCTCTGCCACACTTTTCGCATCCTGATTGGCGCGAACCGAATGTGACGAAAGCGTTTCCGATGCACTGCGGACTTCGTCCAGCGCAACATTAACCGCCGAAAGAACTTCCTGGATTTTATGATCGAAACCGGCAGTCAGTGTACCCATACGCTTGCTGCGTTCGATCTGGCGTTCGGCTTCAATCCGTTCCTGTTCGGCCATCCGGGCACGTTCACGGGCGTTTTCACGGAACACTTCAAGCGATTTGGCCATCGCCCCCACTTCGTCGGCGCGCTTCATATCAAGGATTTCGATATCAAGGTTGCCAGATGCCAGACTTCCCATCGCATCCGTCATCTTGCGGATCGGTGTCGCAATAAGGCGCGACAACGTGCCACCAAACAATGCCGCCATGGCGATCAGCAAAACAACACCAATGCCCAGTGTGGTCTGGAACAGCATCATGGCCCGTTCGACACGGTTTTCGACATCCAGGTTCATCTGGTCGATATTTTCTGCCAGTTCCAGGGCAATCTTCGATACGCTGTCGGACAGTTCGCGCGGTTCGCCGGAAGCTTCAATCGCACGCGCATGGTTGACGGTCAGATAATGACGCATCAGTTTCGCCTGTTCGCTGGCGATCTCTTCCCAGCGATCAATTGCGCTGTCCATCTGTTCGATAAGATCGGCAATTGTCGGGTTAATCGTCGCGTAGGCTTTCAGAACATCGGTGCGGGTATCGATTTCAGCCAGCGATTCCTGATAACTTTCAAGTCCGGTCCGGTCACCGGTTGTCAGGAAATAAACCAGTTCCTGACGCGCCATCAGATAGGAGCGGTCCAGGTTGCGATAGTCGCGTTCGAAATCAGAAAGATAATCACGTTGATCATTGGCAGACTTGACCTGGAAAGTCGCAAACATCCCGGCACCCGCAACCATCAGGATGACCACAATCATCACAGCAAAGCAGGTCGTCAGCTTGGCTGGTATGGAAAGGTTTTTGAAGAAGTTCATTGTCCGTCTCCCTTACAACTGCTGACGACGCGCGAGTTCATTAAGATTGACCTCGATCGTGACGGCACCGATTGGTGCCCCTTGCTGATCGCTCATGGTCATATTGAGCTGCGAACGCCAAGTGTCGGATTCTTCGTTATATTCAGCTTCATCAATGAAGACGGCGTTGGCTCCGTTGGGGAAGGTGTTTTTGAACTTGGCCTCGTCCCCCTGCCAGAAATCGGAAGTGATCGAGCTTTGCCCGACATTGAGGCCGACAGCGTCCATGACAAATATTTCGGCAAACAATCCGCCGGAACGCGCCTGGATCTGCGTCAGATAACTGGAAAGAGGATTGGTCAGAATGGCTGCGACCAGCGGCTGGTCCTCAGCTTCGCGTTCCGCCACCCATTGTTTGTCGGCAGCATCGATCTGATCCTGCGTCATACCTTTGCGCAACCGGTTCTGCGACGAGATTGAAAGTTCGACCACCGGATTTGCAAGCCATTCCCGAACATCACGGATCGTGTCATCCGTAATCAACTGGTCCGGTGCCCCGGGCAAATCTGACTTGGCATTGGCGGCAGTGACACCAAACGAAGTGCCAATCATCAGACCCGTCACCAGAACAAGGTGTTTTTTTATCTTCATAACCCTTCCTACCCCTCCGTATGCAAATACTATCCCTTGGTATAGATTATACAGAGAAAAATCTGTTCATCAACTACTTTTAGACGCAGGAAAATATATACAAACACGCATACATTATCCGATATCCCCATATGGGGATGCCAGTTAAGCCATTGGAGGGCTGGATGATAAGAAAAGGGGGACAAAAGAAAAAAGCGGCGGAAAAACCGCCGCTGAGTTTGGTTGGGACACGAGCAAACTGCAGAAGATTACGTTGTTCCAGGCGCAAGATGCGCCCCTGCAAAGAACAACTGTCCGATCACACATATGCATAGGGTGTGCCAGTTTTTGGCATCACCTTAAAATCGCAGAATTTGGCCGATTATTGATTGAAAAAACTCTGATAAGACAACTACTTCAAAATTAATTCGCAATTTGCGACAGAAATATTTGCAAAATGCGATAGTCATTCTTTGCATTTTGCAAAACGCAATTTAAGTCAAATGACAGCAGGATTGATCTGCAGATCAACCGGCGTTGCGGCGTGCCGGCTTACGCTTTTTTCGATTTCCGAAATTCAGCAAAGCAGGAGCGTTTTCAATGATTTCCTGAAGAATTTCCTTGGCAATCTCAAGATCATCCTTGGCACCTTCATCAAGGTGGCTGATATATCGCGGATTGGAAATCATGCGCTCTGCCTCATAAAGCGTGCGAAGCTCGCTTTGAAACATCTCGCGCGCACCAAGCGGCAGAACCGGCTTGGCACTCATCACAAAGAAGAATTTCAGGCTGGTTTTGATCACGATGCGCAGCATCAGGATCTGCAATTTATGGAATTGCTCTTCAAGCTCGTCCTTTTTCGGATGCTTTTCAAGCTTTGCAAGGCGGTCGGTGATCACCAGCGAAAGCGCTTTGAAATTATCGACTTCCTCGCGGAAAGGCCGGTAACCTGTCACTTCCGTTGTATCGACCGTCTTCTCGATCACATCTGCCAAAGCCACAAGCCTGCGCGCCTGCGATTCAAGTTTGGACAGAAACTTCTCGACTTCATCCCGATATTTTCGCTGTGTCGCCTGGTTCATTGTTTTTATATGCCACCAAAAGCAATTGCCCGAAACAACTGTTCCGGGCAATCACAATAACGCGCCAAAACTTAATGACAAGGTAATCGATCACAGGGCAATCAGTTTGCCATTTCCGGATCTTTTTCCTTTTTCGACCCGCCACCATTTTCTTCCGGATAACGGAAGATAACGGCATCGTCTTCGATATCGACCAGAACGGCCCCGCCCTTTTCGAGTTTGCCAAACAGCAATTCCTCGGCCAGCGGCTTTTTGACGTGTTCCTGAATGACACGCCCCAAAGGACGCGCCCCAAAGGCCGCATCATAGCCCCGTTCGCCCAGCCAGGTCCGCGCTGCTTCGGTCAGTTCGATCGAAACATTGCGATCTGCAAGCTGGACTTCAAGCTGCAGGATGAACTTATCCACCACCATCTTGACGACCTCAGGCTTGAGGTTTTCAAACGGAATGACCGCGTCCAGACGATTACGGAATTCCGGCGAGAAAGTCCGCTTGATCGCCTCTGCATCCTCGCCGGTACGCATTTCGCGTTTGAAACCGATGGGCGGCTTTGCCATATCCGATGCGCCCGCGTTGGTCGTCATCACCAGCACAATATTACGGAAATCAACGGTCTTGCCGTTATTATCCGTAAGCTTGCCGTGGTCCATCACCTGCAAAAGAATATTGAACAGGTCCGGATGGGCTTTCTCGATCTCGTCAAGCAGGACAACCGCATGCGGATGCTGATCGACGGAATCGGTCAGAAGCCCGCCCTGATCGAAACCGACATAGCCGGGCGGCGCACCAATCAGGCGAGAAACGCTGTGGCGTTCCATATATTCGGACATGTCGAACCGTATGAATTCGATCCCCATGACATGCGCCAGCTGCTTGGTCACCTCGGTCTTACCAACACCTGTCGGGCCGGAGAACAGATAGCTGCCAATCGGCTTTTCCGGTTCGCGCAAACCGGCACGTGCGAGCTTGATCGCACTGGCAACGGCTTCAATCGCCTTGTCTTGACCAAATACAACGGTCTTGAGGTCACGTTCCAGATTGGCCAATGCCTTACGGTCATCCGTCGACACCGATTTTGGTGGTATGCGGGCAATCTTGGCGACGATTTCTTCGACATCGCGTTTGGAAATCGTGCGCTTGCGCTTGCTTGGTGCCACCAGCATCCGGGATGCCCCGACTTCGTCAATCACATCAATCGCGCTATCGGGACGTTTGCGGTCATTGATATAGCGTGATGCCAGCTCGACCGCAGACCGAATGGCCTCGTTGGTGTATTTGACGTGATGATGTTCCTCGTAATAGGGCTTGAGTCCCTTGAGGATTTTAATGGTATCTTCGGGAGACGGTTCTTCGACATCGATTTTCTGGAAACGACGCACAAGGGCGCGGTCCTTTTCGAAATGACCGCGGAATTCCTTGTAAGTCGTGGAACCGATGCACCGAAGCGAACCGCTGGCCAAGGCCGGTTTCAACAGGTTCGAGGCATCCATTGCCCCGCCCGATGTCGCGCCCGCGCCGATCACCGTGTGAATTTCATCAATGAACAGAACCGCGCCATCAAACTCTTCAAGTTCCTTGACGACCGCCTTCAGGCGCTCTTCGAAGTCACCACGATACCGTGTCCCGGCCAGAAGCGCGCCCATATCAAGAGAGAAAATGGTGGCATCCGCAAGAACCTCGGGGACATCACCATCAACAATGCGACGCGCCAAGCCTTCGGCGATGGCGGTTTTACCAACCCCCGGATCACCAACATAAAGCGGGTTGTTCTTGGTGCGACGGCACAGGACCTGAATGGTGCGTTCAATTTCGCTTTGGCGGCCGATCAACGGATCAATCTTGCCATTCTGCGCCTTGACATTAAGGTTCACGCAATAAGCCTTGAGCGCCTCGCCCTCGCCAGCGGCGACACCTTCTTCAGCGTCGGTTGTCGCACCGGGTGCAACTTCTTCTTCGGCACCACGCGGAATGCGGCGTTCGTTCAGTTCTGGCGCCTTGGCAATTCCGTGGGAAATGTAATTGACCGCATCCAGACGGGTCATGTCCTGCAATTGCAGGTAATAGACCGCATGCGATTCACGTTCGGAGAACAGTGCAACCAGCACATTCGCCCCTGTTACCTCTTCTCGCCCGGAAGACTGAACATGAATGGCTGCGCGCTGTATCACGCGCTGGAAACCAGCCGTCGGCTTGGGGTCCACCAAACGCGCACTGATCAGGCCGGAAAGTTCGCTATCAGCAAACTCCAGCAGATCCGAACGCAGACGATCAACGTCCACCCGGCACGCTTTCAGAACAGACAACGCGTCCTGATCTTCGGTCAATGACAACAGAAGATGTTCCAGCGTTGCATATTCATGACGCCGCTCAGAGGCATATGCCAGCGCACGATGTAAGCTTTCTTCAAGGTTACGTGAGAGCATGTTTCACTCCTTCTCTAACGTGCACTGCAGCGGATGCTGATTTTGCCGCGCCAGATCCATGACCTGGTTGACCTTGGTTTCCGCGATCTCGTAGGTGAAAACCCCACAAATTCCGACCCCCTTTCGGTGGACCTGAAGCATGATCGCGGTCGCCTCTTCCCGGCCCTTTTCAAAGAACCGTTCTAGCACATGGACAACGAATTCCATGGGGGTGTAGTCGTCATTCAGCAACAACACCTTGTACATGGACGGCTTCTTCGTCTTTGGCCGTGTCTTCGTTACGATCCCCGTATTCGGGAGACCACCACCGTCATTGTCCTGATCACTCATAATCTGCTTACCGGAACCCTTTTGTTCTGCATTGTCTCCATGATAGGTCATTGAACATCTGTTTCAAAGTCCGCAGCGACAAAACGTTTCTAACCTCATCCCAAATTCATGTAGGCCGAGAATGCCGTGCTGCAAGATCATTGATCAAACTTCGTCATCTTTGCCGTAAATATCGGTACAAAAAATAAAAACGGACATGGCTGCCAGCCATGTCCGTCCCGATACATTCATTACGGCAAAATCCTAAGTGCGTCGGTTTGCTTACTTAAGCGGAACACCAGCAGCCTTGGACATTGCAGCAAATCCGTCGGTGAAAGCAGCGAACATCATTTTCTGAATTTTTTCGCCTTCGGACATGCCGGACTCGACATAGCGTTTCAGTATACGCTCGTTCAGCTCCTGCAGTTCAGAAAGGCTTTCGACCTTTGAAAGCGCTTCGAAATCAGCTTGGGATGCATCAACTTCCCGCTGCGCCCAGGATGCCAGCTCAGCACCGAAGGAACCGCTTTTTTCCATCAGCTCAGATGAAACCTGCCATACGCCTTCGAAACTTTTTTGCTGCGTTTCGATCAGTTCTTCGTATCTGGCCATCATTTGCGTTCCAGCATCGGAGAATATGTCAGCCTGCTCGGTAATCTTTTCTGTCACCTGAGCAAGAACATCATTGACCGCCGTTAGACTTCCTTCGAGAGCATCCTGGGTTGCTGCAACCATGGTATCGACTTCCGGTGCTTTCCAAAGCTCTGTGAACGGCTCAAGGCTGACCGCACCAAACGCAGCCACATCACCAGCGGCTGTCGGCTGGGCTGCAACCTTAACCTCGACAGCAGTTTTTTGGGCATCTTTAGTATCTTTAGTATCTTTAGCTTTCGTCTCGGCCTTCGCCGCAGCTGTCACTTTGGCCGGAGCAGCCGCTTTCTCTTGCTCTGTCACGATGGAAGCCTTCTTTGCTGGGAGGGGCGTTTCGGAAATCGCACCAGATGCCTTCTCGCTGGAAACCGAAACTTTGGGTTCACTGACGGCTTTGGAGGCAGGCATAACCGTATTCTTTTTCGATGTGGTTGCCGCCTTCGGACGGCTTGCCGGTTTGGGGCCTGCCGTTGTCTTCTTTCTGGCTTGTTCGGGCGCAGGCTTGCTTTCCGCGGCTTCTGCTTTTACCGGGTCATCAGCCTTGGCCGGAGCCTCAGCCCCTTGAGCGGCAACAGGTTCTTTATTCGCCTCCGGCACTACAGCATCCGGTTTTGAAGGCTCCGCAACCGGAGGATGGCGCAATGCCTCTGCCTCAAGCGCGCTTGCGGTTGTGACGACACGCTTCGGCCGCTCTGTTGCAGCCTCGGAAATTTCAGCTGTCGCGGCCTTTGCCGGGGAAGCAGCAGACTTTTTAGCGCCATCAGAAGCTGTTTTTTGAGTCACCGCTTTTGGGCGAGAAGAGACCTTCGCCGGATTAGCATTTGTTGAAGCGGGCGCAGATTTTTTGCGAGGAGTCACCATGTGCCGACCTCCTTGAATTGGGCTTGGCATTCAGAAATTATGCTGCATCGCAACATAACCCTAGATGGAATAGAGGTGCGCCGTCAAGGTTGCTTTGGTGACATTTTAAAAGTCGTGAATGGGTCAAGCACGTCTGGGAGAACGGATTATCTTGATTCCCGGGAACCGATTGTAAAAAACCGGCATAGGTTCAATCGTTTAGCCGGGAAATTACGTTAATCCTGATATTCAGGACGCTAAAAAAACAAAAATGGCACGAGTTATGCCGTGCCATTTTCATCGAAGATTCCTGAAACGGATCAGCTTATTTCAGCTGATTTCCGCGCACAGTGCGATAGAAATGGCGAGACTCGGCTTTCTTGTCATTCTTGCTGAAAAACGGATCAGGCTGCTTTGGCGCCCCGAAAGCTGGCGGCTGTGGAAGTGTTTTTTCCAAACCCGACAGGTTTTCGAGCACATTCGGGAAAGTCAAAGCGCGCAGATCATCCTTGGTAGATGTCCAAGCAGCAAGCGTGATGCTTTGCGACGAACAGCCAATCGCAACCCAGTAATAATCGTCAGAATGCAGGCGCAATCCGTCGCGGCTTTGATATCCGAAACCATCGGCCTGAAGCGCATCGGTTAGTGCAAGATATTGTCCACGCGACAGGTTTTCCCGCGATTCCGTCCCGCCGAAAGCACCAAGGGGGGCTGTAACCTCGATATTGACCTCGCTTACGTCAAGCGGACCGAATATCCGCGACACCATCTCAAACTGCTCTGCACCGTTCCTGGGAATAAGGTCGTAACTGCGCGTTTCTTTATAATAATCAGCATTATAGACGATGCGAATCCGTCCTTCTGCATCCCCGGCAGAACATGCGGTTCGAATGTCATCCGCATTGATAAACGAGAACCAGCTACCCTTGCGCACCAGTGGATTTTCGATATCGCTTGTACCGGTAAAACTGCATGCAGAAAGCGCCATCAAACCTGCGGCACACAGTGCGCCACCACTTAAAATTGATGATTTTGTTCTTATGTTACTGACAACAGACATTATTTTTTTACGCATTCGATCCTCGATTTTTAACCTTCTGGCGGATATAAATTGAGTCTGACGAAAAAATGAGACCGCAACAAGGCGGCAAATCAGATTATCTGAACAAGCGTTAAGCATTTTTTTAATGCCGCGATGAGACACTGACCATATTTCGTCTTGGGGATCACCGTAAAGCCGAGCCCGTCAAATGCGTTTTAAGACCCGTCTTGGGCCAAAAGCGATGGCCACCGTTAGTACTGATCAAAGTCGACCGATGTGGCAATCGCAGGGTCGCAGGATTTACTGCGTCCTGTCCGTGATGCTGCTGATCATCGCGGCTGTTGTATTCACAACACCGGCAGCAATGGCACGCACCTATACAGCGATGGTTATCGACGCCGAAACCGGCGATGTCCTTCATGAATATCGCGCCGACCACAAAGTTTACCCTGCGTCACTGACCAAGATCATGACGCTTTACATGCTGTTTGATGCGCTGGATTCCGGTAAGGTATCGCTTTCGACACGCATGGAAGTTTCCAAACGCGCTTGGGGACAGGCCCCTTCGAAATTAGGCCTTCAGCCTGGTGAAAAGATTTCGGTCGAGGATGCCATTCTGGCACTCGTTACGAAATCGGCAAACGACATTGCCGTTGTGGTCGCCGAACATCTTGGCGGAACCGAGGTGAAATTCGCGCAGATGATGACCGCGAAAGCGCGCCAGATCGGCATGAAGAACACCACCTTTCGCAATGCATCAGGCCTTCCGAACCGTGGCCAGTTGACCACAGCCCGCGATATGATCCGGCTTGCGGTGTCGCTGCGCAAGGATTACGGCAACTACTACCATTATTTCAGCACCCAGAAGTTCAGCTATGGTAAGCGCACCTATGGCAACCATAACAATCTTCTGGCGTCCTATTACGGTACGGACGGCATCAAGACCGGCTATATCAATGCGTCGGGCTTTAACCTTGTCGCATCGGTCAACCGCAATGGTCGCCGTTTGATCGGCGTTGTCTTTGGTGGCCGGACAGCGCGGTCACGCGATGACCAGATGAAGAAGCTTCTTGATCAGGCCTATCTTGAACTGAAAAAAGACGGCGAAATCATCGCGCCACGTCCGCGCATCAGCCCGGATGGCAAAATTCTTCCGGCTGATACCCAGCTTCTGATGGCCAAGCAGAACAACGCCAATGAAGTCGAACAGCCCGGCCGCATTGATACCGAAACCGTTGTCGCCCGCCTGTCGCCGGAAACCGGCGGATGGGGCATTCAGGTTGGCGCGTTCAGCGATCAGCGTCGTGCACAGGAAGCCGTCCTTGCCGCAGCACGCACAGCGCCGGAAGTCCTTCGGCTGACCCGTGCCGCTGTCGAGCAGCAAAGCAACGGATCGGGTGTTGTTTATCGTGCCCGCCTGCTTGGGTTTGGTGGCGAACAGGAAGCACGCAGTGCCTGTGCTGCGCTGCGCAAGGAAAAGGTCGCCTGTATCCCGGTTAATGCCGGTGATGCCGGGTAAACAGCCTGCCTCAAATCAAAAAGCCCGCTGAAGCAATTCAGCGGGCTTTTTTGTACCTTCCAGAAAACGGCCTAGTGGCCGCCACCGGGTGCAAAGAAATCATCCGAAGTCAGACCGCTTTTTTGCAGCTGTGCGGTTACCTGTGCTTTCAACCGCAACAAACCGCTTTCATCAGCGGCCTCGCAACGGGCCACGATCGCAGGCTGGGTATTGGAAGCACGCAGCAACCACCAGCCGTCATCCGTGCTGACACGCACACCATCAATTCCACTGACTTCAGCACCAGCTTCGGACAAACGACCACGTACTTCTTCGATCAGGGCGAACTTGCGGTCATCAGGGCAGTCGATGCGGGTTTCCGGGGTATTGACGGCCACCGGCATCGCATCACGCCATTCATCAAGGCTTTTGCCACTCTGAACCAGAATGCGATACAGCCGGACCGCGGCATACATTGCATCGTCATAGCCATAGTAGCGTTCGGCAAAGAAGATATGACCGCTCATTTCACCGGCAATCGGTGCCTTTGACTCAACCATTTTGGTTTTGATCAGCGAATGGCCGGTCTTCCACATGATGGCGTTACCACCAAGGCGGGTAACCTCGTCAAACAGCGTCTGGCTGGCTTTGACATCGGCAATGATCGATGCGCCTGGCAGACGCCCGAGAACGTCGGCAGCATAAATCTGCAGCAGCTGATCGCCCCACAAGACACGCCCCTGCCCGTCAACAACACCGATACGATCACCATCGCCGTCAAAGGCGACACCCCAGTCGGCATTCAGCGATGCCACCTTGGCCTTGAGATCGACCAGATTGGCCTCGACCGTCGGGTCCGGGTGATGGTTTGGGAAAGTGCCATCGATCTCGTCAAACAGCAGATGGTGGTTGCCCGGAAGCTTTGCAGTCAGTTTGCGAACCACATCGCCCGCAGCACCATTGCCGCAGTCCCATACAATCGTCATAGGCTTGGCAACATCACAATCAAGTTCGGTCAGCAATCGTTCGACATAGTGGTCTTCGATATCAATGTCGGTAACCGAACCAGTACCGGTTTCGAAATCACCCGATGCAGCAATACGGCCCAGCTCCTGAATGGCTTCGCCAAACACCGACTTTCCGGCATTGAGCATCTTGAAACCATTGTAATTCGACGGATTATGCGACCCGGTCACCATGATGCCAGCATCGGTTTTCTGATCATAAACCGTGAAATAGAGCATCGGAGTTGGCCCACGCCCGATCCGGACAACATCACAACCGGTCGAAACGATCCCTTCGACAAGCGCACTTGCCAGTTCAGGCGAGCTCAGCCGTCCGTCCCGGCCAACGGCAACCCGTTTTCCGCCAGACTGGCGCACTTTCGTACCAAATGCCTTACCAAGAGCAAGCGCATCGACCGCATGCAGGGTTTTGCCCACGATACCGCGCACATCATATTCGCGCAGCACGGAAGGATCAAAATTGTGTCCGGCAGAGATGGTCATAGTTCTAACTTAGCCTCCGATTGATGCACGCCCGATGCAGGAATAGCTGAAACCCTGTTCTGCCATCTCGCCGGGGTCATATACATTTCGCAAATCCACCACGATCGGGTGTTTCAGCGCAGATTTGATGCGATCCAGATCCATCCCGCGGAACTCGTTCCATTCGGTCAGAACCACCATCGCATCGGCACCTTCAAGGGTGTCAAAGGCGGTATCGCAATAAATTATGTCTTCAAGAAGCTTTTTTGCTTCTGTCATGGCTTCCGGGTCATAGGCCTTGACAGTTGCGCCCGCCGCAATCAGGGCCGGCACGATATCAAGGCTTGGCGCATCGCGCATATCATCGGTATTAGGCTTGAACGCCAGCCCGAGGATACCGATGGTTTTGCCAGAAACCGAGCCACCACAGGCCGAAATGATGCGATCAGCCATGGCCTTTTTGCGCTGCGCATTTACATCGACCACAGTTTCAATAATACGCAGCGGGCTGTTATGTTCCTGTGCGGTGCGTACCAGCGCCAAAGTATCTTTCGGGAAGCATGACCCGCCATAACCCGGCCCGGGATGCAGGAATTTCTTTCCGATACGTCCGTCAAGCCCGATACCGCGCGCAACATCATGAACGTCGGCACCAACCTTTTCACAAAGATCGGCGATTTCGTTGATGAAGGTGATTTTGGCTGCAAGGAAGGTATTGGCCGCGTATTTGATCATTTCCGACGTTTCGCGCGAGGTGAAGACAATCGGTGTTTCAATCAGATAAAGCGGACGATAAAGATCACGCATCACGTCACGGGCGCGTTCGTCGGTCGTTCCGATCACAACACGATCCGGCCGCATGAAATCGCCAATTGCGGACCCTTCGCGCAGGAATTCGGGGTTGGAAACCACCGCGAATTCCGCATCCGGTCGCCGTTCACGAATAATGCGTTCGACTTCGCGCCCCGTGCCGACCGGTACGGTCGATTTGGTCACGATGACGGTAAAGCCTTCCATTGCGTCTGCAATTTCTTCGGCTGCGGCATAAACGTAGCTGAGATCGGCGTGACCATCACCACGACGGGTCGGCGTGCCAACGGCAATAAAGATCGCCTCGGCACCTTTCACGCCTTCCTTAAGGTCGGTCGTGAATGTCAGACGCCCCGCCTTGACGTTATTTTCAACAAGAACATCAAGGCCCGGCTCGTAGATCGGCATGATGCCGTCTTCAAGACGGGCAATCTTTGCTTCGTCCTTATCAACACAGATAACGTCAGTGCCAAATTCCGAGAAACAGGCACCGGAGACAAGCCCCACATATCCGGTCCCGATCATTGCTATGCGCATGGATGCTTTACCCCAATAGTCGTCATTGGCAGGAGTCTGTCCCGGCTCCTGCCAAAATATATTAAGTGAATTCTATTATTCCGCGGCTTCGCCCGCGGCGAATTCGTGAATAAGATTGCGAACGTCATCACGCATGTCTTCGCGTGCCAGCGCGAAAGACATGGTGGCCTTCAGGAAACCGATCTTGTTGCCGCAGTCAAAACGACGGCCTTCGAAGCGATAGCCGTAAAACGGAACTTTTCCAATCATGGCCGCAAGCGCATCCGTAAGCTGGATTTCATTGCCCGCACCGCGCGGAATATTCTCAAGGACCTCAAAGATACCCGGATCAAGGATGTAGCGGCCAATCGCCGACAAGGTCGATGGCGCGTCTTCGGGCTTGGGCTTTTCAACCATGCCGCAGGCGCTGACCAGTCGGCCATTGGTGCCTTCGACTTCAAGCACGCCGTAACGCTGGGTTTCCTCGCGCGGGACGTCCATAACGGCAACCATATTGCCACCCGTCCGGCCATAGCTTTCGACCATCTGCTTCATGCAAGGCACTTTTGACTGGATCAGGTCATCGGCCAGAAGAACGACGAAGGGCTCGTCACCGACAAGAGATTTGGCGCACAATACGGCATGACCAAGCCCCAGAGGATTGCCCTGACGGGTATAGGTCACACGACCATTTTCCGGAATCATCGCAAGCGAGGTTTCAAGCGCATCATGTTTGCCGCGCTCCATCAGGATCGCTTCGAGTTCGGCAGAACGGTCGAAATGGTCTTCGATTGCGGTTTTGCCACGACCGGTTACGAAGATGAATTCTTCGATGCCCGCCGCGATTGCCTCTTCAACGGCATATTGAATAAGCGGCTTGTCTACCACTGGCAGCATTTCCTTGGGCATTGCCTTGGTTGCTGGCAAAAAACGGGTTCCCATACCCGCAACCGGGAATACAGCCTTTTTGATTCGCTTCGACATGCCTTTTTTCCTCTGTTTTGACCGCGTCATACCCGCCTCATTCGCATTCGGCCAATCTTATGCTTCTGCCACATTTCAAGAACGCGGATCAAGCGAGTGCGCTGTTTATTCAGTTCAATCTTTAAAAAGCTGTAACAGGAGGCTCCGGGCCGCATTGATTTTGGATGCAAGATAATCTGATCCGCCATGATCCGGGTGAACGGCCTTGATCAGGACCTGATAGGCCCGATTAATCTCCTCGCGCGTCGCCTGTTCGGAAACACCAAGGATTCTTCGGGCCTCACCTGCATTCATCTCTCCGCTGCGAAATCCACTGTCAGCTTGCTCGTAATCGTTTCCGGCACGGCCGTTTCCATTATCATTTTCATCCCGGGACGCCTGCCAGTTCTGCCATCCTGAACAATCCGGTCGGCGTTCCAGATAGGTTTCCAGAACAGTCTGGCTTTGATCTTGTGCGCCGCAACATTCAACATAAAGCACGCGCATCTCGTCAACCCCGAGCGTATCCAGATCCCGCCCAATCATCGAGCCGCGCACGATTGTGCCAGCCAGTTGACCGCTGTCGTGATCAAGATACATGCGCAGATAATCCGTTTTTATCTCCGATACCCGTCCTGAACTGGCAGACGCACGCCCGGAAGGCCTGCCGCCGCCAGAGCGGGCAAAACCGAACATCCTGCGCAATAATGGCCACAATAAGCCAATTTTGAGGATTCTAGAGAGGAAGGGTATGGCAGCAACAAGGGCGGCAACCATGGCCGCAAGCTTTCCGGTCAGAAGCAACCACGCTGCCAGCACGCCCAGCGACAGAACGGCGACCCACATCCCGATCTTTCTGACGTGCTTTGGCTCGGCTGACGATAACCATCTGATGATAAATCCGGCAGCAACGAAAAGCCCTATCCCCAACAAGAACCATTGCATTATCGGGGTTTCCGCAGTTGGGAGCCCAGCAATTTGACATCCTGCGATGATGTTTTGTGGCCGTATTCCTCGAGCGCGTTGATCCCGCCAACCGCATAACTTGCAACCGCGCCAAGCAAATCGCGTAAACGGTCTGCTGCGCTGGCATCAAAACGGGCAAAAGCACCACCGGTGATCCGGGCAATTTCGCGGAAGGCAGTCTCGGCTTTCACGTCATATCCTTCCTGAAACATGAATGCCTTGATCCCCTTTAACGCCAGCTGCCCCGCCAGCCCGGCAAGATTATCGATATCTTCCTCGAGGCAATCCCCGACATAAATCAAGGCGTTGATCTTTTTATCCTTCGCCTGACTTTCAACATGGCCAAGCACCCGGGCAAGCTGTGTATGCCCCGCACGACAGGTGACTTTTGTCATGGAGTCACGCAACCTTGCCGCATCCCGATACCAGGCACTGGCCTTGCATTCCGAAATACCACGGAAGAAAACAAGCTGAATATCCAGTGTGCTGCCAATGCCTGCGACGGCATCAAACATTTCAGCCTGCAGAACTGCGGCACTATCCCAGCTTGGCTGACGGCTGGCCGTTGCATCCATCGCAAAGATCAAACGCCCCTGCGCAGGACCAGAAGCCGGTGCAACAGCAGCCAAAGTGCGCGCCTGCTTCACAAAGGCGGTCACGTCTGTATGGTTTGAAACATCAGACGCAACACGGCTTTGCTGTTTGGCTTGTGTTTCGGGTGTCGATTTGTTTCCGGGCACGGGCACTAACCATTTTTCAGGGCACTATCACCCTGATATAGGGGCGCTTATATCAGATCGGCAACTCTTCGCCATCTGCCGGTGTGAAGCCGATTATTTCAAGCAACGCACGAACTTCCTGCCGGGCTGCCATGTGCGACATGCTAAGCGGGATTCCCACCCCCTTCTCGCGAAGGTCAAGCAGGGTCAAACCTTTCAGGAACAATTCCCGGTAGATCACGCGTTCGCCAAAGCCCGGTGCAACACGAAAGCGTATGCGAGCGGCCAGTTTGTCGACGATTTCGGCGATATCACGTTTATTGCGTGCATCAAGATGTGACAGACGATTACGCATGACGATCCAGTCAATCGTGCCGCCATCTACCGCTGCACGGCGTTTACGTGCATCCCAGACCATTTCGGCATAGATACTGGGTCCTTTGATATCAAGGGTGTCCGGATCGATCCGGGCGAGCATATCAAGATCGATATAGCTGTCATTAATCGGGGTTACCAACGTATCGGCGCAGGAATGCGCAAGACGCGACAGGTAATTGTCACTGCCCGGGCAATCCATCACCACAAAATTGCAGCCCATTACCAGTTCGCCAAGTGCATTGGTGAAACGCTCCCGCTCGTCAAGCTTGGCGGCATTGCCATCATCAAGCTCGCTGCGGTAAATCGGACGATGATCCGGAACAGGCAGTTTCAGCTTTTTCTGTTCGTTAAATGAAATCCGGTTTTCAACATATCGGGTCAGTGTCCCCTGACGGGCGTCAATATCGAGCGAACCAACGGAAAATCCCATTTTCATCAACGATACGATCAAATGCATCGCCGTTGTCGACTTTCCGGATCCACCTTTTTCGTTGCCAATCACGATCACATGGGCGCGCTTCGCGCCTGGCTGCTTGGCGGTAGCGATCTGTTGGCCTGCGCTTTCCCCGGTTGCGCTGGTCTCGTGCACCGTCATTGAAGTTTGCTCCGTTATTCAGGCAATTTTCTGTCCCCAGGGCCGAAACCCTGCTTCCAATGAGCGTCTTTGCCCGTAAAAATCAAGAACAAAGAATTTCATTGAAGGCAAGTTGTCTACTGGCCCCTAGCCAATCTATCACCGTACAGGTAAAGATAGGAGTAGGGAAAAATGATTTCACCAGCAATAACATGAAGGAAGGACGCAAAGTGACCAATCGGGGGGCCCTTTGGGGTGGCGTAATTGCCGGCACTTTGATGATGACCGGAATGTCGTCTGCGAACGCGCAGGATGTTGGCGGGTTTGAGCAGATTCCAGCGGATCAGAGCCCGCTTTCACTTAAATCCGATATACCGCTTACAACGGTCTTTCTGCGCCAATATCGCGAAAACAGTACCGTTTTTGTTGGTCGCTGGCTGTCGCCTGCGGCGGAAGGCAGTATCAAAGGCGCAAGCGATGATTTGTTTGTTGAAAGCGTTTTTTCGACTTCCGCCCCGGGCTTTGCCTTTAACAATGAAATGTCGTCCGAACAGCTTTTGGAAATGTTTGACGGATTACGCGGACGAAGTACCACCAATGGCATGAATTTCATACAAGATACCCGATACGGGCCGATTGCAATGACCCCCTTCATTCGCGCCGGTTCACAATGCGTGTCGTTTGTCGGTCAATGGAACCCGGATAAACCAACGGTGCGTGGCAGTCGCCTGCTTGGTTATTATTGTGACCCGGTCGCGCGCCAGACCATGACAGATTTCACAGCTCCACCTAAACAGCTTGATGTGGTTGATGCCCAGCTGTTCGGGGCTAATTTCTTTGCACGGTTTGACGTGCAGCTTCCCGACGGTGTCGTGATCCCGTCAACGCAAGCAACCCCGGAAATTGTCGAAACACCGTCACCAGCGGCACTTCCAGATAGCAATACGACAGACACACCGTCCGAAGGATTACCGATCAGCACCAACTGGCAAGGATCACGCGGACAGGGAATGCTGAAATTTGATCAGCCCTCCGGCGAAGGCACGATGATTATCGATAGTGACCTTCGCCATTGTGAAGGCATATGGCGGCATGATGGCGGCGCTTATCAAAGCAACACATTGCCGTTTGGCAGCTGGTATGTGTTCTGTGACGACGGGGCATCTGCACGTGGCCATTACACAAGCGAAGACCCCGGCAGTGTGACCGGCGAAGGTCAGGACAATCAGGGCCAGGCCGTTTATTTCCGTCAGATCAACTCTTAAGCCCCGGACAATTTTTTCAACATGACCACCGATATTCAAACCGTCATTATCGGCGCCGGCGTTGTCGGCCTTGCCTGCGCACGCGCCCTGGCCAAAGCCGGCCGGGAAGTTCTGATTATCGAACGTCACGATGCAATCGGAACCGAGACCAGCGCACGCAATAGCGAAGTCATCCATGCCGGCATTTACTATCCGAAAAACAGTCTGAAGGCGAGGTTCTGCGTGGCAGGACGCGATATGCTGTATCGCTATTGCGCAGAAAACGGCATTGATCATAAACGAACCGGCAAACTGATTGTCGCAACCCACGACGATCAGATACCCGCCCTGCGCGACATTGAAAAACGGGCACATGAAAATGGGGTCCATGACCTTGTCTGGCTTGACGGACTTGACGCGATTGCGCGCGAACCGGCCCTGAATTGCGTGGCAGCACTTGAAAGCCCGTCAACCGGCATTGTTGATTCCCATCAGCTGATGGTGACCCTATTGGGCGAGGCAGAGGCAAACGGGGCAACTTTGGCACTTAATACCGATGTTGTGGCCGCGAAATTTGAAAACGGCATTTTTGCCATCGAAACGCGTGACCGCGACGGTCAGGAAATGAGCCTGACCTGTGCCGAGCTTCTGATCGCCGGGGGCCTGCATAGTCAGACATTGGCGCATAATTTTACCGGCCTGCCAGAACAGAGCATTCCGCCACAGCATTATGCGCGCGGATGCTATTTCACGCTTTCGGGCAAGGCCCCCTTCTCCACCCTGATTTATCCGGCCCCCGAACAGGCGGGGCTTGGCATTCATCTGACCCTTGATCTGGGGGGACAGGCGCGTTTTGGCCCGGATGTGACCTGGGTTGAAGAACCGAACTATGACGTGCCCGAAGAAAAACGTGCGGGATTTGCAGCTGCCATTCGCAAATACTATCCGGCACTGGACGAAAATGCCCTTCAAACCGGTTATGCCGGCGTCCGACCAAAAATTCAGGCACCGGGCGAAGCCGCCCGCGACTTTCTGATTTCGGATCGCGAAGCCCATGGCATTGATGGTCTGGTGATACTCTATGGCATTGAATCACCGGGATTGACGGCATGCCTTGCAATAGCGGACCATGTCGAAAATGTCCTTTCACGACCGCAGGCAAAGGCAGCGTCATGATGGCAGAAGCAAACTGGCAAAAAGTACGCGATTTGAGCCGGGGAAAAGTTTCGGGCAAATTGACCAGCAATCCGCAAAGCAGATTTCGCTGGAAACGCAGCCTTGTCGCCTTTGGTTTGGTAGTTGGCAGCCTTTGCGCGCCTGTCACGTTGACTGCTCCGGTAAACGCCCAGCAGTTGGAGCCTTTCGTTCCGCCCCCCAACAGTCTTAGTTCACCGAGCAAGCGAAGCGAGGCAACCGGAACGGAAAAGCCGGATGTTCAGTTTGCCGATGAAATGCGAAATTTCGTCATTCAGCTTAGCCGGTGGGCGAAATCCTATCGCAGCGATTTTTCGATCATTGCCCTTAATGGTCTGGAACTGACGGAATATCTTGAAACCACGCTGTTTGCATCGCGCGGGACGGCAGAGCCTGCACGCAATTATCTGCGTGCGCTTGACGGTATCATGATCGAAGCCCCGTTTTACGGTTTCGACAAATATGGCGAGCCCACAGATAGCGAGGAAACCAAATATATCCTTGGCTATCTGGATCGTATGAAATCATCCGGGCTTGAATATTTCGCGCTGGACTACACCGATAAAAGCGATGCACAGCAGGCCGCACGCCAGAAGTTGCGGGACCTTAACGCACTTTATTACGCGGCTCCGCCGCCCGATAAGCAGCTTTCGACATTGGCGAAAGTACCGCGCACACCAATTGGTGCGAACCCGCATATCATCGATAATATTCGCGAAGCCAAAAATTACGCGATCGTGCTCGACAGTTCACCTTATGGAACCAAGGACGCGTTTATCAACGCAATGATCGACACCAATTACGATGTCCTGATCATTGATCCGTTCCATCGCGGCACAATCCCGCTGACCTATGACGACATGAAGCGTCTGCGCTATAAAAAAGTCGGCACACCGCGCACCATCCTTGCCTATCTGAATATCGGAACGGCTGAAACATATCGCTACTACTGGCAGAATAACTGGCGTGCGGGCAGCCCTGAATTCATCGGCGAAGGCAACCTTGATGCGCGCTGGGGGCAGGAACACCATGTCTATTACTGGTCACAGGCATGGCAGAATATTCTGTTCGGCAGCGAAAACAGCTATCTGGGCGGTATCATGAAGCTTGGGTTTGATGGTGTGATGCTGGGCGGGCTGAATGAATATAGCTGGTGGCTGGATTACTAGATCCTGATCATGGCCACCTGCGAATTCATCACAAATCCGGGATATGCCGTCAGACCATTTGACGGTGACAGAGCAGATCGGGCAATCTTGCATCATTCCAAAACAATATGCCGCTGACAGGCAGCCCCTGGAGGTTTTGAATGTCTACGCCCATCATCCATTATTTCTTTGTTCAGTCCCCCTGGTCGTTCTTCGGGTTTAACCGCGTTGTCGAAATCGCACGCAAACATGATACACCGATCATCCATAAGCCATGCCGTGCAGCGGATGTCTGGCAACATGGCGGCGGTGTTCCCTTGGCGCAACGCCCCAAACCGCGCCAGGAATATCGCATGGTCGAAATGAAGCGCTGGGCAGACTTTTTGAACATTCCGGTCAATCTGAACCCTGCCGCGTTTCCCGTGGACGAAACACTGGCCGCGCGCACCATTATCGCGGTTCAGGACGAAGGCAAGGACCCGACCGGACTGATCCATACGCTGATGGGGGATGTCTGGCTTCGAGATCGCAATATTGCCGAGCCACAAGTCGTCCGCGAGGCGCTTGTGACGAACGGATTGTCGGGCGAATACATCGAACATGCCGATTATCCGGCGATTGCCAAAATTTATGATGCCAACAGCGAAGCTGCAAAAGCAGACAATATCTTTGGCGTTCCAACATATTTTGCCAATGGCGAAATGTTCTGGGGACAGGACCGACTTGATTTCCTTGATCGCGCACTTGCGAAGTAAGGCATTCCGATCATTACAGAAAACAACAAGGGCGGGTTGAAACCCGCCCTTGTTGTTTTGGCCGCTGGCCGGAAATCCCGTTGTGCCGGTTAGTCACGGCGTTTGACGTGATCGACAACAAAACCGTCGCAAGACGGATAGGTGTTTTCGATCATGGCAAGTGCCTTGTATTCGTCCTTGGCAGCAACTTCGTGGGTCTGCACATCGGCCCAGCGATCATCAAAAACCTCGTGGGAACGATTCTCTTTGACGCATTCACGAACGGCCTGGTTGTGCAGTTCAACCTGATAAACGGTTTGGCGTGGGTCTGTGAAAGCAGACATGTCCACCCGGTCTCCTTACTTTTGCCTGCGGCGCCCGCCCGACGCCGCCTGTGTCCTGAACCGGGAATTTCATAAAAATGAAACGCCCAACCACGAGTGTGGAACAAGTGGCTTAACGAGCCGTAAATCATCCGGCTGGATTCCATATTTAAATGAATTGATCCGGATTGAAGTGTGACGGTTTTGCATGGCTGGGTCCAAAATGGCGTAATTCTGCGGTGCAGCACGAATTCCTATCGTAGCGCAACTTGTCTATTTCAGTTTATCCTTATGTCTGGATTTCGACCTTTCAGGCGCCGTTTGAACGACAAAAACGGGATCGCGACGCGCAACGACAAATGCACAAGATAACCATAAATCGCAAAATACGCATTTCAGTACGCGAAAGATTATTTCAAAGCATTCTCCTCACGATCACAAAATTCCATCTTTTGTCGCGCGTTTTACCGAAACGGTCTTTTTTAACCCAAAGGTGATTTTGAAATTGATCAGAAGCCCGAAGCATCAAACATAAAGGAATAACCAAGGGACCGACCCTTGCAGAATAACGAGCTTGCGCCAGGAGGCGACACCAGGATGAACGTTTTTTCCGACACCGCATTTGACGGCCATGAACAGGTTGTTTTCGCCAGTGATCCCGACACCGGCCTCAAGGCCATTATTGCCGTGCACAATACCAATCTTGGCCCATCGCTGGGCGGATGCCGTATGTGGCCTTATGCGTCGGAACAGGAAGCCATTCACGATGTGCTGCGACTGTCCCGTGGCATGACCTATAAATCAGCGCTTGCAAATCTGCCGCTTGGTGGCGGCAAATCGGTTATTATCGGTGATCCGCGCAGTCAGAAAACGCCCGAGCTGTTTCGCGCAGTAGGTCGGGCTGTTGAACGGGTTGGCGGTCGCTACATCGTGGCCGAAGATGTTGGCACCAGCCCGGCTGACATGGAACAGATCGCCAGCCAGACCAAGCATGTCGGTGGTATTAATGACGGCAAAGATCCAGCACGGACCGGTGATCCATCCCCCTTCACCGCCTACGGCGTTTTTATCGGCCTGAAAGAAGCGGTTCGCTTTAAAAACGGTCATGACGATCTTGCGGGGTTACGCGTTGCCGTTCAGGGGCTTGGCAATGTCGGCTATCACCTGTGTCGCATGCTGCATTCGGCGGGTGCACGACTGGTTGTGTCGGACCTGAATGCCAACAGCGTTAACCGGGCGGTCGAAGAATTCGGTGCTACTGCGGTTTCAACCGACGAAATCCTGTTCATTGATGCCGATATTCTGGCACCCTGCGCGTTGGGGGGTGTCGTTAACGACCGCAGCATCGATAAAATCCGCGCCCGCATCATTGCCGGTGCTGCCAACAACCAGCTTGAAGCCGACCGACACGGCGAAATGCTACGCGACGCGGGCATTCTTTATGCGCCGGATTATGTGATCAATGCGGGTGGCGTTGTCGAAGTCTATTATTGCCGCGAAGGCAGGCCGGTGAGCGAAACCAACAAGCATATCGAAGGTATCGCCGCCACCGTGCGCGAAATCTTTGAACGTGCAGACCGCCAAAACCTGTCGACCGGTTTTGTTGCAGACCGTCTGGCGGAAGAACGTTTCGGGAAGCACTGATTTTCAAGCCTGCCTGCATTCCCGGAACGCAGGCAGGTTTCCGGGTCTGAAAACAACAAAGCCCCCGCTTGCGGAGGCTTCATCAAAATTTCCCGATCTATATTGGAGCTTATTCGGCCGCAACAGGCATCGCGTTTGCCGTAACCGCCGCCGCATCATCGCAATCGCAATTGCCGCATGTTTTCGCCTGAAGCAATTCCGCGCGCATGTGGCAGGCGCATTTCCCGCATTGCGGGGCACAGCCATGAAAACGGAATACGTCCGCAGGGCGGGTTGCACCACCTTCCTCGGCGGCACGACGAACATCGCGTTCTTTTATGGCGTTACAAATGCAAACATACATCGGCGTAATTGCAATCAGTTATTAATGACAGCAACCTACCTGTAATCCACATGCGAATAGTTTTCAAACACTTTTGCAACACGCAGATAAAAAAAGATCCCCCGCAAACCGGCAGATTTGCAGGGGATCGCGAGAAAATCTTTTAATCACAAGGTGATCAGACAGTTGCGATATGGCTGACGACGCGCTTGACACCCTTGATACGACGAACGATTGACAGCACTTTGTCGAGCTCTTCGCTGCTTTGGGCATCACCCATGATGTAGACGATATTGTTTACGGACTGCCAACGGTAGTTCACCGAACTGACACCTTTTTCGGCCAATAACAATGCCTTGATCTGGCTTTCGATCCAAACGTCTGAACCTGTCTGGGTCGCCGAATCCGCCGGCACGGCATTTTTGCCATATTCGTCTTCTGCCTTGTGATAGGCCTCGATGGTTGCCGCATCGGCGACTTCAAGATGGTCATAGACAGTCTTGATGCGGCTGTCCTGTTTGACCAGCGACATCACATCAAAATATTTGCCTTTGGAATCGACCATGCCGGTGACCATCACCTGCTGTTTCCAGATATCGACATTCACGTCGATAAGATAGGTATGATCGACCTTGGAGAACTCGCCAAGGATGCCTGACTTGATCTGGGTATCAAGCCACTGGTCATTCCCGGTCCGGTCTTCCAGCGGCATCTGTAACGGCCCACAGGCCGCAAGCGGCGTCGCCAGCAAGGCACATACCGAAACAGCCTTCATCGCTTTGCGCCAGCCTCGGGAAATCGTGATCATCTTTGAGCTCCTTCTCATGCCGATGGATCGACATATCCAAATTCTTTCGAACCACTAATACAGCAGATCGCAATAAAGCTTTAACGCCCTGAACTGCCCGTGGTTCCGGCACATCTTGTGGCAGGCGATTATGACGAAAAAAAGCCCGCGCACAATTGCCCAGGCATGTTTCGTCGCAACACAAAGGCACAATATCGCCCCCCAAAGAAAAAGACCGGGGCGATATGCCCCGGCCTCTGGTGACGGATATAGCGATCCGTAAGATCAGTTTTCTTCCATCGACATCAGCGACGCGTTACCGCCCGCCGCCGTCGTATTGATGGTAATGGTTTTTTCGGTCGCAAAACGATGCAGGAATGTTTCGTCAGGCAACGCACCGTCATCGTCAGCACCGCTATCGGAAATCAGCGACAGGATCGCGCCGTCACGTTTTGCCAGAAGCTGCTTGAACGCCGTTACACGATCAAGCGGCGCAATACAGGATACACCGGCGACATCGCCATCATACATCACGGCAACGCCGACCTTAGATGACACAACGCCGATAAGCTTTATCGGGAGGCCTGCTTCGAGCGCAAATACCGGAAGATCACCAAGCCATTTCTGATCGCCTGCCACAATTACCGCATTGCCCGCAGCAAGGGCTGCGGCGATATGACGGATAATCCGGGATGGCTCGGCATCCTTTTCGGCCTGAACCAGATAGACACCACGTCCCAGCATATAAAGGTCGTTGGTTTCACCGGTCGGCCCGGGCATCCGGGTCGGCGCAACAAAGCCGTTTTCCGAAATTGCGGCAAAATTCGCGATCAGTTCGGCATTTTCCGACAGTTCGCTGGCCGGGGCGGCTGCCAGTTTGGCCGCGAAATTTTCCAGAAGACGAACACGTTCATTGCCATCCGTCGCCTGCCATTTGACCTGTGCTGCCTGCAGGAAGCGGTATTCCTCGTCTGCCAGCGATGCCTTGATCACGATTGGCGAACGGTCATCGGCAATGGCAGCACTACCAGCGGCCTTTTGACCGGCTTCAGTCACCGGCTTGGCAAAGCGTTCGACATAGTGCGGACCGCCTGCTTTCGGGCCGGTACCAGATTTACCCTGACCGCCGAACGGCTGCACGCCAACAACGGCCCCAATCATGTTGCGGTTCACATAGCAGTTGCCAACACGCAGCTTTTGCGAAATCTGGCGCACGGTGCTGTCGATACGCGAATGGATGCCCATCGTCAGGCCATAACCGGACGCATTGATCTGATCGAGAACCTTGTCCAGATCGCGCGCCTTGTAGCGAACAACGTGAACAACCGGGCCAAACACCTCACGTTCAAGAACATCAAGCGACGGAATTTCAAAGCAATGCGGCGCAAAGAATGTGCCGTCCTTGCATTCGGGCAAGATGTCACAGGCATGCAGCAGCTTGGCTTCCTTGGTCATGCGTTCGGCATGCGCGACAAGGGTTTTGCGCGATTTTTCGTCAATCACCGGTCCGACGTCGATATCAAGGAATTTCGGGTCACCAACGCGCAGTTCCTTCATCGCCCCGACCAGCATGTGGCAAAGTTTATCGGCGATGTCTTCCTGAACGAACAGGACGCGCAGGGCCGAGCAACGCTGCCCGGCGGACTGGAATCCGGAAATGATCGCATCCTGAACAACCTGTTCAGGCAATGCGGTTGAATCGACAATCATCGCATTCTGGCCACCGGTTTCGGCGATCAAAGGCAACGGAACACCCGGGCGCTTTGCCAGCGCCTGATTTATGACCTGTGCCGTTTCAGTCGAACCGGTAAACGCCACCCCGGCAATACGCGGGTCATTGATCAGGATGTTGCCAATCACCCGCCCCGGCCCCGGCAACAGCGTGAATGCCGCCCCCGGCACGCCCGCAGCAAGAATAAGTTCGGCGGCCTTAGCCGCGACAAGCGACGTCTGTTCAGCCGGTTTGGCAATCACGGCATTCCCGGCGGCAAGTGCCGCACTGACCTGGCCCAGGAAAATCGCAAGCGGGAAGTTCCACGGACTGATGCAGACGAAAATGCCGCGCCCTTCAAGGATTCCGCCCTCGCGGAAGCTTTCTTCTGCCCGGTTGGCATAATAACGGCAGAAATCGACAGCTTCGCGGACTTCGGCAACACCGTCGGAATAGAGCTTTCCTGCTTCGCGCTGACAGAGCGCGATGAATTCGTCCATGTTGTCTTCAAGAAGATCACCAAGACGGCGCAGGCACGCGGCACGCTCAGTCGCAGCGGTCTTGTTCCAGATTTCATAACCTTTGGCGGCGGCAACAATCGCGGCCTCGACATCGGCTTCACCGGCCTGAACCAGTTCGCCGACTTTTTCGTTCCGGTTTGACGGATTGAGGACATCAATAGCCTCGCCCGAGACAAGCTTGCCACCAATCAGCGGCGCAGCATGCCAGATTTTACCCTGAATCGAGGCCAACTTTTCCGCCAGCGGCAGAAGCTTGGTCGTATCGGTCAGATCAATGCCCTTGGAATTGACGCGCCCCACACCATAAAGATCAATCGGTGCCGGAATTTTCGGATGGGCCTTGCGTGGCAGGGCGGCCATCTTTTCCACCGGGTCGGCAATCATTTCCTCAATCGGGAGCTGCTCGTCCTGAATGCGGTTTACAAAGCTGGTATTGGCACCATTTTCAAGCAAACGGCGGACGAGATAGGCCAGCAAATCCTCGTGGGTGCCAACCGGTGCATAAACACGGCACGGCACGTTTTCACCGTTTCTATCGACGATCTGTTCGTAAAGGGCTTCTCCCATGCCATGCAGCCGCTGGAATTCAAATGTCCGGTCATTGCCGGCCATTTCCAGAACCGATGCCACCGTGTGGGCATTGTGGCTGGCGAACTGGCAATAAAATGCATCACGACGCGACAGCATGAAACGCGCGCACGCCAGATAGGAAACATCGGTTGCTGCCTTGCGGGTAAAGACCGGATAACCTTCGAATCCGTTTTCCTGACTGTTTTTGACCTCGGTATCCCAATAGGCCCCTTTGACAAGGCGCACCATCATTTTGCGGCCAACCTTGACCGACAGGTCGGCAAGCCATTCAAGCACGTGATACGCCCGTTTTTGATAGGCCTGCACCGCCAAACCATAGCCTTCCCAGCCATCAAGATCAGGGGCGGCAAAGACCGCCCCGATCACATCAAGTGACAGGTCTAGGCGGTTGGCTTCCTCGGCATCGACAGTGAAACCGATGTCATATTTCTTGGCCAGTAGCGCAAGCTGTTTGAGGCGCGGCACAAGTTCATTCATGACACGGTCATAATTGGCGAAATCGTAACGCGGATGGATCGCGGAAAGTTTTACCGAAATACCCGGGCTGTTGATCGGGCCACGGTTATTGGCGACCTTGCCAATATCGTTGATCGCATCAACATAGGATTTGAAATAGCGATCAGCATCTTCCATGGTGCGGGCGGCCTCGCCCAGCATGTCATAGGAATAACGATAGCCTTTTTCTTCGTTTGCTTTTGCCCGTTCGGCGGCCTCTGCGATTGTGCGGCCCATAACGAACTGACGCCCCATAATGCGCATGGCATGGTTGAATGCCTTACGGATGACCGGTTCACCCGAACGTGCGATCATGCGCTTAAGCAATGCGCCCGGATCGGCCTTTTCCGCCTTGCCGAACTTGATCACCTTCCCCGTCAGCATCAGCCCCCAGGTCGATGCATTGACAAAGAAGCTGTCGGAATGGCCCAGATGGCTTTGCCAGTTGGCGTCAAACAGCTTGTCCTGAATAAGTTTATCAGCGGTCACCGCATCGGGAACGCGCAAAAGTGCCTCTGCAAGGCACATCAGGATGACGCCTTCCTTGCTGGATAGCTCATATTCATGAAGCAGTGCATCGATGCCGCTTTTGCCATTGTCGGCTTTGCGGACACGGGCGACCAACTGATAGGCGCGATCCTGAACACGGGCTGACTGCTCGGGTGCCAGTCGGGCGGCATTGATCATGCGCTCGACAACGGCTTCTTCGTCAGTGCGGTAGGTTTCGCGAATTTTGGCGCGGATTTCGTTAGCCTGGGGCATATCAATGCGAAACATGGCGATGGCTTCTCCCTGCAAATGCGATCCTCCGGTTCCTTATGGGAACGCAGAGCTTTCTCCTCATGTGGCCACAGACAATATATATGCACTCAAAAAATGTGCTGCCATTTTCGCTAAAAATACGATATATCATCCACAGAAAAACTTTAAGTGCAGTCATTATCACTGGTTAATAGATAGAAATGCAGAAGAATCATAAAAGCCTGGACAAGATCGACAAACAGATCCTGCGCGAACTTCAAAACGACGGACGCATGTCGAATGTCGAACTGTCACGCCGCGTCAATCTTAGCCCGACACCTTGCCTTGAACGTGTCCGTCGTCTTGAACAACACGGCTTCATCACCGGCTATATGGCCCTGCTCGATCCCCGTAAGCTTAACCAGTCGCTGGTGGTTTTCGTCGAAATCACGCTTGATCGAACAACCCCGGACGTGTTTGACGTTTTCGCAACCGCGATCCGCAAATTGCCGGAAATCGAAGAATGCCACATGGTAGCAGGTGGTTTTGATTACCTGATGAAACTGCGGGTTGCTGATATGTATGCCTATCGTGAATTCCTTGAACGCCTGTCTTCGGTTCAGGGCGTGAGCCAGACTCATACATATGTCGTCATGGAAGAAGTAAAAGTCCGCCCCGGCATAACGATCCCGTAAATTCGATCATTTTGATTGCAATACAAATGCTTAGTGGCACACTATGACCAAGCCATCCTGCCGATGGCTTTGCCGGTATCGCCACGTGGCACACCGTTTCGCGTCATTATTTACGGGCCCCACAACATGTCGGAAGTCACTTTCTATTTCGATTTCTCGTCACCTTATGGTTACCTTGCGGCGGAGCGGATAGACGCCTTTGAGGCCAGAACCGGCGTTACGGTCAATTGGTATCCATTCATGATCGGGGCAGCCTTCAAGCAGACCGGACAAAGCCCGCTGCTGGACCAGCCAATCCGCGGCGACTATTTCAGGCACGACATGGAACGCTGCGCAAAGATGCAGAACACGCCGTTCTGCATCCCCGAAAAATTCCCCTATGCCGCACTGGTCCCGACCCGCGCCTATTACTGGATTGCATCAACCAAGCCCGCATTGGCGATCAAGTTCGCCAAGGATGTCTATCGCGGATATTTTGCCGACGGGCTTGATATGTCGGACCCGGAAGTTGTCTTTGCCACAGCCACCCGGCACTCCATCAATGCCGGGGAAATCCGCGCTGCCGTCGAAAACCCGAAATGGAAACAACACGTCCGCGAAGTTACCGACGAAGCCATCGCACGCGGCGCCTTCGGGTCGCCGTTCTTTTTCTATGAAGACGAGGCATTTTTCGGCAATGACCGGCTTGAACATCTTGAACGCTGGATCAAACTGCGCAAGCAGATCGACGACTGATCCGATCAGAAAACGTGTCCATCAAAAATCCATAACCAATTAAAATATATACGAATTTTGCGACACTTTACCTCACTCGAGATATCATTTCACGATCCCAATATACTGTCTATTTTTGATATACGTAAATTCGGTACTGGATTACCTATTTAATCTTGACGTTTACGTAAACTTCCACCATAACAGCAGTCATAAACGCCATTCATCACGGGGCCGTTTCCTTGCATAAACAGCCCCGGCAACAAACGGTGTCAATTGACGATGACGGTTCTGAAATCTGCGATAAATCCCCGCTCGGAAGATTTCCGCAACAATGCCGAACAGATGGAAAAACTGGTTGCCGATCTTCGTGATCAGATCACGCAGATCAAACTTGGCGGCGGTGAACGCGCGCGCGACCGCCACACAGGGCGCGGCAAACTTCTGCCCCGTGAACGTATCCGTCAATTGCTGGATATCGGGTCCCCGTTCCTTGAACTGTCACAGCTTGCCGCCTATGGCATGTATGAGGATGAAGACGTTCCTGCTGCGGGCATCATCACCGGGATTGGTCGGGTTTCAGGCGTTGAATGCGTCATCGTTGCCAATGATGCCACGGTCAAAGGCGGCTCCTATTATCCGATGACGGTGAAGAAGCACCTTCGCGCGCAGGAAATCGCGCTCGAAAACAATCTGCCCTGCATTTATCTGGTCGATAGCGGAGGGGCGAACCTGCCACGGCAGGATGATGTTTTCCCGGATCGCGACCATTTCGGCCGCATCTTTTTCAATCAGGCAACCATGTCTTCCAAAGGCATTCCGCAAATCGCGGTTGTCATGGGGTCCTGTACGGCGGGTGGCGCTTATGTACCGGCAATGTCCGATGAAAGCATTATCGTTCGTAAACAGGGCACGATCTTTTTGGGAGGCCCGCCCCTGGTGAAGGCCGCAACCGGCGAAGTTGTCTCGGCCGAGGACCTTGGCGGTGCCGATGTTCATTGCAAGACATCGGGCGTGACCGATCACTATGCACAGGACGATGCCCATGCATTGTCGATTGCGCGCAATATCGTCAAGAACCTGAACTGGACGAAAAATCCCGGTTTGACCCTGACCACGCCGCGCGACCCCGCCTATGACCCGCGCGAAATTTATGGCGTTATTCCAAGCGATTCCAAGAAACCCTACGACGTGCGCGAAGTCATTGCCCGCATCGTAGACGGATCAGACTTTGACGAGTTCAAGGCCCAGTATGGTACAACACTGGTTACCGGCTTTGCCCGCATTTTCGGCTATCCGGTCGGGATCATTGCCAATAATGGCATCCTGTTTTCCGAGAGTGCACTTAAAGGTGCACACTTCATTGAACTCTGTTGCCAACGCGGTATTCCACTCGTGTTCTTGCAGAACATCACCGGCTTCATGATTGGCCGAAAATATGAAAGCGGCGGAATCGCCAAGGATGGCGCGAAGCTTGTGACCGCGGTTGCGACCGCCAATGTTCCCAAATTTACCGTCCTGATCGGTGGATCATTTGGTGCGGGCAACTATGGCATGTGTGGCCGTGCTTATAGCCCGCGCTTCCTTTGGATGTGGCCAAATGCAAGAATTTCAGTCATGGGCGGGGAACAGGCGGCAAACGTTTTGACCCAAATCCGCGCCGATGCACAGGAAAAGCGCGGTGAAACATGGCCCATAGAAGAACAGGAAGCCTTCAAAGGCCCGATCCGCTACCAGTATGAAGAACAGGGTCATCCCTATTACGCGTCTGCGCGACTTTGGGACGATGGGGTAATCGACCCGGCGGATACCCGCATGGTTCTTGGGCTTGGTCTTTCGGCAGCACTTAACAAACCGGTCGAGGAAACGCGCTTTGGCGTGTTCCGGATGTGAGGCTGGCATGAGCAATGTAAACACCGATAACACCAATCCATCAACCGATGCCGTGATTTGCCAGATCAGCGCATCGGGCGTTGCCCGCATCACGCTGAACCGTCCGGAAATCCACAACGCGTTTGACGATATCCTGATCGGCGATCTGACGGCCAAGCTGGAATCGCTGAATGCCGATCCGCTTGTGCGGGTAATCATTCTGTCCGGCGCGGGCAAAAGCTTTTCTGCCGGGGCCGACCTGAATTGGATGAAGCGCATGGCCAGTTACAGCCATGACGAAAATCTTGAAGATTCCCACAAGCTTGCAAAACTGATGAAGGTTTTGAACTTTGCGTCAAAACCAACCATCGGGCTCATCAACGGGGCGGCCTTTGGTGGTGGGGTTGGGCTGGCAGCATGTTGCGACATTGTGATTGCGTCTGATCGCGCCAGTTTCTGCCTGTCAGAGGTCAAACTGGGCCTGATCCCAGCGGTTATTTCTCCCTATGTGGTTGAGGCCATTGGCGTCTCGCACGCCCGTCGTTATTTTCTGACAGCGGAGCGTTTTGATGCCGCTACCGCCCACGCCATCGGATTGGTCCATGAAATTGTTTCAGGTGACGATCTGATAGCGCGTGGCGACGCCATGGCAAAGCTTTTGCTGGCGAATGGCCCGGGTGCCATGGATGCAGCAAAATCGCTGATTTATGCAGTTGCCAACAAACCGATTGACGATGATGTCATTGACGATACCGCACGACGTATTGCCGATCAGCGCGCAAGTGCCGAAGGCCGTGAAGGTGTCAGTGCATTTCTTGAAAAACGCCCCGCGAAGTGGAGTGAGAATTAATCATGCCGCGCAAAATACTGATCGCCAACCGTGGTGAAATTGCCTGCCGCGTGATTGAAACCGCACGCCGCATGGGCATCCAAACCGTCGCGGTTTATTCCGACGCGGATGCCAATGCCCTGCATGTCCAACGGGCCGACGAGGCCTATCACATCGGCGGTCCAGCCCCGAAAGACAGCTATTTGCGCGTTGATCGTTTGCTTGATGTCATTGCACAATCGGGGGCAGATGCGGTTCACCCGGGTTATGGTTTCCTGTCGGAAAATGCAGGGTTTGCAGATGCCCTTGAAAAAGCGGGCTGTGTCTTTGTTGGCCCACCGGCAAGTGCGATCCGCGCGATGGGATCGAAATCCGAAGCCAAGAAAATCATGGGCAAGGCGGGTGTTCCGCTGGTTCCCGGTTATCACGGCGAAGATCAGGACCCGGATCTTCTGGCCGCAGAAGCAGACAAGATCGGATATCCGGTTCTGATCAAGGCATCGGCGGGTGGCGGCGGCAAAGGCATGCGGGCGGTTGAAAAACCCGCCGATTTCAAGGATGCCCTTGTCAGTTGCAAACGAGAAGCCGCCAGCAGCTTTGGCGACGATCATTGCCTGATTGAAAAGCTGATCGTCAAACCACGCCATGTTGAAATTCAGGTCTTTGCCGATAGTCATGGCAATGCGGTTTATCTGTTTGAACGCGACTGTTCCCTGCAACGTCGCCACCAGAAAGTCATTGAAGAGGCCCCGGCCCCGAACATGCCCGAAGATCTTCGGGCACAGATGGGCAAGGCCGCCGTTGATGCCGCAAAGGCGATTGGTTATCAGGGGGCTGGTACGGTCGAATTCCTGCTAGATGCGTCTGGTGCGTTCTATTTCATGGAAATGAACACACGCCTTCAGGTCGAACATCCAGTGACCGAGATGATCACCGGCGAAGACCTTGTTGAATGGCAATTGCGTGTTGCTGACGGTGAAAAGCTGCCCAAGGCACAGGAAGAACTGACCATTAACGGCCATGCCTTCGAAGTCCGACTGTATGCCGAAGACCCGCATAATGATTTCCTGCCCGCCACCGGCACACTTGTGCATATGCGCATGCCCGCGGCCAATGATCACGTGCGGATAGATACCGGCGTTTACGAAGGCGGCGAGGTTTCAATTCATTATGACCCGATGATCGCAAAGCTGATCACCTGGGATACGGATCGCATATCGGCACTGCGCCGGATGGCAACCGCACTTAACGATGTACAGATTGTCGGCGTAACAACCAATACCGGTTTTCTTGCCAATATTGCGCGTCATCCGGCCTTTGAGCGCGGCGAAGTCGAAACCGGTTTCATCGGCCAGTATCTTGACGATCTGATCCCTGCCCCGGCGGTGCCTGATAATGACGCATTGGCCTTTGCCACCCTTGATATTCTGATGCGTCGCGATGCCGAGGCCAAAAGCCATGCGGCGCAAAGCAGCGACCCCTATTCCCCGTGGCACAGCACATCGGGATGGCGGATGAATGATGACAACCACCATAATCTGATCCTGCGCCATGACGGTGCAGAACTGAAAATCAGGGTGCATTACCGCACGCACGGTTATGTCATCGATATGCCTGACGGCAATTCGGTTACGGCCCATGCCGAATTCGGCAGTGATGGGACCATTCATGCAACACTTGATCAGGTGCGCAAACGCGCAAGTGTCCTTCGCGATGGCAATCGACTGACGATCTTCCGCGAAGGACGTTCTGACCGGTTGGAGATTTTTGATCCGGTTGCCGCCGCAGGCGGGCAGGAAGGTGCCGGTGGCGGGTTAACAGCGCCGATGCCCGGTAAAATCATTGCCGTGCTGGCGGAACCGGGGCAATCTGTTGCCGCAGGCGATAAGCTTGTGGTGATGGAAGCAATGAAAATGGAACACACTATTTCAGCACCGGTTTCGGGCTCGGTCCGCGAGATATTCTTTGCCGTTGGCGATCAGGTTGATGATGGCGTGGAATTGATCGCCATCGAGGAGGCAAAATAGAATGCCCCGCCTTTCGGGCTTGCCCGCGCATGTCAAAATCGTTGAAGTCGGTCCGCGTGACGGGTTGCAGAACGAAAAGGGGATGGTTGCGACCGACATCAAGGTCGAACTGATCCATCGCCTTTGCAATGCAGGCCTTTCGGTCATCGAAGCCACCGCCTTTGTCAGCCCGAAATGGGTTCCACAAATGGCCGATGCATCCGACGTCATGGCCCGTATTTTGCGTAAACCGGGCGTCACCTATCCGGTTCTGGCCCCCAACCTCAAAGGGCTTGAAGCCGCCATCGAAGCAGGTGCAACCGAAGTTGCAGTTTTTGGTGCGGCATCGGAGAGCTTTTCGCAGAAGAATATCAATTGTTCCATCGCTGAGAGCCTTGATCGGTTCCGTCCGGTGGTCGCCGCAGCGCGTGATGCCAACATCGCCGTGCGCGGGTATGTTTCCTGTGTTCTCGGATGCCCTTACGAGGGTGAAATTGCCCCACAGAAGGTTACAGACGTCGCCAAAGCCCTGTTTGATATGGGGGCTTATGAAATCAGTCTGGGCGATACCATCGGCACCGGCACACCCGGCAAAGCACAGGCCATGATCGAAGCCGTTGCAAATCAGGTTGCCATCGAAAAACTTGCCGCCCACTTCCATGATACATATGGCCAGGCATTGGCAAATCTTCTGGCCGTATTGCAGATGGGGGTTGCCACGATTGATAGCTCCGTCGCCGGTCTTGGCGGATGCCCCTATGCCAAAGGGGCCAGTGGCAATGTTGCGACCGAAGACGTCGTCTATATGCTGAACGGTCTTGGCATCGAAACCGGTGTCGACCTTGAAAAGCTTGCAGAAACAGGTAGCTGGATTACCGGAAAAATCGGCCGCCAGTCCGGATCAAAGGCCAATCTGGCGCTTGCCACCAAACGCGACACTGTCGGGATCTGATCGCATGGCCGCCGCCGAGACATATCGTTTCCGGCGGGCCGTCCCCAGCGATTTGCCCATGATACGACGCTGGTTGCGGGTACCCGAAGTGGCGCGATGGTGGGGTGCACCGGACGAGCAGATCGAACTGATCACCGAAGATATCGAGCTGCCGGAAATGGCAACGCTGATTGTATCCTATCGCAATCGACCATTTGCCTTTGCCCAGCATTATGACGCGCATCAGTGGCCGCAGCCCCATTTTGCTCACCTTCCCAAGGGCACACGATGCATTGATGCCTTCATTGGCGTGCCCGACATGATGGGATGCGGCCACGGCAAAATGTTTTTGCGATTATTGGCGCAAATGCTGATCGAACGCGGCGCACCAATGGTCGCGATTGACCCGGATCCGGAAAATGTGCGGGCGCGAAAAAGTTACGAGGCCGCCGGTTTCATCGGTAATACCGAATATGAAACCGGCGATGGTCCGTGTGTGTTGATGCAGTTTAAACAAAACGAAGATTAAGCTGCCTTGACCGCTGTCAGGAAAGATTCAACTTTCAGACGCAAGGTTTCTGCCTGCTCAGACAGCTCACCCGATGCATTCAACACTTGCTCGGCAGCGGCGCCGGTTGATGTCGCCGCCTCGTTAACACCATGAATGTTTTCGGTTACCTCGCTTGTTCCGGCTGATGCTTGCTGAACATTTCGGGTGATTTCTTCGGTGGCAGCCCCCTGCTGTTCCACAGCACTTGCAATCGTTGCCGCAATTTCGCTGATCTCAGCAATCGTACCGCCAATAGAGTCAATCGCAACCACCGCACCTTCTGTTTCCGCCTGAATTCCTGTGATCTGGGCAGTAATCTCTTCGGTTGCTTTTGATGTCGCGTTTGCGAGATTTTTGACCTCGGCAGCAACAACAGCAAAACCTTTCCCTGCCTCACCTGCCCGCGCAGCTTCAATCGTTGCATTCAATGCCAAAAGGTTGGTCTGCGCAGCAATATCGCTAATCAACCCAACCACATCACCAATCTTCTGGGCAGCTTCCGCAAGGCCGCGTACCTGAGCGTTGGTATTTTCCGCCTCGGAAACAGCCTTGTTTGCAACTTGCGATGATTGATTGACCTGATGACTGATCTCCGAAATCGAAGCACTCAATTCCTCGGATGCACTCGCAACGGTTTGAACATTGTTGGATGCCTGTTCAGCCGCCGCTGCGACCACAGTTGACTGACGATTGGTTTCTTCTGCCGTTGCTGTCATAGATGAAGCTGTTGCCTGCATTTCTGTTGCCGCAGATGATACGCTTTTCAGCACCAGAGACATGTCGGCATCGAAATCATTGGTAAGCTTCTCGATGACTTTCACGCGGGCTTCTCTTCGCTTTTGTGCCTCGGCCTCCTGTGCGGCAAGCTGTTCAGCCCGGATCATGTTTTCTTTGAAAACCAGCACGGCTTTGGCCATATCGCCGATTTCATCCTTATGATCCTGCCCGGGGATTGGTGTTTCTTTATCGCCGGCGGCAAGAACCGTCATGGCTTCCGTAATATTCCGGATAGGATTGGATATTCCCGTCCCAATCAGCCAAGCAGCACCAATACCGCAAACCACCGCAGCAACTGAAATTGACGTCACAAGCATGATGGTATTCTGGATATCCTCGGTAACCATCGGCCCGAGCTTATCCTGCTCTTGCCTGATTTCAAGTTTCAGGTTTTCAAGATTGGATGCAACCTCTGGACCGATACGGTCCAGACCTTCAATAACAAGCTGGTCTCTTTGAGGATCACCAGCCGGAATTTTGACAACTGATTGAAAGACTTGAAGATAGTCAGCCAAATCATCGTTCGTTTCCTCGATGAGGGCTTTTCGCGCACCCTGATCAACCAGCGTGCCGAGTTTTTCATTCAATTCAGATGCTGTTTGCAGACGCGTGAGCACAGTGCTGATGGCTGTTTGCCGCCCGGTCAGCAGATAGTCTCTAACGCCAACCCTGGCTTCGAGCATGTTGGCCTGTACCCGGCCTGCCTCGTTAGACTGTATTGCAATAGATCGGTATCTATCAAAATCGCTACCTATCCCGGTTAACGTGACGAACCCCAGTATGGATATCGACACCAGAAGCAAAAGAACGAGCCCGAAGCCACCAAAGATTTTAGGCGCTATTTTAAGTCTTTTTAAAATTAACATGTTTCCCTCCAAAGATGCAGACGCACTCCTTTATGTTGTTTGGTATGGAATAAATTCAACCAGAACAGCTGTGTTCAGACAGCAAAAGAAAACCGCACTTTAGCGGGCCATTTTCAGGGCATTGAGCGCCGTCAGCGGAATATTCTTTGGTTATAAAATCTTAGAACTACCATAAGCTGTCTGCAAGCCACCCTCCCTATCAGATGCCCCCCATGCGGCGGGCCAGACGGTAACTGACGATTCCGGTGATGGTTCCAAAAAGAACAATTCCGGCGGCCTGCCCGAACAAAACACCGGTTGCGCCCAAATAATAACTGCCAAGCCATACCAGCGGGATCACCCCCAGCAGTTCCTTCGCAAGATCGAAGATCATCGCGAGATTGGGGCGCCCGGTAACGTTAAAAAAGGTATGTGATGAAAATTGCAGACCGAGGAACATATAAAAGGGGGCTGTAAAACTGCAAAAAATCGATAGATACGCCGTTGTTTGATCGGTCGCGCTGAAAAGCTCCGCAATCTGGCTTTGAAACAAGAACAGGGCAGCGCAGACAATAACCCCGTAAACCACCACCAGTGCCCAGACATTATGCCAGATGCTGCGCACCCGTTCGGCCTTTGCCGCAGCAAAATTCTGGCCGATGATCGGGCCGATTGCCTGCGGTAACGCCATGTAGCCAACAAAGACGAATGGCGCGATACGTTCAATGATCGCCATGGCGGCCACTGCATCGGGCCCATACTTTGCCATGCTGGACATGATAAAGGCGCTGGCAATTGGCGGGCCAACCTTTGCCAATCCGACTGGTACGGTTACACGGGCAATATCGCGGATGTCTTTGTGGAAAAGATTCGCATCAAACAGGCCAAGCATGTGATGAACGTTTCGAACACCGTAAAATGCAACTGCCATGATTACGATCCGTGACACGACGGTTGCCCATGCCGCCCCTTCGACACCCCAATCAAAACCAAAGATGAAAATCGGATCGAGGACTGAATTGACCGCCGCCCCGGCCATTTTCGACCACATGGCGCGCTGCTTTGCCCCGATGGCACGCAACAACGCGCCCGATGACATGCTAAGCACCAGAACCGGCAAGCACAGGATCACGATCTGTACATAAGTGATGCCGATATCACGGGCCTTGCCAGTCGCCCCGAACATATCAAGCATCCAAGGTGCCGACAGCCACAAGACGACCGTCATCACGCCCGATAGCACAAGACCGAATACCAGAACATGTGTGGCATAGACTTTTGCCCTGTCCCGATCACCTAGCCCCTCGGCACGGGAAACAAGTGCTGTCATTGCGGTCGATATGCCAAGCGACACGGCAAGTGTGAAAAAGATAATCGGCCAGGCAAAGCCAAGACCAGCAATGATTTCCACATCCCTCAGAAGGCTCAGGAAAAACAGATCAAGCGCATCAACCAGAACCATCGCCACCAGCGCAAGCATGCTGGTATGCGACATTGAAAAGATGTGACGCAGGATTGAACCCGAGACAAAATATTGCGACTGCATAGCCATCGAGTTTCACACTATGCAGAGCTGAGAAGCGCGTTCAGCCATCATTATTTGGCCGCAGGATAAATTCAAATTCGCGTTCTTCGGTGGTTGCACAATCATCCCCGGAAAGCAGCGGCATGCGTGAAAGTCCTTCGCGGTTCACTGACGATGCCGATATTCTGGCGGCATCCGGGCCGATTTTCCATTTGGCGGCAATCACGCTGGGATTTTCGGCATCGAACTCGTCCAGCTTGCGCCCGATGCGAGACTGCAAAACCGGCGCATAAGGAAATTTCTGCTGGGTCCAGAAACGTTTAGAAGGCTGGAAATATCCAACTTCGTCCAGAAACGAGACACCAAAATAATAACAGGACTCAAGCGAGTTATAGAAACGACTGTCATGGGCGAAGCTGCCATCGCGCTTAAGGGAATGCCCAACACACCAATCAAGCATGGCGGCAATCTGCTCGCGCGCCAAGGCCCGTTCTGCCGACTGCATATGCGGCCACCCATAGCGAAAGATTTTCGCGACATCATAGTTGTTGTGATTATTAAATTCACCGCGGCTGAGCCATCCTTGCGGATATTCCATCTGGCGGCTTTCAAGAGTGGTGCGGATGATATCGGACCAATGTCCGACGCGCCCCTTGCGATATGACACGATATGAAAAGTATAGCTGAGATCATCATAACGATGGGTTTTGCCATCCGAAATGTACCAAGGGCCCCAGTAACCGGTTTCGGGGTTCTGGATTTCATCAAGGAATTCGCGGAAGGCATCAACATAGCTTTGATCAAGATCGATGCCGCGCACATATTTCTGCGCATAGCGTCGCAAGGACGGCTTGAAACAAAGCTGCGCCAGACAGCAGATCACACTGCCGAATTCATCGCGCTGATTGCGCCCGGTGGTGGCAATATCGGAAACAAGAAGCTTTTCCAGATAGTTTCGCATTGCCGGAGCCGTTGCAATCGGTTCTAGGAAATGCAGCGGATAACGCGGCGCCCGGCCTTCAGTGGACAATTCATGCAAACGCACGATGGTTGCATCAAATTTGTGGTGGAATTCGTTATATTGCCACCCCCACGAACCATCAACCGAAGACTGAGTTGCGACATAGCTTTGGTCAACATCGTCAAAGCTGTTTTCCAGTCTGTCGACAAGTTGGTCAAGTTCCGGCCAGTATGCCGTGTATCGCGCCAGCCATTTGGCGTAGATATACAATTGCTGGGACGCCAGCATTGTCCGGCTATATTCGGAAAATTTACGCAACGCCAGCGATAGAGCCCCCAGATAATCGATATATTTGAGCGCCTTGTCCTGATAGCCGTGATCGTAACGCATAAAATCCCGCGTAATCACGCAGCTATCACCAATCCCTGCCAGGCTTTGCTCAATCGACATTGGTTGCCTTTTCCTGTTGAACCCAGAAATGCGAACCTGCTTCCTTGCATCGGCCGTTACCGATGCCAACTGTCAGGAGATGCGTGAATTCCCCAATCCGCTTGGCAGGAGTGCATCCTGTTGTTGGGACTGATGTTTTCGGGCTCTCCTTTTTAGCCCGAAGGACAACCAAGCATTTTACAATGGTTGCCACGCAAAGGCACTTAAACAGCTAATAAGTGTATAGCTTGAAACCGATCACAACACCACTCTAAAGGTGAACTCTGGACAGTTTTTTATATACAAAAGAATAATCATTGAGCCGCCGATATCAATTCCCTACCCAGAAATTACAACTGGGGTACCGCCATCACTGACAGAAAATACCGGCATTATAAGGGCAAAAGAAAAGACGCCCGCAACGGGCGCCTTAACGGGAATGCTATTTAAAGCCTAGCTTGATCAAACCAGATGGAATCAGGACGCCGATTTAAGAGCCGCCCGACGCCGTTCACGAAGCGATGCAGCCGTAACCCGCCCATCCCCTGTCGGTTGATAATAAACCGTCATTTCCTTTAATGCGGCGCGCACTTTTGTCAGCGATACATCGTCGTCATTTTTCAACTCATATGCATCAAATCCGCAGCGATGCATGTAAAGAATCTGGTCGCGCAACACGTCACCAATTGCACGAAGTTCACCCTTGAAACCAAGACGTTCGCGCAGAACACGCGCATAGGAATATCCACGCCCGTCGGTATAGGCCGGGAAATTGACGGTGATGATCGAAAGACGATCCAGATCGTTTGCCAGATCTTCCGGCGCATCGCCGGGGTTAAGCTGCACGCCAAGACCACCATTGCGGCCGATCAGCGTTTCGCGTTCTTCCTTAAAACGCGCGAGCGGCACGATAATGTTTTCCTCGCCCGGCGGAAGGTCGGCTTCGGCGTCAAGCGTGATCCATTCCTGCTCAATCACACTGTCATTCTTAACGATCGCCATAAAGCACCTCCTTGAACGGGTCCATGCCGACACGGCGATAGGTATCGATAAAACGTTCGCCGGTTTCGCGAATGCCAAGATATTTGGTTACCAGACTTTCAATGGCATCAACGACTTCGGCCTCGGAGAAACCGGCACCGGCGATTTTGCCGATTTCGGCATTCTCACTGGCGTCGCCGCCAAGGGTGATCTGATAGAATTCCTTGCCACGTTTATCGAGGCCCAGAATACCGATATGACCAACATGGTGATGCCCGCAGGCATTGATGCAACCGGAAATCTTGATCTTGAGTTCGCCGATATCATGCTGGCGATCCAGATCGGAAAAACGTTCCGAAATGCGCTGAGACAGCGGGATCGAACGCGCCGTTGCCAGCGCACAATAATCCAGCCCCGGGCAGGAAATGATGTCGGTAACATAGCCAAGATTTGCCGTTGCCAGATTGGCGTTTTTCAGCTCCGCCCAAAGCGAGAACAAATCGGCTTTTTTCACGTGCGGCAAAACCAGATTCTGTTCGTGGGTTACACGGACATCACCAAAACTGTACTGCTCCGACAGATCGGCAACCAGTTCCATCTGGGTATCGGTTGCATCGCCCGGAATACCACCAATCGGCTTCAGCGATACGTTGGCAATCGCATAACCAGGTTGCTTATGCGCGATCACGTTCGAACGCACCCAGTTGGAGAATTCCCGGTTTCCGGCCTTGCGGCGTTCAAATTCGGCATCATCGTCGGAAAGTGTTTCAAATGCCGGCGGTGCAAACTGTTCGATGTAATGCGCAATTTCGGCATCATCAACGCGCAGCGATCCGTCCTTGATCTGTGCCCATTCTTCTTCGACCAGACGCTGCATTTCCTCGACCCCGATTTCATGGACGAGGATTTTGATGCGTGCCTTATACTTATTGTCACGACGGCCAAAGCGGTTATAAACCCGCAGGATCGCCTCAAGATACGAAAACAGATCGTTCTTGCCGATAAAGTCACGCACGGTTTTACCAACGAATGGCGTGCGACCAAGACCACCGCCCACGATGACCTCGAACCCGACCTCGCCCGCATCATTCTGATGCATGCGAAGTCCGATATCATGAACCTTTACTGCGGCACGGTCATTTGGCGACCCGGTCACCGCGATTTTGAATTTGCGCGGCAGATAGGTGAATTCCGGATGGAACGTTGACCACTGGCGGATCAGTTCGCAATAGGGCCGCGGATCTTCGATCTCGTCGGCGGCAGCCCCTGCGTACTGGTCGGTTGTCGTGTTGCGGATGCAGTTGCCCGATGTCTGGATCGCATGCATTTCGACCTTGGCAAGATCAAGCAATGCATCGGGAATTTCATCAAGCTTCGGCCAGTTATACTGGATATTCTGCCGGGTCGTGAAATGCCCGTATCCCTTGTCATAACGACGCGCGATATAACCAAGCTGGCGCAATTGATCCGCGCGCAATGTTCCATAGGGAACAGCAACGCGCAGCATATAGGCATGCAGTTGAAGGTAAACACCGTTCATCAGGCGCAGTGGGCGGAACTGGTCTTCGGTAATATCGCCCGAAAGACGACGTTTTACCTGTTCACGGAACTGCTCGGTACGTTCCAGCACCAGCTGGCGGTCAAAATCATCATAGCGATACATGACGTATCCTCTCCTTACCCGGCCTGATAGCCGAGATCCTGCCGCACACTGGGACCCTTGGTGCGCAGAACTTCACGGTATTTTGTCGGAACCAGTCCACCGTCCTGTTGCTCCACCTCGATCAGATAAGGTCCGACAATGACAGTATCGAGCTCAGGTGCACTGGCCTCTGCCAGCAGGGCGTCACCCGCCTCTTTTCCGTCGGCAACGCGAGACTGATCGATGTCTTCACTCCAACCGCCTTCCGCGGTCAGGAAAACCACCAACCCGTCACCAAGACGGTTTGCCGTGACAACTTGCAGGGACATTCGGTTCTCTCAGCCTGTAAATCTCTCTGGTGATGTCCTGTCTATGGACATTTTCTGCGCCAGAATTTGGATGATTGCCGACTATTGGTCAAGTTTTTTTGTGAAATACATATAAATACAAATTATTAATGTTATTAATACTCAGCACTTGACCAAATTCCCCATGACTTCTAGGTCAGATAACATCCTATCTCGCCTGAAAGAACATGACCAAACCATGCCCCTCCATCTGATCAAACTAAGTGTTGGTACGGAAAGCCCCGAAACCCTGCGCCAATGGCAGGCCTATTTCGGGAACCTTCATGGACGAATTTATCATACCACCCGAATGACTCCGAAACGCAAAGCGGAAATACTGGCCGGCGGATCGATCTATTGGGTGATCAAGGGGGCAATTCGCGCACGTCAGCGCATTGTCGATCTGGAAGAATTCATTGACGATGAGCGCATCAAGCATTGCCGCATCGTCCTGGACCCGGAACTTTTCGAAACGCGCACATGGCCGCACCGCGCCTTTCAGGGGTGGCGTTACCTTTCAGAAGACAAATGTCCGCCAGATGAAAAGCAGGCCGGTGGCGCAGAAGCACTTCCCGAAGACATGGCAGATGAATTGCGCGAGCTCGGCCTTCTCTGAGCCGGATTACGATTTTCCCGGATCGGGGGTGATGACAGTCAAGGCCGGCTGGTTTTCCTCGATATCCTTGAGGGTTGCGGCAACTTCGTCCTTCAGCCAGCGAATAAAGGATTGTACACGCGGCCGGTTCAGGTTTTCCTCGGGACAGGTCAGATAATAGGCGCAACTTGACGCAACGGTTTGCGGAAATGGGCGAACAAGCAAACCGGCTTTCAGGTCCTGCGCGGCAAGACTGGTTCGCGCCATGCCAACCCCGTGCCCCATCAGGGCTGCCTGAATGACCATGTCGCCAGAATTGAAACGAAGCCCGCGTCGCAAATCAATTCCCTTAACCCCGACACCTTCCAGCCAGAATTGCCAATCCGCAGCGCGCGGTTGCTCAATATGCGATGTGGCGTCATGCAGTAGCTGATGACCGGCAATATCCGCAGGCCGGTTCAGCGGCGGACTTGATGCCAGATAATCCGGGCTGCAAACCGGGAAAACTTCATCACGCATCAGCAGTTCGGTATAAAGGTTGGGATACCGGCCTCGGCCGAAACGAACAGCAAGATCAATACCTTCATTGCGGAAATCAACCAATCGATCATCAGCGTGGATTCGAACATCAATATCAGGATGTGCTTCACGAAAATGCCCAAGCCGCGGCACCAGCCATTTGACAGCGAAAGATTGCAATACGCTGACGGTGACAACACCGGCTTCTTCCACAGCGCGAAGGCTGTCGATTTCGCCTGCGATGCGTGAAAAGCCTTCAAACGTTGCCCTCGCCAGACGATCCCCCTCCTCGGTCAGTTGCAACCGCCTTGGCAAACGGAAAAACAAACGAAATCCAAGATATTCTTCGAGCTGACGGATCTGCTGACTGATCGCCCCTTGGGTAACGAAAAGTTCCTCGGCGGCGCGGGTAAAATTCAAATGTCGCGCAGCGGCATCGAAGGCACGCAAAGACTGCAATGGGGGTAAGCGCATGTTCGCCTCAAATCCACAATCATTAGATAATCTAATACATAACCCGAGAAATACTCGTTTGTCACCTACCTGATTTAAGAGGAGTATGGCTTCAACAAACGTAAACTCCATTAGAAGAACTCAATTCAGGAGAACGATTATGGCACATGCATATTGCCAGACGCCTTCTGGCCACACCAACACCAGAGCCACAAACCCGCCAACCACATCGCTGCAAAACGTTATCAACACAGTATTCAGCACAATCGCGGATACGCTTGCCAAACGCGCACAGCGTCGCGCTCTCATGCGGCTAAGTGACGCCCAGCTTTCTGATATCGGTCTGTCGCGAAGTGATGCCGAGGCCGAATACCGGAAATCCTATCCGCTTTGACATCGCCCCACCTGCGCCATGATCGAAATCCTATCCGTGAACCGGATTTGATCTACCTCCTTGCGCCCCCTTTCGATCATGACGCATTTATGTCACTGTAATTTCCCATTAAAGTTGCAGGGCATCTACAGTATGGCGGCGAAACAGAAAGACAACCCGACGAAAAAGACGGAAAGCGGTGACAATTCGATCCGCAAGGCGGTGAAAAATACGGCGCGCAGCCGCAGGGCTTCGAAACAGCATCCCGATCTTTCCAGCCTTGATAGCGAAGCCCGTGATCGTTTTTTACTTGATGCTGAAAGCATGACGATGGATCGCCTTGATGATCGCCCGTCAAAGAAAAGCATTTCCCCGGAATCAGACACCCCCGGAGACTATGTCCCGCCTGACATCGACGCCGATCCCAAAGCACGCGTGAAAAAGATGCATGGCAAACAGTATCTTGAACTCATTGCGCCATTGCATATCGAACTTCTCAAGCTGCAAAACTGGGTTAAGGCTGAGAACATCAAATCACTGGTGATTTTCGAAGGCCGCGATGCCGCTGGAAAAGGTGGCACGATAAAACGCTTCACAGAACATCTGAACCCGCGTGGCGCACGTGTGGTTGCGCTCGGGAAACCGAATGACCGGGAGCTGACTCAATGGTATTTCCAGCGCTACGTTGAACATCTGCCATCTGGCGGCGAAATCGTCCTGTTTGACCGGTCCTGGTATAACCGGGCGATGGTTGAACGTGTCATGGGATTCTGCAACATGTTCGAAGTCAGCGAATTCCTGCAATCTGTCCCGGCGCTCGAGCGCATGCTGATCCGTTCCGACATTCACATGACCAAGTTCTATTTTTCGGTCAGTAAAAAAGAACAGGCGCGCCGGTTTGATCAGCGCAAACAAGACCCGCTTAAACAATGGAAACTAAGCCCGGTTGATCTGGCATCGCAAAATCTTTGGGATGCCTACACCGAAGCAAAGACCGAGATGTTTTTCCATACCTCGACCACCGACAGTCCTTGGATCATTGTCAAATCCGATGACAAGAAACGTGCGCGCGTCAATGCCATCCGGTATTACCTGTCCCAGTTCGAATATCCGGGGAAACGATCAGAACTTCTGACCTATGATCGCCGGATCATCCACACCGTAAGCGAGGAACTGGCACTCGACGACTGAGATATGACCGATATGTATTCCGGATCGTGGAAACATTGTCTCCGTGACATTCCCTTGCATTGACATTCGGAAGGCTGCCTCCTTTACTGGTACGACCAATTCACGGGAGGCACGAAATGGCAAAATGTGCATTTATCGGGCTGGGCGTCATGGGCTATCCCATGGCCGGCCACCTGCAAAAGGCAGGGCACGACGTTACTGTTTTCAACCGCACCGCCGCAAAAGCAGATAAATGGGCGGGCGAATATGGCGGAAAATCCGCCCCTACCCCGGCCGAAGCCGCCAACGGGGCAGAATTTGTTTTTATTTGCGTTGGCAATGACGACGATCTGCGAAGCGTCGTCCTCGGCGAGACCGGTGCTCTCGCCGGGGCGGCAAAAAATGCTGTGATGATTGACAACACAACAGCATCAGCCGATGTCGCCCGCGAACTATATGCGGCCGCCAAAGATGCCGGTGTTTCCTTTATCGATGCCCCCGTATCGGGCGGACAGGCGGGTGCTGAAAACGGCATTCTTACCGTCATGTGCGGCGGTGATCAGGCGGCATTTGACCGCGCGGCACCGGTTATTGACGCGTTTGCCCGCTCCTGCAAGCTGATGGGTGAAAGCGGATCGGGCCAACTGACCAAGATGGTGAATCAGATTTGCATCGCAGGCCTTGTTCAGGGTCTTTCCGAAGGTGTGAATTTCGGTCGCAAGGCTGGCCTTGATATGGAAAAGGTTCTTGATGTGATTTCGAAAGGTGCCGCTGGCAGCTGGCAGATGGAAAACCGAGGCAAGACAATGGTCGAAGACAAGTTTGACTTTGGCTTTGCCGTTGACTGGATGCGTAAAGATCTTGGGATCTGCCTTGAAGAATCGAAGCGCAATGGCGCGCGCCTGCCGGTAACCGCGCTTGTTGATCAATTCTATGCGCAGGTTCAGGAGCGTGGAGGAAACCGTTGGGATACATCCAGCCTGATTGATCTTCTGGCGCGTGGATAAGCAGCACCGCAGACCTTTCAAAACACACAAAAAACGCGGCCTTTTGCAGGGCCGCGTTTTTTGACAATTTATCGCAATTAGAGCCCCGCGCGCAAAAGTGGCTCCACCTGATCCCTATACACAGCAAGCTTACCGTCACTGAAATAGCCCACGGCGCATTCAAGAACAGTATCACGCTGCAATTCCTTGGCTTTGGCCTCGCCATCGCCTTCGGCGTCCAACGGGTTATCATTTGTTGCAGATTTGCCGATACGGGTAACCTCTATATCGCGTTCGCAACTTGCTGCATCCATTGATGCAAGAACCTTGCGCGGATCGCGGCGACGCGGCGGCAAGGCGTGCTCAAGATCAACCTCCCGCTCGAACTCTTCGGCATCAGGAAGTTTGACTTCGATATCCGGGACAACACCATTGCCCTGCACGATGTGGTTTTCCGGCGTCGTGTAATAGCCAGTCGTGATTTTAAGACCACCGCCAGAAGTCAACGGCATGATGCGTTGCATTGAACCTTTACCAAACGACTGTTCGCCGATGATGACACCTCGCCCGTTTTCACGCAGGGCGGCCGCCATCAATTCGGCGCCAGACGCCGATCCACGGTCAAGCAGAATAGCCATGGGCGCACCGTCAAAATAATCGCTGCTGTCTGCTTCATAGCTGCGCAATTTACGTTCGCCCCGCCCTTCGGTCGCAACAATCAGCCCTTTGCTCAGGAATTGATCGGCAATATCGGCGGCACTATCAAGCAATCCACCCGGGTTGCGTCGCAAATCAACGATTACGCCCCGCGGTGAGCCAATCCTGTTTTCCAGCATTTCAAGATATTCGCGTGTCTGATCCAATGTGCTGGCATCAAAACGCGACACACGGATGTAGGCCAAATCGTTATCGATGATTGATGCGGTAACCGACGGCACCTCGATCCGTGCACGTTTCACGGTGACGTCAAAGTTTTCCTTCTTGCGCTGTATCGACAGTGTCACCGGGTCTCCGATGCGACCGCGCATAAGACGGACAGCCTCGGCAATGGGCTCGCCCTTCATTTCATGACCATCAATATGCGTGATCCGGTCATTGGGTTGCAGGCCAGCCCGTGCGGCAGGTGTATCGTCAATCGGTGACACGATACGGATCAGCTTGTCCTCATCCTGCGAAATCACGATGCCAACACCGGCAAAACTTCCCTCAGTACTTTCCTGCAAACGGCGGAACATATCGTCGGTCATATATGCGCTATGCGGGTCCAGGTCGTGCAGGCTTTCGTCGAGTACAGCACCAACGATGCCGCCTGGCGTGTGATCATCAGTTTCAAGATTTGGCAAACTGGCAATCGCGCGCTCGACAAACGCCGGGCGATCAATATTTTCCACATAGGTATCGGAAAGAACCTGAACCGCTTCGACGAACAGTTTATCGGCGCGATCATATTGGTCGCTGGTCGCACTTTCGCCAACATAGTCGCGGTAGGCATCCAGAAACTGCTGTTCATCATCGCTTGGCCAAACCGGACCAGCACACGCCACCAACCTCGTTCCGGCAAATGAAATCACCACCGCAAGCAAAATTGGTAATATTCCTTTGCGCAGCACCGCCATACTCCTGTGTTTTCTTGTTCTTCAGATCGTGTCCCGATCACCGGAAGGGCAGTCTAGCTTGCCAAAGCCCGAATGGCGACCCTGCAACGGTTTTCACACCTGATTTATATCGGAACCATTATATATTACCGCCAGGAGTGCGGCGCAACACTCACTGGTTTTCCAGAAGAACATCCAACTAATAGCTTAGAGTAATTTGGTACTTTCAGAAGGAAACAGACTCGATCTTCTCCCGCCTTGTGATTATGCTATATAGCAACAAAGCCCCGAAACGAGGGCGATACCGAGCGGGCGCCTCACAATTCAGGGAGACGTCTTTTTCCATGAGCGACTATACGCCACCACTCCATGATCTGCGGTTCCTGATCCACAATGTGATCGGTTTGCAAACCGTTTCGGATATCCCGGCCTTCGCAGAAACCAGTCCGGACCTTGTCGATGCCATTCTTGAAGAAGCAGGGAAACTGGCTTCTGGCGTACTGGCGCCCTTAAACCGCATTGGGGATCAGGAAGGTTCGGTTCTTCAAACTGATGGCCATGTTAGAACTCCGACCGGCTGGAAGGATGCCTATGATAAATTCTGTGAAGGCGGCTGGCAGGGCATAAGCGCCCCGCAGACCGAGGGCGGCATGGGGTTGCCGTTGCTTTTAGGTGCCGCCGTAGGAGAGCTTTGGCATTCGGCGAATATGGCCTTTGCCCTGTGCCCCATGCTTACCGCCGGCGCCATTGAACTTCTGACCGCACATGGATCGGACGAGCAACGCGCAATTTATCTGTCACGCATGATAAGTGGCGAATGGACCGGCACTATGAACCTTACCGAACCGCAGGCCGGTTCCGACCTTTCAAAGGTTCGCAGCACGGCCGAGCCAGAAGATGACGGTTCGTACCGGATTACCGGACAAAAGATTTTTATCACCTATGGCGATCACGAGATGACAAGCAACATAGTTCATCTTGTGCTTGCCCGGACACCGGACGCGCCAGACGGGGTCAAAGGTATATCGCTATTCATTGTGCCGAAGTTCGTTGTGAACGCCGATGGCACACCAGGTGAGCGTAACGATGTGAAATGTGTATCACTCGAACATAAGCTTGGTATCCATGGAAGCCCGACCGCTGTTCTTTCCTTTGGAGACAACGGGGGTGCCAAGGGTTATCTGGTCGGACAAAAAGGCCACGGTTTGGCTTGCATGTTCACAATGATGAACAACGCCCGTCTTGCCGTCGGGCAACAGGGCGTCGCGATTTCAGAACGCGCCTATCAGCAAGCTGTATCCTACGCACGCGATCGCAAACAGGGGAAATCTCCGACGACCGGGCAGGATGAAAGCATCATTCATCACGGCGACGTCCAGCGCATGCTGATCCGAATGCGCTCAACCGCCGAAGCCGCCCGCGCGCTTTCACTTTATGCCGCGGCGCAACTTGATATTGCTCATCATCATGAAGACGAAAATGAACGCACGAAGGCGCAAACGCGCGCAAACCTTCTGATCCCAATGGTCAAGGGATGGTCAACGGATCTGGGCGTGGAAAACGCATCCCTTGGCATTCAGGTTCATGGCGGTATGGGCTTTATCGAGGAAACAGGCGCAGCCCAGCATCTGCGTGACGCGAGAATTGCCCCAATTTACGAAGGCACAAATGGCATTCAGGCACTGGATCTGATCGGCCGGAAGCTCCTTCGTGATAACGGAGCCGCGATGCGGTCACTGATTACCGAAATGCGTATGTCTGTATCCAAGCCGCATCTTGATGACAATTTGTCTAAAGCGGCGCGGATGTTCGGCCATGCCATCGATCAACTGGAACAAACCACAGAAGATATCCTCTCCAGGTGCAAAAACTCATCTGGCCTCGCTCAGGCTATCGCCTCCCCCTACCTCCGGCAGACTTCGATTTGTGTGGCAGGTTGGTTAATGTTCCGCTCTTTGGAAAAACTGACCGATAGCGACATTGAAGAGGGCTTTGCCAAAGCAAAGGGCCTAAGCTGTAACTTCTTTTTGGCGCAAATCGTTCCCGAATCCGATTTCATGGCACAGCAGATCGCCAATACACGACACGAATTGCTGCATGAAACCGCGCCATTATTCTGACACAGCGTTGCCGTTGAAATCCACCCAACCTCTTCCGGAACAGATTCTCCAGAAGAGGTTACTTTCGCCTTTAACGGCAATCGTTTGCAGCATACTCCACTGCAATCAGCCAGCCCCGTCGCGTAACAGTGTAATTGCCGGGATTTACCCCTAATTTCCTGTTTCGGTTTTTGAACGCTTCTCTATAATCCGGCCAATGAATCGTTTAACCCGATATATACTGAAACAGCAGTTCATCATGATGGTGTTTGTGACACTTGGCTTGCTATGTGTCATTTGGCTGTCGCAAAGCCTGCGTTTCATTGAAATGATTGTGAACCGCGGCCTTTCGGTATCGGTATTTTTGCAGCTAACATCTCTGCTGCTTCCAAGCTTTTTGGCGATTATTTTACCGATCTCGCTCTTTTTCGTTGTAGTTTTCACATATAACAAACTTATTCAGGACCGCGAGTTGATCGTTATGCGATCCGCCGGGTTAAGCCAGTGGGCTCTTGCAAAACCGACACTCATACTAGCATTGCTGACCGCCGCTTTCGGTTATTTCCTGACGCTGTTTTATCTGCCTTACAGCTACCAGCAATTCAAAGAACTGCAGTTCTCAATCCGCAACGATTTCTCATCCGTTTTGCTGCAGGAAGGCAGCTTTACCGACCTTGACGGTCTGACAGTCTATATCCGGGAAGTCGGGCAGGATAACGAGCTACTTGGCATTCTTGTCCATGATGCCAGAGATCCAAACAAACAGGCCACAATGATGGCCAAAAATGGTGCGCTCGTTCGCACGGAAAATGGTCCGCGGATCGTATTGCTTGATGGAAACCGCCAGGAAGTCAACACGAAGGACGGCACGATGTCGATCCTCTATTTTGACCGCTATGCTGTCGATATTGCGCATAATGCAGAAGATCCGGCCCTTCGTTACAGAGAAGCGCGTGAACGAAGCGTATCCAATCTTCTAACAACCATGCCGCCTGATGTTTTGCCGAATGACATTGGCTCATTTCGCGCTGAAGGACATGATCGGCTACTTTCACCGCTATACTCCATCGGCTTTGCAAGCATTGCACTGGCAGTTCTGGTTTCAAGCAGCTTCTCTCGCAGGGGGCAGACCGGGCGCCTTTTATTTGCGATTGCAATTATGATCGTCTTCCAGGTGATCAGCATTGCAATGAAGAACCTTGCTGCAAAGAATCCCGACCTTGTCCCCCTTATGTATTTGAATGCGCTTCTTCCAATCGCAGGGGGCCTCTACTGGACATTCCGCGGACCGCAAATCCGTGCGAAGGCTGGAAGCCGGGACGAGGTTCCAGCATGAGAATCTCACCGACCCTAACCTGGTATTTCGGCAAACATGTTCTGATATCGATTCTGGGAATTCTCGCCCTTTTGATCGGATTGATCCTGATCGGCGATACAATCGAGTTGCTGCGTCGCGCCGGTGGACGCCCAGATGCGACGGTTGGTATCGTGTTTCAAATGGCAACCAGTCGAATTCCATTCATGACAGAGAAGGTCCTGCCGTTTGCTGTCTTGTTCGGATCGATGTTTTCGTTCTGGAAGCTTACTGGCAATCAGGAGCTTGTCGTCACACGTGCAGCAGGTGTTTCTGCCTGGCAATTCCTACTTCCGCCAATCATGTGCGCGATTTTACTAGGCTCCATTCAGGTTATGGCGCTTAATCCGCTATCTTCAATTTTGCTACAAAGATACGAAACGCTCGAGGCCCGATATCTTCAGGGCAACAGCAGTGTCATGAATCTCTCGTCAAACGGATTATGGCTGCGTCAGGGCACGCAGGATGGACAGGCCGTAATATATGCCCGCGAAGTTCGTGGGCAGGCAACAGATAGAGTTGACTTGCGGAACGTCACCGTTTTCCGTTTTCAGAATGCGGATGATTTCACAACCAGAATTGATGCGCAGCGTGCAGTTCTCGAGCCCGGCACATGGCGTTTCTATGACGCATGGACCTTCCATCCGGGACAGACTAGTGAGTTTTCATCCGAATTGATGTTGCCCACAAATCTGACCGCACGAAAAATCCAGGACAGTTTTGCATCTCCCGAAACGATGTCGTTCTGGGACCTGAAGCCGTTTATCAACCTTTTGGAACGCGCCGGCTTCAACGCAACTCGCCATCGCATCCATTTTCACAGTTTGCTGTCGCGTCCATTGCTGCTTTGCGCAATGGTTCTGATTGCCGCTGCATTCTGTCTTAAATTTTCTCGACGTCGCCGCGCATCTCTTGTTATCGGTGGGGGTGTTGCGACCGGTTTCATTCTTTATTTTTGTACCGATGTCATTTCAGCACTTGGCGTTTCAGGTGGAATCCCGCCCGTCTTGTCGGCTTGGGCACCTGCAGGTATATCTTTGCTATTGGGAGTTTCCACCTTGCTTCATCTGGAGGACGGCTAGCTGAATGGCTCATACAGGGGGAATGATAAAAAGACTGGCAACGGGGACCATCCTGGGCTGTGCATTTGCTTTGGCCGGAACATATTCGATTGCCGCCAAGGCACAGCAGTCCGATGAAGTGACCACTGCAAACGACGAACAGTCCAAGATTCTTTTCAGTGCGGATGAAGTTGACTATAACCGGGAACTTCAAACGGTAACAGCGCGCGGCAATGTCGAAATCTCGCGGGATGGTCGTATTTTGCTGGCAGATACAGTCAGCTATGACAGATCACAGGACGTGCTGACGGCGTCTGGCAATGTCAGTATTACCGAACCAACCGGTGAAGTGACGTTTGCAAGTCATGTCGAACTCTCGGGTGATTTCAAGGAAGGCATTGTTGAAGACATTTATGTTCTTCTTGATGAAAACACTCGAATTGCCGGTACCGGCGCGCGCAGAAGCGGCGGGAATTTTACCGAAATTGCCAAGGCGGTTTACTCTCCTTGCAAGGTTTGCGAAGACGATCCGGAAACACCACCGCTTTGGCGCATCAAAGCAGCCCGTGTTCTTCACGATGCCAAAGAAAAAACCGTGGAATACGAAGATGCCCGACTGGAATTTGCAGGAATTCCGGTTCTTTATTCGCCGTATTTCCAGCATCCTGATCCAACAGTTAAACGTCAATCAGGTCTTTTGGCACCATCTTTTGGTAGCACGAGTTATGTCGGATCGTTCTTCGAATTGCCCTATTATTGGGCTATTGATCAAAGCAAGGATCTGACCCTTCGTCCTATCTACACAACGGACGAAGGCCCGGTTCTCGCCAGTGAGTATCGCCAACGCTTTGACAGCGGTGAAATGGAAGTTGTCAGTAGTGTTACCAGTGACGATACGGACGACTTTCAGGGGCACATTGATGCAAAAGGCCGCTTTGACATCGATAAAACATGGCGGTGGGGATTTGATGCAGAACAGGCTTCTGAAAAGACCTATATGAGCCGATATGGTTTTGGCTCACCATCTGTTTTGACCTCCAACCTGTTCACCGAGGGTTTCAGAGGGGCCAGTTATAGCCGTGTCGACGGCTATTATTTCCAAGGGCTAAAAGCCGAAGATGATCGGGATACGACACCCATCATTTTGCCACACGCACAATTCCACGGTCAAACGGCTCCGGCGAAATATGGCAGTTACACCACCCTTGATTTGGATGCCTTGTCACTCACCCGGGAAGAAGGGGCGGACTCTCATCGCCTTTCCGCCAAAGCAGGCTGGGCACTGCCCTATATCGGATCACTTGGGGACGTAACAAAGCTCTCGATGTCCATTCGCACCGACAATTACCTGGTTTCGGATGTATCAAGAGACGGTCAACAGGATTACGACGGATATGCAGGCCGAATTCTTCCATTGGCAGCCGTAGACTGGAATATGCCATTTGTGAACAATCAGGGCAGCTACCATCATATCGTCAAACCGATTGTCATGGCCGCATGGTCGCCAAACGGCGGAAACCCGAACGAGATTCCGAATGAAGACTCCCAGTCATTCGAGTTTGATGACATCAATATTTTCTCACATGACAGATATAGCGGTATCGACCGTGCAGAAGACGGTTTTAGAACCAGCTACGGCCTTGAATGGGGGGTCTACGGCGAGGAAGGAGGATATACCAGTGCCATGTTCGGTCAAAGCTATCGCGCCAACAAGGGCGATACCTTTGAAGAAGGCTCAGGCCTCGAAGATCATCTGTCGGATTATGTCGGCAGAGTAACCGTCTCTCCAAACAAATATGTCGACCTGACCTATCGCTTCCGGCTTGATAATGAAGATTTCTCGACACGCCGAAATCAGGTATCAGCAGGTTTGGGTGAAAAGGAAACGTTACGCCTTAATCTGGATTACGTTCACTTTGCTGAAGACGCTGGCAGCAACGAGTTAGGACAACGCGAAGAAATTTACTTCCGCGCGGAGCGCCAGTTCAGCGAATTCTGGTCGGGGATGGCATATAGTCGCTATGATCTTGATCAGAACGACCCTCTTGAATACGGTTTCGGCTTTGTTTACGAAGACGAATGCTTCGTATTTGACGGACGGGTCAGAAGAACATTCTACGAAGATCAGGACCTTGGTCAGTCGGATGAGATTCTTTTCCGACTTGTATTCAAAACACTTGGCGAATTTGCGTCAGCAGCCGGATTATAAGGCAGTATAACTTTGCATAGCACCAGACTTTCTCATCTCGTCGCAGCAATTGCTGTCATGCTTTTTGCTGCTGTTTCGATATCGACAGCAAGAGCTCAAAGCACGATCGGCGTCGCAGCTGTCGTCAATGATGCCCCGATTTCGGTGGTCGATCTGGTAGAACGTATCAAGCTTGTCGCTGCCTCTTCCAATATTCCGATGAGCCCGCAACGAAGCCAGGAGATGGCACCACAGATTTTACAGCAGTTGATTAATGAAAAGCTGCAACTGCAGGAATCTGAACGTCGCGGCTTTGAGGTGACGGACGCAGATATTGATCGCGCCAAAACCCTGATCGAGCAAAATTCAGGATTGCCAACGGGTGGGCTTGACCAGTTTCTGGCTCAGAATGGTATCGCACCAGAAACCATAAGAAACCAGATCCGTCCCCAAATTGCATGGCAGAAACTTTTGGGTTCCATGCGTCGCGAAATCGAGATTTCCGATACAGAAATTGATGACAACCTCGAACGTATTCGCAGCAACCAGGGCAAGCCGCGTAACAATGTTCAGGAAATTTTCCTGCCTGTCGATAATCCGCAGGACGAAACCAAAGTTTACCAGAATGCCCGCGAGGTGATCCGGGCCCTTGAACAGGGGGCTAATTTCGGCGGTCTGGCGAGACAGTTTTCGGCAAGCTCAAGTGCAGCAAACGGTGGTAACCTGGGCTGGCTTTATTCCGGTGAAATGGCCGGAGAATTGCAGCAGGCCATTAACCAGATGCAGCCGGGCGATGTAAGTGATCCTATCAGAACCATTCGCGGATATTACATCCTGAAACTGCTTGAACGCCGTCGGGGAGATGCCAATGCCCTGACAGATGTCCGGCTTGATCTATATCAGCTCTTTGTTCCAATTGCAGCCAACACGCCTCAAGATGAGGTCAACTCCAAACTTGGTATCCTGCAAAATGCCAAAGAAACTGCCGATAGTTGCCAATCATTGGCAAATGTCGCGGTTGACCTTGGTTCGGACATGAGCGGAAAGACCGAAGGCATATCACCAAACGATCTTGCAGGACCTGTACGCAATGCCGTCGCAAATCTGGATAAAGGCGGTATTTCCGATCTGATCAAGGTTGATGGCGGTGCCCTGCTTGTCATGGTTTGCGACAAGACAGAAGAAAGTACTCTTCCGGATCGGGAAAGCATACGCCAACGTCTTGAAATGGAACGCCTCGAAATTCTGGCGCGCCGTAAACTGCGTGAATTGCGCCGCAATGCGTTTATCGATATCCGGATGTAATCCGGAAAGGACGCCAGCCGATGAGCAACATCAAGCCGATTGCAATGACACTGGGAGAACCGGGCGGCATCGGCCCGGAGCTCGCCCTCAAGGCGTGGCTGTCGCGCAAAGACCATGTACTTCCTCCATTTTTCATTCTCAGTCCCAAGACAATCATGGATCAAACCATCGAAAGTCTTGGGCTGCGGGTAAAAACCAAGGTGATAAACGAGGTCAGCCAAACAGGTAAGTTCTTCGAGGACGCCCTTCCGGTTTTTGAAATTCCCGGCACAGCACAAGATATCAAACATGGAACGGCATCCAGCAAAACCGCATCTATTGTCATAGACAGCATTACCCATGCCGTTAACTTGACGCGATCAGGAACAGCAAGTGCTGTGGTAACCAACCCGATCCAGAAGAGCGCGCTTTATCAGGCCGGTTTCAAACATCCCGGCCATACCGAATTTCTGGCAGAGCTTTGTGGTCCGGGCACCATCCCGGTTATGATGTTGGCCAATAGTCAATTGCGCGTCGTACCGATGACAATCCACATCGCCCTTTCGGAAGTGCCAAAGCAACTTACCAGTGAAATGATCAAACAATTGGTCCGCATCACGTCAAAGTCGTTGCAACGGGATTTTGGTCTGGAAAAACCAAGGCTTGCGATTGCCGGCTTAAACCCGCATGCAGGTGAAGATGGATCAATGGGCGACGAAGAAATCAGGATAATGCGCCCTGCCATAAAGGCATTGCAGGATGAGGGGTTTGATGTCGTTGGGCCCCTCCCCGCAGATACCATGTTCCATGCCGAGGCACGTGCAAACTACGATGTCGCCCTATGTCCCTATCATGATCAGGCTCTGATTCCGGTCAAAACACTTGATTTCCATGGCGGTGTGAACGTCACGCTAGGATTGCCCTTTATCAGAACGTCCCCTGATCACGGGACGGCTCTTGATATCGCAGGTAAAGGCATCGCACGGCCTGACAGCCTGATCGCGGCCATCAAAATGGCGGCTGAGATGGCACATAAACGAGTAGCCGGCAACGCTGCCTCACAAGGAGCCTGACATCGTGTCAGACCAGAAAGACGAAACCGCCAGCCTTGCCAATGATGGGCTTCCCCCCTTGCGCGACGTCATTGCAACGCATGGACTGTCCGCGCAAAAGAAGTTTGGCCAGAATTTCCTTTTTGATCTGAACCTGACCGGGCGGATCGCGCGCGCGGCCGCACCACTGAATGACGCAACAGTAATTGAAATCGGTCCAGGTCCCGGCGGTCTGACGCGCTCCTTGCTTTATCATGGCGCAAAGAACTTGACGGTTATCGAACGTGATCCCCGTTGCCAACCGGTTCTTGAACAAATCAGCAATCACTATCCGGGGGCGCTTCATGTGATCGATGGGGATGCGCTTGACGTTGATGTTACGTCACTCGGCCCGGCTCCGCGAAAGATTGTCGCCAACCTTCCCTATAACGTGGGCACGCAACTTTTGCTGGGCTGGCTGATGCAGATTGATCAGTTTGCCAGCCTGACTTTGATGTTCCAGAAAGAAGTAGCAGAGCGCGTTGTCGCCGCCCCGAAAAGCAAGGCCTATGGCCGCCTTTCGGTCCTGTGTCAGTATTTATGTGACTGCCAGATACTTTTTGATGTGCACCGTAGTGCCTTCACCCCACCGCCCAAGGTAACCTCAGCTGTCGTTCAACTGCGTCCCAAAGCAGATCGCGGCAAAGCTGTAAATCTTGTCAGTCTGGGCAAGATCACACAGGCAGCCTTTGGCCAAAGGCGCAAGATGCTGCGCGCCAGCCTGAAGACATTGAACATGGATGTCGGAATGTTGTTGGAACGTGCACAAATTACCGAGACAGCACGTGCCGAAGAATTAAGTGTAGCCGATTTCGTTCGACTAACACTTGTTCATGACGAAATGGCCGCCTGATCAGGCGACCATTTCGGATCATCAATCTGTCAAAAGCTTTTTAACGAACCCCGGGAGTTCGGATTGGCGTTCGCGTTTAACGCGTTCTGCACCAATGATATGTTGTACATCGGCAAGACAACGTTCAAGGTCATCATTGATCAGAACATAGTCAAATTCTTCCCAATGGCTGATTTCGGCACCGGCTTTTGCCATACGCTTCATGATCACATCATCAGCATCCTGTCCCCGGTCACGAAGACGGCGTTCAAGCTCGGCCGACGAGGGCGGCAGGATGAAAACAGAAACAACATCATCCCCACCCTTCTCACGTATTTGCCGCGCGCCTTGCCAGTCAATGTCAAACAGAACATCGTGGCCTTCGGAAAGCGCCTTTTCGACCGGGCCGCTAGGCGTGCCATAATAGTTGCCAAACACTTCCGCCCATTCCAGCAATTCATCATCGGCGATCATATGCTTGAAGGCATCAACGGACTTGAAGAAGTAATGTATCCCCTCTTCCTCGCCCGGACGCGCTGCACGTGTTGTCGCAGAAACCGAAAGAGAAATCTGGCTGTCTTTTTCCAAAATCTGGCGTGTGATCGTGGTTTTCCCTGCCCCTGAAGGGGCACAGAATACCAGCATCACACCACGACGTTTTGCCTGATCCGTCATCGGATTGTCCTTATTCAACGTTCTGAACCTGCTCGCGCAGTTGATCGATTATGACCTTAAGCTCCATGCCGCAACTGGTCAGTTCAATATCATTCGCCTTGGAACAAAGCGTATTGGCTTCACGATTGAATTCCTGACATTGGAAATCAAGTTTACGGCCAATCGCACCGCCTTTTTGGATCATGTCGCGTGCGGCGATGATATGGGCTTTAAGTCGATCAATTTCCTCCCGAACATCCGCCTTGGTCGCAAGCAAAACTGCTTCCTGATGAAGCCGTTCGGGATCGAACTTGTCTGTTTCCATCAGCTCATCGATCTGACGCTTGAGCTTTGCCTTGATCGCATCGCTTCGAACGGACGCGCAATTTTCAGCTCTCAGGACGGCTTCCTCGATACGATCAATATGACCACGCAGCATTTCGTCAAGCTTCGCCCCTTCTTCGGCACGATGTGCTGCCAGTTGATCAAGCGCCTCGCCAAAGCTTTCAAGAATCGCGGCATCCAGATTTTCGCGACTGTCGTCGTCTTCCTGATGTTCGACCGCTTCAAGAACGCCACGCACATTCATCAAATCTGCAATCGTCCCGGCCGAAAGGCTACTGGCGCGATCAAATTCCTCGGCCAGCGCAACCAATTCGGCAAGTAGATCGCGGTTAATGCGATAGGCACTGGTTTCCCCGGGGCGGACAACATTTAACGTGACCCCCATATTGCCTCGCTTGAACCGTTTGACAACGGCGTCTCGTACAACAGGCTCCAGACGTTCAAAGCCACCGTTAAGGCGCGTACGAACGTCCAATCCCTTGCCATTGACACTGCGAAGCTCCCAGGTCCAGCCAAAGCCTTCTGCACCGCCGTCGGTGCGGGCGAACCCGGTCATGCTTGATACGGTCATATTCTTATCCAGTCTGAATTGTCGGTTGCCCGTTTATAACGTTTGTGCCTCGGCGCGCCAAGGGATTGTCGTTTGATGATCGATCATCAAGACAGACAGTTATTGCCCGCATTTCATAATGCTGCCCTAATGCTGTCCCATGTTCCGCGCGAACAATTCGGAACACGTCCAACGGGATCACGAGCAACCATGTCACTGCAATACCACGCCATCCTGATTACCGGTGCCAGCTCGGGCATCGGGGCCGCCCTTGCGCGTCACTATGCCCGCACCGGGGTCACCCTGTTTATCAGCGGCCGGGACCAAACACGTTTGAAACTGGTCGAAAATGAATGCCGCGCTGCAGGGGCAAATGTATTTGCCGATGTGCTTGATGTGACCGAACGCGAAACGATGGCTGAATATGTTACCAAATGCGACCAGATTACACCGCTGAGCCTGATTGTCGCCAATGCGGGTATTTCAGCCGGAACCGGCAGCGAGGGTGAAGACCCCGATCAGGTACGCGATATTTTTGCAACCAATGTTGCGGGTGTTCTCAACACGATTGATCCTGCCATCGCCTTCATGTCCGCACGTAGGCACGGCCAGATCGCACTGGTTTCATCGCAGGCATCTTGGCGTGGTCTTCCGTCCGCCCCGGCTTACTGTGCCAGCAAGGCCGCCGTAAGGACGTATGGTGAAGGACTCCGGGGTGCCCTTGCCCCCTTCGGGATAAAGGTGAATGTGATTTGTCCGGGATTTGTCAAAAGCCGCATTACCGATGCCAACGACTTTCCCATGCCATTCTTCATGCAGGCCGACAAGGCCGCAATCAAGATTGATAAAGGCCTGTCGAAGAACAAGGGAATGATAGCCTTTCCCTGGCAAATGAACATTCTGGTTGGTGTTCTGAAAATGGTCCCTCAATCACTGCTGGACATGGCGGCATCGCGCATCCCGCGAAAGGCATCGAAAAGCCAAACGCGCCAAAGACTGGCATCAACGTCCGAACATATACAGCCGCGTCAATAAAAACGGGGATAACCAGTTACTTATTGGCGATCCCGGATGCGGCGCCAACGCGTGACATTGCGGTTATGCTCGTCCAAAGTCCGGGCAAAGGCATGACCGCCCGTTCCATCCGCGACGAAATAAACCTCGTCAGTTTCGGCAGGATGCAAAACGGCATAGATCGCGTCACGTCCAGGATTTGTTATCGGTCCCGGTGGTAACCCGGATGACACATAAGTATTGTAGGGACTATCGAATTTCAAATCAGCACGCGTCAAGGCACGGTCAAGCGGTTCATCCGGGCTGATTGCATAAGCGACCGTCGGATCGGACTGCAAACGCATATTCATTCTGAGCCGGTTGACAAAAACCCCCGCAACACGTGGACGTTCCGCAGCAACACCGGTTTCCCGTTCTACAATCGATGCCAGAACAATCGCTTCTTCGATGGTATCATACGGCAGATTGGCTTCTCGTCCCGGCCATAACTGGGTTACCAGCGCATCATGTGCTGCTGCCATACGATCAATGATGCTTTGTTTCGTATCACCGAACGAAAACTGATAGGTCTCTGGCAGAAGCATACCATCAGGCGGAACATCAGAAATTTCACCAATGAGACCATCTACAAGATTGATACGGGTGACGATCTCGCTTGAGCGCAGCCCTTCAGGGATCGTCACAAACCGTTTTACAGTATCACCGGTCGCAAGAATTTCTGCGGCCTGTTTGGGGCTGACACGCGCAGGAAAATGATATTCTCCTGCGCGCAATGCCCGATCAAGACCGGCGATGCGGACACCAAGCAGAAACACAAGCGGTTCCTGAATAATATTTTGGCGGCGAAAGATGTCCGCAATCCCGCGAACACCGGTACCCTGCGGAATGACAATATCACTGCCCTGCGCCAGCTTGCTGGGCGATGTATACTGCACATAAACATACACCGCCGCCCCACCAATGGTGAGCGCGGCGGTGATGCATAAAAAGCCAAGAACAAGCAGAAAACGCTTCAAGGGGTTTCCCTCTGTCAGGTTGAATCTGCTGTCTTACACGCCTTTGAAGACCAGCGAAGCATTGGTACCGCCAAAGCCGAACGAGTTCGACAGGGCGACATTGACCTTGCGTTTCTTCGCTTCAAGCGGAACCAGATCAATTCCGAGGCAAGCTTCGGAAGGATTACGCAGGTTAAGGGTCGGCGGAACAATACCTTCATGGATTGCAAGGATCGAGAACACAGCCTCGATCGCACCTGCTGCGCCAAGAAGATGGCCGGTTGCCGATTTGGTCGAGGACATCGAAAGTTTCGATACCGAATCCCCGAACAGACGTTTTACCGCACCGAGTTCGATTTCATCACCCAACGGAGTCGACGTACCATGTGCGTTCACATAATCGACGTCTTCCGGGTTAACGCCCGCATTGCGAAGGGCATTGCGCATCGAACGGAAACCACCATTGCCGTCTTCGGCAGGTGCCGTGATGTGATAAGCGTCACCCGACATGCCATAACCGGCAACTTCGGCATAGATTCTAGCGCCACGGGCTTTGGCGTGCTCGTATTCTTCAAGCACCACACAACCGGCACCTTCCCCCATGACAAAACCGTCACGGCCCTGATCCCAGGGGCGCGATGCTTCGGTCGGGGTATCGTTGTAACCGGTGGACAAGGCACGCGCCGCCGCAAAGCCCGCCATACCCAACCGGCAAACAGCGGCTTCAGCCCCCCCGGCAACCATAACATCGGCATCGCCCAGCATGATCATGCGCGATGCGTCGCCAATGGCGTGCGCACCGGTTGAACATGCCGTAACGACAGCATGGTTCGGGCCTTTAAGGCCATGTTTGATCGAAACCTGGCCGGAAACCAGATTGATCAGGCAGGACGGAATGAAAAATGGGCTGACACGGCGGGTTTTGCCGTTATTCACCAGCTCCGTGGCTTCGGAGATCTTCGGCAAACCACCAATACCCGAACCGATCAAAACACCAGTATTTTCCTGGTCTTCATCAGTTTCGGGCTTCCAGCCGGAATCGGCCAGTGCCTGATCGGCAGCGGCAACACCATAGACGATGAAATCGTCCATTTTTTTCATGTCTTTGATCGAGACATGATCTTCCGCGTTGAAAAGTCCGTCACCCACACCGCGCGGCACAAGGCCAGCGATCTTGGCCGGGATATCGGACACATCGAAAGTGTCGATGCTTTTGATTCCGGATTGGCCGTCCAGCAATTTCTGCCAGGTGTTCTGTGCGCCGCTGGCAAGCGGAGTAACAGCACCAATACCGGTAACAACTACGCGTCTCATCCCGCACTACGCCTTTATTTTATGAATACAGCAAAGACGAAAAGGGCGCCTGAGGATGCCCTCTGGCGCCCATGTCTCACGGCAAGATTAGCCGTTCGCCTTTTCGATGAAGTCGATCGCGTCTTTAACGGTCAGAATTTTTTCTGCTGCGTCATCAGGAATTTCGCAACCGAATTCTTCTTCAAACGCCATGACCAGCTCGACAGTGTCCAGGCTGTCGGCGCCCAGATCGTCGATGAAGCTTGCGTTTTCGGTGACCTTGTCTTCCTCGACACCGAGGTGCTCGACAACGATCTTCTTCACGCGATCTGCGACATCACTCATAGCTCAAATCCTTCAATAGGTTTTCTGTCAGTTGGTTTTGATTGGTTCTTCGCGCCTTCCCCCTATTGAAGGAATTTGCGAGGACCGGAATCCGACAACCGCAATTGCCGGTTTCGTGATTTTCTATAGCGGCCTCTTTTAAACAGAAAAGCAAGCAACCCGCAACGGGTTAAATCATCGCCATTCCGCCATTCACATGCAAGGTCTGCCCCGTGACATAAGCGGCTTCGTCGCTTGCCAGATACAGAACCGCTGCTGCGATCTCTTTGCTTTCCCCCATGCGCCCGGCAGGAACATTGGCCAGAAGCTTTTCTTTCTGTCCGTCATCAAGCTCGTCTGTCATCGCCGTGGTAATGAACCCCGGTGCAACACAGTTAACAGTAATTCCGCGCGATGCAACTTCCTGTGCCAAGGATTTTGACCATCCGATCATTCCGGCCTTCGCTGCCGAATAGTTGGTCTGGCCCGGATTCCCTGTCACACCAACGATCGAGGTAATATTGATAATACGGCCATGACGGCGTTTCATCATCCCGCGCAACGCGTTTCGCGCAAGCTTGAAAGCAGCCGTCAAGTTCACATCGAGAACCGCCTGCCAGTCTTCGTCTTTCATGCGCATCGCGAGCTGATCACGGGTAATACCGGCATTATTGACCAGAATGTCAAGCTGACCGCCAAGGGCTTCTTCGGCATCCTTGATCAGACCTGCAACCGATTCCGGGTCAGAAAGGTTACCCGGAACGACAACAGCATTTTCACCAATTTCTGCGGCAACAGCCAGAAGGCGTTCTACGCGCGTGCCCGAAAGAGCAACCTTTGCACCGGCCGCAGCCAGAATTTTGGCAATTTCACCGCCGATACCACCAGTCGCGCCGGTTACAAGTGCGGTCTTGCCTGCAAGATCAAACATCAATCTATCCCTTTGGGTTCGTCTGTTTCGAGCAACGCTTAAAGCGTGCCGAGGAAGCTTTCGATATCGGCCGGGCCATTAACGGCCAAACCGGTAAGATCGCGGTCGATACGGCGAACCATACCACTCAAAACTTTACCCGCGCCCAGCTCCACCAGATCGGTGACACCCTGCTCTTTCATATAAAGAACAGACTCACGCCAGCGCACGGTTCCGCAAACCTGCTCCACAAGGAGTTTACGAATGGTTTCCGGATCAGCAGTTTTTTCCGCAATCACGTTTGCGACAACCGGTTTACCGGGGGCATTCATCGCCACAGACGCCAGTGCTTCGGCCATACGGTCTGCAGCCGGTTGCATCAACGGGCAATGGAACGGTGCCGACACCGGCAGCAAAACAGCGCGTTTTGCCCCCTTTTCCTTGGCTATCTCGATCGCGCGCTCAACGGCCGCCTTATGGCCCGAAACAACAACCTGTCCGTCGGCATTGTCATTTGCAGCGGTACAGACATCACCTTGCGCAGCTTCTTCGGCAACAGCAACGGCGTCGACATAGTTAAGCCCAAGAAGAGCTGCCATCGCGCCGACACCAACCGGCACAGCGGCCTGCATCGCCTGCCCACGAATTTTCAGAAGGCGAGCCGCATCTGCAATCCCAAAGGTGCCCGCAGCTGCAAGGGCCGAATATTCACCCAGCGAATGGCCCGCAACCAGATCACATTTATCAGCAAGCTTGAAACCGCCTTCGGATTCAAGAACACGGGTAACCGCAAGACTGACAGTCATCAGAGCAGGCTGCGCATTCTCCGTCAGTGTCAATTCGTTTTCAGGACCTTCGAACATCAGGGTGCTGAGTTTCTGCGAAAGAGCGTCATCAACTTCCTGAAAAACTTCGCGGGCAACCGGAAATGCATCTGCCAGTTCCTTGCCCATACCTACCGCTTGCGACCCCTGACCGGGGAAAACGAATGCGCGTGTCATTATGTGTAATTTACCCTTGTCTGCTTTCGTAAGGACCCGGTTCGGTCAGATCCCTTTTTTCGAGCTACCCTTGATACTGCCCGCAAGCCCTGTGTCAAGAACAGACGACATTGTCATGCGACTTTCCGTCGCTTTGTTGCCCCGAAAGGTAACAGACTTGCCAAACGCCGAAAACAAAACCTTGTTGCGCAGTGCAACGTGGCCTGTTTGCTTCCGGCGCGTTCTTGCCCGCAAAGCATCAAGCATCCAACCTGATATATACAAATGCTATTCAATTCTGCACTGAATGACACAAAAGGTCGGTTTTCTGCGGTTTACCACTATTAAAGAACCATCAATCCCCATACCGTTCATGATGGCAGGTTTCGCGCGGTTTTCAGCAGAAGTTTGATGGGGCATTTACGGTTGCATGCCCTGTGGAAAAGTGTATATTCCGCCGTCTCACGGCTCCTTGCCGGGGTTGCCCGGCTATGCCTGCATGGCACGAGGTCATGCGAGGAAGAGACAAGCCAAAAGGAGTAATAGGAGTATTATGAATAAGTACGAGAGCGTGTTTATCGCACGTCAGGACTTCTCGACCGCACAGGTCGAAGCCCTGAATGAAAAACTGGCCCAGACCGTTGAAGGTCTTGGTGGCAAAATTGCCAAAACCGAATATTGGGGCCTGCGTTCCCTGACATACCGTGTCAAGAAGAACCGCAAAGGTCACTATACTCTCTTCCAGATCGAAGCCGACAACGCCACGATTGCGGAATACGAGCGTCAGATGCGCCTGAACGAGGACGTTCTGCGTCAGATGACTGTCAAGGTTGAAGAGTTCGAAGAAGAACAGTCAGCCATTCTGCGTAACCGCGACGAGCGCGGCGGCCGTGGCGGTAATCGCCGTGGCGGTCCCCGTCAGCACGGCTAACAGATAGCGAGGAGAATTTATTATGGCTGGACGTCGTCTGTTTTTCCGTCGCCGCAAAACCTGCCCGTTCTCGGGTGCGGATGCGCCGAAGATTGACTACAAAGATGTCAAACTGCTGCAGCGTTTCGTTTCCGAACGCGGCAAAATCGTTCCGAGCCGTATCACTGCGGTTTCGGCCAAGAAACAGCGCGAACTGGCGAAAGCCATTAAACGTGCCCGTTTCCTGGCGCTGCTGCCGTATTCAGATCAGGTCTGAGGCAGTCGGCAAGAGACCCTCTTGCGGTCTCGGGCCTGGAGTAACTGATGTCGCGTAACATTTTAATGGCAGTCGGTGCAGGTTTGGGCAGTTCTGTCCTGTTCCTGCTTGTATTGTCAGGTAATCCGCTGGCTCTGTTGCTTTCATATTTCGGGCACCTGCCACTTTTTCTTATCGGATTGTGGCAAGGTCCAAAACGCCTGCTGGTTGCGGCAATTGCCGCATGTAGTGCCCTTGTTCTACTGGGGGGACTGCTGCCTTTCACGGTCTTTATGGTCGTGTTTGCCGGACCGGCGATGTTGTTGACCCGCTTGGCGCTGGTCATCCGCAAGGACGAAACCGGGAAACCGGGCTTTGTTCCGACCGGAATAGTGGTAAGCGCCATGGCCGTCATGATTGCAATGGTGATGATTGTCATCACCGGCAGCGTAACGGCGGAAGGTTTGGACATCCAGGAATTCATTTCGCAGTTCCTGGGTCAGATGTATTCAGAAATGGGGGTCCCTATGACGCCCGAACTTCAGAATATCATCGACATGTTCCAAACGTATTTCCCGGCGATTGTGGCGGTAAGCTGGCTTCTTATGCTGTTTGCCAATGCTGCGATCGCACAGGCAATTCTGGTGCGGTCCGGTCGCAATTTGCGTCCGTCGCCCGATCTGGCCTCGATGGCCTTGCCTGGATGGTCACTGTTTGCGTTCGCCCTGGCTGGATTTCTGGTCGGCTTTGCCGATGGATCTTTGGCCTATGTGGCGCGAAACGTCGCGGTGGTGCTGGCAGTGCCGTTCCTGATGCAGGGATTGGCACTGGTGCACGGGCAGGCAGCCCGTTGGCCGCAAAAACGTATGATACTGACGGTATTCTATATCGTCGCGGTTCTGTCCACATGGTCGTTTATCGCGATCACGGGACTTGGAATTGTTGAGCATTTAATCAGGCTGCGGGGGAAACAACCGATGACCCGTAGCAATGAGGAGGATCGGTGATGGAAGTTATTCTGCTCCAGCGGGTAGAAAAACTCGGTCAGATGGGTGACGTAGTCACCGTCAAGCCGGGCCATGCCCGCAACCGTTTGCTTCCGAAGGGCATGGCCCTTCGCGCAAACAAAGCAAATCTGGCAGTTTTCGAAGCTAAAAAAGCACAGCTTGAAGCTGACAACCTTGACCGCCGCAAAGAAGCCGAAGCGGTTGCCGAGAACATGGGCGACGTTGCTGTCACCCTCGTTCGTCAGGCATCCGATGTTGGTCACCTTTACGGTTCGGTTACCGCACGTGATATCTCGAACGCGGTTACCGAAGCAGGCTTTACCGTTGCACGCACCCAGGTCGTTCTTGATCAGCCGATCAAGACCCTTGGTCTGCACCAGGTCAAAATCAACCTGCACCCGGAAGTTTCCGTTGAAGTGACCGCCAACGTCGCACGTTCCGAAGAAGATGCCGTCGAGCAGCTTCGTAAGGGCGGCGCCGTTCTGGGCACCATCGACGAAATGGAAGCCGAAGAAGCTCTGGAAGCTGCTGAAGAACTCTTCGAAGAAGACGTTCCGGAAGACTTTGCTGACGAAGCTGAAGGCGAAGAAGAAGCCAACGTTTAATCGTTGCCTTCCATTCAAAGCCAGTTTGGAAACGGCGTATCCGCAAGGATGCGCCGTTTTCTTATGGTTTTGTAATATATTTCAGCTTTTTACACCGAAGGCGACCTCTGCGCTTGCGGAATACCGGCTATGAGTTATACCGATTAACCCTTTCAGCCCAACAAGATGACTGATACCTTTTTACGCCATGACTGATCCCCAGCTAGATGCCCTGTTCGCACCCCTCGAAGAAAACCACGGTGGCAACACTGAAATGGTGCTCGAACGGACTCCGCCTCATAACTTCGAGGCAGAGGCAGCACTCCTTGGCGCCATCCTGAACAATAACGCCGCTTACGAACGCGTTTCAGATATTCTGCGTCCCGAACATTTCGCGGACGCCCGCCATGGCCGTATTTTTGAAGCCTGCGGCAAATTGATCGAACGCGGTCAGCTAGCCAACCCGGTGACCCTGTCGGCGTTCTTTCGGCAGGACGAACATCTGGCTGAAATCGGTGGCGCGCAATATCTGGCCGAACTGTCAAACAACCTTGTCTCGGTTATCAATGCCGGCGATTACGGCAAACTGGTATACGACCTGTATCTGCGCCGCGAACTGATTGAAATCGGCGAAGACACCGTCAACGAGGCCTATCGCTACGAAATCGAAACTGACGCCGCCAACCAGATCGAGAAAGCCGAACAGAAACTTTTCTCTCTGGCGACGGCGGGTGCTGCTGAATCCGGTTTCGTTGCATTCGGCCCTGCCCTGACCAAGGCATACGAAAACATTGAACACGCCTATAAAAATGCCGGAAAGGTTGTTGGTGTAACCACTGGCCTTCGCGATATCGACCGTAAGCTTGGCGGTCTGCACGCTTCTGACTTGCTGATCCTTGCCGGACGTCCATCAATGGGTAAAACCGCGCTTGCAATGAACGTGGCATTTAACGCCGCCATTGCATCGCATCAGAACCGAAATACCGGTGCCGAGGCGGGCGACGAACTCAAGACCGGCGCTGTCGCGGTTTTCTCGCTCGAGATGGCGGCAGAACAGCTGGCTGGGCGACTTCTGTCCCAGGCGGCCGAGGTTTCGGGCGACAACATGCGCCGCGGCGATTTGAACGAAGACGATTTCCAGCGTCTTGTGGTTGCCACTCAGGAACTCAATACCGTTCCGCTTTATATCGATGATACGCCGGCTCTTCCGGTTTCGACCCTGCGCACACGTTGCCGCCGCCTGAAACGTCAGCACGGCCTTGCGATGATCGTCGTCGATTACCTGCAACTTCTGGCACCGCCAACCAACTTCCGCGGCGATGGCCGCGTACAGGAAGTTTCCGAAATCACCCGTATGCTAAAGGCAATCGCCAAGGAACTCGAAGTTCCGGTTCTAGCCCTGTCGCAGCTTTCACGTGCCGTCGAACAGCGCGAAGACAAACGTCCGCAGTTGTCGGATTTGCGTGAATCGGGCTCGATCGAGCAGGACGCCGACGTTGTGATGTTCATTTACCGTGAACAATATTATCTCGAACGTGCAGAACCGGCACAACGTCCGGAAGAAGCTACCGACAAGTTCGGCGAACGTTACTCCCAGTGGCAGGATCGCCTGAACCACGTCTATAACACCGCAGAAGTCATTATCGCCAAACAGCGTCACGGCCCGGTGGGCAACGTACGCCTGTTCTTTGACGGGAACTACACCAAGTTTGGCGACCTTGACCATATCGAAGAAGAATATGAATAGGCCTTGAGCCTGAAACCGAAACGGACTCCACGGGGTATTGCGAATGAGCGTTCTTCCCGCCGCCGGCCGTGCTGCTGAGTGTGCCGAACTTCAGATCAATCTGAAGGCGATTGCTGATAACTACCAGATCATCAAGAAACGCTACAAAGGGCGGACTTGTGGCGCGGTTGTTAAAGCAGATGCTTATGGCCTTGGCGCACAAACCATTGTGCCTGTTCTCAAAAAGCAGGGTTGCCGTCTTTTCTTTGTCGCACAGGCAAACGAAGCAGCCGACCTGTTCCCGCTTCTACGTGGAGGCGGTCGCATTGCTGTTCTGAACGGTGTTCTGCCCGGTGACGAAGAATTCTTTATCGAAAATGACGTCATTCCGGTGCTTAATGACCTAGGTCAGATAGAACGCTGGTCAAATCTTTGCCGTGAACATGAACGTCCCGCACCGGCCTTCATTCATCTTGATACCGGGATGAACCGTTTGGGTCTTGCCCCGCGCGAGATCGGCGAACTGGTGGATCGTTATTCGTCTCTTTTATACGGCTTCGAAAAAGCGGGATATATGACCCACCCGGTCGCCGCCGACGAGCTTGAAAATCCGGTCACGGCCGAACAGTACGAACTGTTCATGAAATGGTATCGCCGCCTGCCGCCTGCTCCGCGCGGTTTCTGCAATTCCTCGGCGATTTTCCGTAATAACGATTATCACCTCGAATTCTGCCGTCCGGGCTTTGCGCTTTGGGGGGGAAACCCGACCCCCGAAACCACCAACCCGATGCGCCCGGTGGTAAAACTGACCGCAAAGGTACTTCAAGTGCGTCAGATCGGCGCTGGCGAGGCGGTTGGTTATGGCGGCACCTGGCGCGCGGAACGAGCCAGCCGCATTGCGACAGTTGCCGTTGGTTATGCCGATGGATGGCTGCGTTCGCTTTCGAATTCAGGAAAACTGCGCATCAAAGGGCATGAAATCCCGTATGTCGGACGGGTTTCGATGGATGCAATCAGTATTGATATCACCGATCTTCCGGGCAAGCCGTTGCAGCCGGGCGATATGATTCCGTTGATTGATGACAAGATGACAGTTGACGACATCGCAAGTGCTGCGGGTACAATCGGTTATGAAATACTGACTTCTCTTGGACATCGCTATCGGCGGGTCTATACAGAAAGCTGACTTGAAGAAATCGGCCAACAGTCAATGACTGGCCTGCAACAGAGGAAATAATAATTCCAATGCCGATCTTTGCGCCGGTTGGCCGTATGTTCCTTGCCTTTTTGGCTCTCGTTGGTCGCGTAACGGTATTTGCCGGGCGCACCATTGGCCATATGGTAACGCCGCCATTCTATTTCCGACTGATTTTCAAACAGATGCGCGAGATTGGCTATTTCTCGTTGCCGGTCGTCGCCATGACGACCCTGTTTGCCGGGATGGTTCTGGCCCTGCAATCCTATTCAGGCTTTTCACGCTTTTCTGCCGAAAGTGCGGTTGCCACGGTTGTGGTGATTTCCATGACCCGCGAACTAGGTCCGGTTTTGGCCGGCCTGATGGTGGCCGGTCGTGTCGGGGCGGCGATTGCGGCTGAAATCGGTACCATGCGCGTCACCGAACAGATCGACGCATTGGTGACCCTGTCGACCAACCCGTTCAAATATCTGGTGGTCCCACGTGTCATTGCCGGGCTGCTGACCCTGCCCGTGCTGGTCCTGATCGGGGATATCATCGGGGTGCTGGGCGGGTATCTTGTCGGGGTGAACAAGCTCGGCTTCAATGACGGTTCCTATATCCGCAACACCTTCCAGTATCTTGAACAGCTTGATGTTGTTTCGGGTCTGGTCAAGGCGGCGGTCTTCGGCTTCCTGATCACGCTTATGGGTTGCTATCACGGATATCATTCGCGTGGTGGCGCACAAGGCGTCGGGCAAGCCACAACCAATGCTGTGGTTTCAAGCTCTATCCTGATTCTGATATCGAACTACATCGTCACCGAACTTTTCTTCACACGCTAAGGTCGGGATATGAGCGACACAGCCAAAATCTCGCTTCGTGATGTACACAAGTCCTTTGGTCCCAAAAAGGTGCTCCAGGGGGTCAATCTTGATGTTGGCCCGGGAGAATCCGTTGCCATCATCGGCGGCTCGGGTACCGGTAAGTCCGTTACACTGAAATGCGTTCTGGGTTTGCTGACACCTGAACAAGGATCCATAAAGGTCAACGGTGTTGAAATGGTCGGGGCATCGCGGTCCGCCCGTGAAGACATGCTTGATCATACCGGCATGCTGTTTCAGGGGGCCGCGTTGTTTGACTCCCTGCCTGTTTGGGAAAATGTTGCCTTCGGTCTGATCGAAGGCCGCGGCATGAAACGCAAACAGGCCCGTGACATTGCAATAGCAAGACTTTCCGATGTCGGCCTTAGCCCCGAAGTCGCCAATATGTCCCCGGCATCTCTTTCGGGCGGCATGCAAAAACGTGTCGGCTTGGCACGCGCCATTGCCACCGAACCGGAAATCCTGTTTTTTGATGAACCGACCACTGGCATCGACCCGATCATGGGTGACGTGATCAATGATCTGATCGTCAAATGCACCCGCGAGCTTGGTGCCTGTGCGATGACCATCACCCATGACATGGCAAGCGCGCGCAAAATCGCTGATCGCGTTGCCATGCTGTATCAGGGCAAGATCATCTGGGATGGTCCGGTTTCTGAAATCGACAATGCCGATAACCCCTATTTGCAACAGTTCGTTTCGGGTGATATCGAAGGTCCGCTGGATCTTGATCTGAAGCATCTCTGATCACGATCAGCCCCTTCGCCTGTTTCGTTCCATCCTCATGCGCGGAGCCACCTGTGGCCAAAACCCAAAGTCGTTTCATCTGCCAGAATTGCGGTGCAGAATACCGGAAATGGACCGGACGTTGCGATGCCTGCGGCGAATGGAATTCGATCGAGGAAGAACGCATTGAAGCCAGCCCCAAGGCAACCGGTGGCATCGCGACCGGGTCGAAGGGCAAACAGCTTGATTTCGTCGCCCTTGAAGGTGAAAGTGCAAGCCCGCCCCGCATCATAACCGGCATTGCCGAACTTGATCGTGCGGTTGGTGGCGGCCTTGTTCCTGGCTCTGCCCTTTTGGTTGGCGGCGATCCTGGGATCGGTAAATCAACGATCCTGTTGCAGGCCGTTGGCGTCCTGTCGGCCAGACATAAATGCGCCTATATCTCCGGCGAGGAAGCGGTTGATCAGGTGCGCATGCGTGCCGCCCGTCTTGGACTTGAAAAATCAAAGGTCGATTTTGCCGCCGCAACCAGCCTGCGCGATATCATCGCGACACTGGATCAAAGTTCACATGAAGTCGTGGTCATCGATTCCATTCAGACGATGTATGCCGATACGCTCGACAGTGCCCCGGGTACCGTATCGCAGGTCCGCGCCTGTGCACTTGAACTGATCCGCCTTGCCAAGCGCAAGGGTTTTGCCGTGATCCTTGTCGGTCACGTCACCAAGGAAGGCCAGATTGCCGGCCCCCGTGTTCTGGAACACATGGTCGACACTGTTCTATATTTCGAAGGCGAACGCGGCCATCAGTTCCGCATTCTGCGCGCGGTTAAAAACCGTTTTGGTGCGACCGATGAAATTGGCGTGTTTGAAATGGGCGATGCGGGCCTTGTCGAAGTCCCGAACCCATCCGCCCTTTTCCTTGCCGACCGCGAAGCCCCGGTATCGGGCACCGCCGTGTTTGCCGGGCTTGAAGGCACCCGCCCGATGCTGGTGGAAATTCAGGCGCTGGTTGCGCAATCAGCACTCGCCACGCCACGTCGGGCGGTTGTCGGCTGGGATTCGGCGCGAATGAACATGATCCTTGCGGTTCTGGATGCGCGCTGTGGCTTGCCGCTTAGCCAGTTTGACGTTTACCTGAACGTTGCCGGTGGCATGCGTGTGGGTGAACCCGCCGCCGACCTTGCCGTGGCGGCTGCCCTTATATCTGCCGTCGCAGATGCGCCGGTTCCTGCCGAAACCGTTATTGTCGGCGAAGTCGGCCTTTCGGGCGAAGTCCGCCCTGTCGGTCAAATCGAATCACGCCTTAAAGAAGCCGCCAAACTCGGCTTTGTAAATGCCTATAGCCCGCGAACTGGTGGCAACGGCAAGAAGAAGATAACGATCAGGGGCCTTAACCAGCGTGAAATCGGCCATCTTCAGGATTTGGTAAATCTCTTCGGCGACGATGTTCGTGACAAGGTGCGTCCGCGCGAAGGCATGTATTGATCGTTGCCCGGCTTTTTTGTGCGCGTACTGCGAACTGACTGACCAACAGGATTTACGAAATTATGGACTTTTCCAGCCTGCCCGATCTTGGTGCACGGGACGTATTCGATCTGGTGATCGTGGGCATTGTCCTGATCTCGGGTCTGTTTGCATTTTTCCGCGGCTTTATCCATGAAACCCTGTCGATGATGGGCTGGGTCGGGGCTGGTCTTTGCGCATTGTATGGTTATCCGGTCGCGCGCCCCTATGTGCGTGATCTGATTCCTTCCGAACTGATTGCCGATCTAGCCACCGGGGTTGGCTTGTTTCTGATAAGCTTCCTTATCTTTTCCTTCATCAGCGGGCGTATTGGTCGTGCCGTTCAGAATTCCGGTCTTGATAGCCTCGATAGCACGCTTGGCTTTGTCTTCGGGCTTCTGCGTGGCGGGCTTATCGCCTGTATCGGCTTTCTGGCTCTGTCATGGCTTTTGCCGGCAACCTCGCAGCCAGACTGGGTTCGAGACGCCCGTACCCGCCCGGTTCTGGAAGAAGGCGCGTTTCTGCTGATGCGCGCAATGCCCAATGAAATCTTTGACACAACCGCCGAAGAAATTGCCCGTGCGCAACGTGATGCGGAAATCAACGACCAGACATACCGTCAACTTCTGGGTCCTGAGCCAAAAGGTGCTGGACCCAAGCCCCTAAACGGGTATACAAGGCCCTCGCGCGATGATTTGGATCGTCTGATTGAGGCGACCACCAACGAGTGAGGCGATAGGGTTTCGCATGGGTGCGGTATCCTGCGCCACCGGCGAGAGAGCGGAACCCACTCATGCTGACCACCAATCCATTTGACGACGACAAGCTGCGTGAAGAATGCGGTGTTTTCGGTGTTTTCGGATCGCCCGATGCGGCGGCCCTGACGGCCCTTGGCCTGCATGCGCTTCAGCATCGCGGACAGGAAGCCGCTGGCATCGTTTCCTATGACGGCGAAGATTTCCCTGCGCACCGGGCATCCGGTCAGGTCGGCGATATCTTCGGTTCTGAAGACGTAATAAAAAGCCTGCAAGGCCACCGTGCCATCGGCCATGTGCGCTATTCCACGGCCGGGGGCAAAGGCCTTCGCAACGTGCAGCCACTCTTTGCAGATTTCGAATTCGGCGGTCTGGCGATTGCCCATAACGGAAACCTGACCAACGCACTTGCCGTGCGGGAGCGTCTTGTAAAACGTGGTTCGATCTTCCAGTCGACCTCGGATACCGAAACATTCATTCACCTGATCGCAACCAGCCTGTATGAAAAAATCGTAGATCGCCTGGTTGATGCCATTCGTCAGGTCGAAGGCGCATACAGCCTTGTGGTCATGACCCAGAAAAAGCTGATCGGTGTACGTGATCCCTTGGGTGTACGTCCGCTGGTTCTGGGCAAGCTGAATGAAAGCTATATTCTGTCATCGGAAACGGTTGGCCTTGATATCGTTGGCGCGGAATTCATTCGCGACGTCGAACCGGGCGAAATCGTTGAAATCACGGATGACGGCCTCAAATCGATCAAGCCGTTCAAACCGGTCAAATCGCGTTTCTGCATTTTCGAACATGTCTATTTCGCCCGCCCCGACAGCATCGTCGAAGGCACAAGCGTTTATGACGTGCGCAAGAATATCGGTCGCGAACTGGCACTGGAATCCGGTGTTGATGCCGATGTGGTCGTACCGATCCCCGATTCAGGTGTTCCGTCCGCGCTTGGCTATGCCGAGGCAAGTGGCGTCCCGTTCGAACTGGGCATCATCCGCAACCACTATGTCGGTCGTACCTTCATTGAGCCGACCGATCAGATCCGCCACCTTGGCGTGAAGCTGAAACACAACGCCAACCCCGGCAAGCTTAAGGGCAAACGCGTTATTCTGGTCGACGATTCCATTGTTCGCGGTACCACCTCGACCAAGATTGTCGATCTGGTCCGTCAGGCTGGTGCTGCCGAAGTGCATATGCGCATCGCAAGCCCGCCGACCACCAATCCGTGCTTCTATGGAGTTGATACACCGTCGAAGGAAAAACTGATGGCGGCCAATCACGACATCGAAAGCATGGCAAAGATCATTGGTGTCGACAGCCTTGCCTTTGTCACCATTGACGGCCTTTATCGCGCAGCCGGTCTCACGGGACGCGACAATGACAGTCCGGCCTTCTGCGATGCCTGCTTCACCGGTGATTATCCGATCCGTCTGGTCGATCATCAGGCCGAAAACAAGGACCGCAAACTTAGCCAGCTTGTCGAAAGGCAGTCCGCATGAGTGATGCTAAGCGCCTTGAAGGCCGCGTTGCCCTGATCACAGGGGCCTCGCACGGGATCGGTCGCGCGGTCGCAAAACGTTTTGCTGCCGAAGGTGCCACTGTTATTGCGCTGGGTCGTAATGTCGGTGCGCTCGAAGAACTTGATGATGAAATCCGGGCTGATGGCGGCAAACTTGTTTTGCTGCCCATGGATTTGACCATGTATGAAAAGATCGATGCCATGGGAGCATCGATCTATGAACGCTTTGGCAAACTGGACATCGTCGTCGGCAATGCCGGTCTTCTGGGGGAACTTGCCCCGGTCGGCCATATCGATACACAGGTTTTTGAAAACACTTATGCGACGAATGTCACGGCGAATTTCCGCCTGATCCGCAGTGTCGATAAACTTCTGCGTCTTTCCGATGCCGGTCGAGCGATCTTTGTGACCTCGAATGCCTCGTCCAAGGGACGTGCTTTCTGGGGCCTTTATGCGTCGACCAAGGCCGCGCTGGAAAGTCTGGTGCTGTCCTATGCCCAGGAAGTCGAAGAAACGCCCCTGCGTGTTAATCTGGTCAATCCGGGCCGCATCCGCACAAAGATGCGCGCAGAGGCCTATCCGGGTGAAGACCCGGAAACCCTTCCGACAGCTGAAAGCATCACCGATGTGTTTGTCGATCTGGCCGCAACCGATTGCACAAAACATGCCGAGGTCGTCAACGCATACTAAGCCAAAGTGACCTGAAATGACAAAGGCCGGGCATATGTCCGGCCTTTTTGGTATTTGCGTAATCCGGGACTTACTATTCAAATGTGACCGACGGACCATTATCGATGATCTCACGAATACGGTCGCTCAGATCATCCTCGGTGAAGCTTTCCTGTGCCTCTCTGTCATGCGCGAAAGCATAGATATCGGCCAGATCCTGACCGTTGAAATCAATCTGATAGCCAAGATCAGCGCGCTGCAAATGCAGCATCTCATCCGCGCCATGCCACATCCGCGCAAAAAAATCGAACGGGTTTAATGACTGATCGATATTGCTGGCATCAAACCCCGGTCCGATATCTCCGCCGACATTATTCACGGCGTGGCAAACAACACAACCACGCTCGGCAAACAGCTTTTTACCTCGCAGGGCATCCATTTCCGGATAAACAATATTAGCAGCGCCGGCGTTGGTGTCATTCTGCGCCCAAACCACACCGAAACCCGAAAATCCTACCGCCAATGCGATTCCAACGGCAAAGGATAGCCCCAAAGGGCGAGTAAAAGAAAAATGCTGGTGCATATAAAGTCCTTAGGTTGCTTGCTTGGCTCCAAACGGTGCAGCGTTGCGACTGTAAAGAAGCCTATGCCACGAGACAAGCGTATCAACGAAACTGCAAACCGTTTTGCACGACCCCATGTGCGAAAAGGAGCACCGACATCTCATCGGCCTTGTCCTGCAACGCGCCCCACTTGTTCAACGCAATAATCAACGCGTGTTTTTTCAATTCAGACGGATGTTTTCGGCGCAGAAATCCAAAAATGCTCGAACACGGGCGGGTAAATGCCCTCGCCCGCCAATATAAACGGCGTTAATATCGACACCGCCGCCGGGATAAAATTCATCCAGTAAAACCTCAAGCCTGCCATCCGCGACTTCCGCATCGATGTGGAACCTTGCAAGCCGCACGATACCGCCCCCTGCAAGGGCCAACTGACGCGCACTTTCGGCATCCGCAACGTCAAACACACCACCCGGGGTTACCGAAACGTCCTGCCCGTTTACCCGAAACGGCCAGTCAGGAAGAACACGCTGAAAATTGTATCCGATCAATGTATGGCTTTGCAGCGCATCCACGGTCGTTGGTCGTCCGTGTTTTTCAAGATATGACGGGGAGGCGGCAATTGCCATCCGGCATTGCCCAAGCTTGCGCGCAATCAGTCCGGATGACTGTAACGGACCACTTCGGATCGCCACATCGGCACGTTCCTCATACAGGTCCATCACCTTGTCGCTGACTGTCACGTCCAGCGTGATATCGGGATACCGTTCCCGAAACAGCGGCACCAACGGTAAAAGACGATGCAACCCGACAGGCACGTTGGCCGTTACGCGCAACCGCCCGCGCGGTGCCATTGCGGTTGCGACTTCCTGTTCTGCCTCATTAATATCCGCAATGATATCAAGCGCGCGCTCATAAAAACGCTGCCCTTCGGATGTCAGATGCAGCTTGCGGGTTGATCGATTGAACAACCGCGTTCCCAGCCGATCTTCCAACCGGCCGACAAGCTTGCTGACGGCCGATGGAGTCATGTTGAAATCTCGGGACGCAGACGAAAACCCGCCGCGTTCGACGACACGCACCAAGACTTCCATCTCTCCAGATCGATTGGTTTCAAGTCGCGCCATATGGAATTCAACTCACAAATCTTCTTCTTAAGATACTACTAGTTGAAAATAAATCCTTTGTCCATATTCCCCCCATGAACCATTTCCAGTGACGGAGAAAACAATGGAATACAGACAATTGGGGAATTCCGGTTTGCGTGTCCCGGCACTCAGCTTTGGTGCAGGTACCTTTGGCGGCCAAGGCCCCCTGTTCGGTGCATGGGGTACAATTGACGCCCGCGAAGCCAGCCGCATGATCGATATCAGCCTGGAAGCAGGCTTGAACATGTTCGACAGTGCCGACGTCTATTCCGACGGTGCGTCCGAACAGGTTCTGGGTGAAGCCATCAAAGGACGCCGCGACAAAATCATACTGTCGACCAAACTGGCCTTGCCGGTTGGCGATGGCCCGAATGACTTTGGCACCTCGCGCCACCGCCTGATCATGGCAACCGATGCCGCCCTGAAACGATTGGGGGCCGATTACATTGATCTGCTGCAACTTCACGCCTTTGACGCCTTCACCCCGGTCGAGGAAGTCCTGTCAACGCTGGATGACCTCGTACGCGCCGGGAAGCTGCGTTATATCGGCGTTTCAAATTTTGCCGGGTGGCAGATCATGAAATCACTCGCCGTATCTGATCACCTTGGTTACAGCCGCTATGTCGCCCATCAGGTTTACTATTCACTGGTCGGGCGCGATTACGAATGGGACCTGATGCCGCTGGCGCAGGATCAGGGACTTGGCGCACTGGTCTGGAGCCCCTTGGGCTGGGGCCGGTTGACCGGTAAAATCCGCCGCGGCACGACGATCCCTGATGGCAGCCGCCTGCATCAAACCGCACAATTCGGCCCGCCGGTTGATGAAGACCGTCTCTATGACATTGTCGATGTGCTTGATGAACTAAGTGCCGAAACCGGCAAAACCGTCCCACAGATTGCCATCAACTGGCTGCTGCACCGCCCTACGGTGGCATCTGTGATTATCGGGGCACGCAATGAACAGCAATTGCGCGACAATCTGGGTGCGGTTGGCTGGTCCCTTTCCAGCGAACAAATCGCCCGCCTTGATGCCGTCAGCAAAAGGCAACCACCCTACCCGCATTACCCTTATTACATCCAGGAAGGCTTCGCCCGACTAAACCCGCCATTATTTGCATAAGGATTACAAATACCTGCAACAGGGCCGATCACCCGGTATTGATCACAACGGATTGATCGGCCCTGTCTTGTCTTTGCCAACATCAAAGGTTAGTCGGAATATCCGGTTTGATCATACCACGGATACCCGATGCAATTTCTGCGCTGCCTTCTCGTTTCTGCAATCTTTACAATCTCGGCATCTGCCATCGGGGGGACTGAAGCGTCGCCACTGACTCTGATTGGCGAAAGCAGCCAGTTTGTCGAACTTGATCCCCAACGGATTGCGCGCAACACCCGCTTTTATGACCGGCGAAATCACCCGACCGATATCGGCACCTATCGCGGCAAGGTGGTTCTGGTAAATTTCTGGGCCAGCTGGTGCCTGCCCTGTATGGCTGAAATGCCGTCGCTTGATCAGTTGGCCTATGACCATTCCAATGATGACCTTGTCATCATTCCGGTCTCGATAGATGAAGACGGGTTGTTGGCTGCCATTCCCTTTTACCGCCGTTTGGGCCTTGAAAATCTTGATCTTTTCGTCGATCCGAACGGCGAAACCGCTTATAGCAACCGTGACAATCCAAAGAATGCCGAGTTTGCCCTTTATGGCCTGCCAATCACATATGCCCTTGATCGTGATGGCCGTATTCTTGGCTATGTAACCGGGTTGGTCGACTGGCAGTCAGACAATGCTGCCGATTTCATTGACCGTCTTTTAGAGCCTGTCAAATAAAAACGGAGGCATTCGTGCCCCCGTTGATGCTTCTGCACTCAGGCCCTATCGTTTTTTCTTCTTGTTGCCATAGGGGTTGTCACTGCTGCGCAGATAAATGCGGATCGGAACACCCGGCATGTCGAAATCCTCGCGCAGACCATTAATCAGGTAGCGCGTATAGCTTTCGGGCAGCTCGGCGGCCTTGGAGCAGTTGATAAAGAAGCTTGGTGGACGCGATTTCGCCTGGGTCATATACCGCAGACGGATACGACGGCCGGAAATAACCGGCGGCAGATGGCGTTCGGTAATGGCTTCAAGCCAGCGGTTCAACTGCGAGGTCGGAATACGGCGGCTCCAGATATCATAGATATCAAGGACTGTCGGCATCAAGGTATCTGTCCCGCGACCGGTAAGGGCCGAGAATGTCAGGATCGGAATACCCTTGGCCTGCGCAAAGGACGTATCAAGCTTGTCGCGCAAAGCCGACATCACACCGGATTTGTCTTTGACCGCGTCCCACTTGTTCACCGCAATGATAAGCGCACGACCTTCTTCCAGGACCATACGCGCAATCGTCAGGTCCTGCTTATCAAGCGTATTGGTCGCATCGAGCATAATGACAACCACCTGCGCATAGCGGATCACGCGCAAGGTATCGGTCACAGACAGCTTTTCAACCCGATCATCAATCTTCTTCTTGCGGCGCATTCCGGCGGTATCGACCAGACGGATCGGACGGCCTTCATAGGACCAGTCAACGGCAATCGAGTCACGGGTCAAACCAGCCTGCGGACCGGTCATTACCCGGTTTTCACCCAAAAGCTGGTTCAGAAGGGTTGATTTACCCACATTTGGACGGCCGACAATCGCAAGCTGGATTTTCGAATTATCCTTGCGAACAACTTCTTCCTCGCCTTCATCGTCTTCGTCATATTCGATTTCAAAGGACGGGAAAGAACCATCGTCCTCGTCCATCTCGTCATCTTCGAAATCGTCATCGATGGCAGCAATATCGCCTTCCTTGCGCGCCTTGCGCTGCTTGTCGCGATATTCTTCCCAATGGGGGCGCATGATATCTATCAGCAATTCCATGCCAAGGCCATGCTCGGCTGAAATCGGCGCAACATCGCCAAGACCAAGGCCATAAGCCTCGTACAGACCTGCATCCTGATCCCTGCCCTCGTACTTGTTGGCAATCACATAAACCGGCTTCTTGCGTTTGCGCAGCCAGTCGGCAAAGTGATTGTCAAGCGGGGTCAGGCCCGCACGTGCATCGATCAGGAAAAACGCAATATCACATTCTTCAAAGGCCATTTCGCTTTGCTGGCGCATTTTGCCTTCGATGGAATCGTCAAATGCCTCTTCCAGACCGGCGGTATCGATAATATCGAAACCCATATGTCCAAGACGCGCCCTGCCATAACGGCGATCACGCGTGACGCCCGGCTGGTCATCAACCAGCGCCAGCTTCTTGCCGACCAGACGGTTAAACAAGGTCGACTTCCCGACATTGGGGCGACCGATAATGGCTACTTTCAGCGACATCTGACTTTCAGACTCATTGTTATAAAACGGCGATGTGCGCCGAGGGGCAGTTTACCCCGTTCCGGCGCACGCGCATATCAGGCAAAAGATCGGATCTTTCGCAAAAACTGTGTTCTACCTGTTAGCGATACGCGATTAGATCGGCATCCGCAGTCAGGAAGTAAAGACTGTCACCCGCAACAGAAGGCGGCAAGGTGATCGGGCCGGAAACCTCATCCTTGCCGATGATCTCGCCACTATACGGGGAAACAGTCATGATTTCGCCCTGCTCGTTTCCAACGATCAACCGGTCACCAACCAGGACCGGACCGGTCCATACCATCGGGCCTTCCTGATCTTCGGGATCGACAAAACGCGGCAAAGCAGTCACCCATTTAACCTGTCCGGTGTCTCGACGCAAGGCTATCAGGTCATTTGTGTTGGTAAGGATGAAAACATAATCGCCCGCAACCCACGGCGACTGGATGCCTCCGGCTTCCAGTTCCCAGACGCGGTACCCGGTGCGAAGGTCAATCGCAACCGTCAAACCGGCATTACTGGTGGCGATCACCAGATTATTATCAATCACAGGAAGGCCGCGAATATCGGCAATCGCCGAAACCGCATCGGTGCGACCCGCCGATGCCAGAGCATCGGACCAGATCACCTGACCGTTTTCAACACGAAGCGCGTACATTTCACCGGTCGTGTAAGCCGAAATAACAACCCCTTGGTCAACCGCCGGGCTTGCACCACCGATAAAGGAAGCACCTTCAGATGCGCCGCGATGGCTCCAAAGTGTCTCGCCGGTCATTGCGTTCAGTGCGACAGTCTGGTTATCAACCGTCACAACGAACACGCGCCCACCACGAACCGTCGGCGCGCCGCGCATCGGGGCGGTTACCTGTGAGCGCCACATCACGGTTGCACTGGGAGCATCAATCGCAATTACCTCAGCAAAGCCGGTGGTTGCATAAAGAATACCATTCTCGTAGGCCAGACCACCGCCCAGAAGCGTGCTGTCTTCGTCCTCGTCCTTCGCCAGTTCAAGCGACCAGATACGCTTGCCCGATTTGGCACTGAACGCACGAACGACGGCGTCGGCATCAATGGTAAACACCACACCCCGCGCCACAATCGCTTGATTGAGCAGAAGATTGTCATCCATCGATCCTTCCCCGATACCAACAGACCAATCCTGACGCAACACATCGTTGTCCAGACCAACATGATGCAGGGCATGACTTGGCAGACCGCCATTCTGCGGCCAGTCAACCATTGGCTCGGGTTCCGGCAGGATCACACGCTGATCGCTCAGGGCAACATCGGGCTGAACGGTACTTTCAAGCGATAGAACCGCAAGACGTTCCCCCGGAAGCGGCGGATCTTCGGATTCTCCAAGCCAGCTTGAGCATGCCGAAACGGCAACCGACATGCCCATGACGCACAAAAGAGATTTAATGTTGCGTGGTCTCAAAACCATATCCTCTGATCCAGTCCCTGTGAACAGGTTGCCTGTGCCATTCCCGCCAATCAGGCGCCAACGGCTTTCAGAATTTCACTTGCGCGGGCGCGCATGCCTGACGGTGCTTCACTGTCATCGGCAATCTCGGTCAGCAGCGGCTTTGCTGCTTCGACCTCGCCTGCTGCGATATGAAGCATCGCGATCATTTCACGTGCCGAGTAGTACCAGGGATTTTCAGGCACAGCGATCGGTTCCAAACGCGAAATCAAATCCTTGGCATTTGATGCGTCGGCGTTGTTCATCGCAATTTGAACCACGGCAAGGTCGCGATAGATATTTTCGACGTCGCTGTTACCCGCAATTGCCTCAAGCTCGGCGACCGCGGAATCTTTCGCCCCGGCGCGAAGATAAATTGCCGCCTTCTGGAAATGACCAAGGGCGACAAAACCGGCATCGCCATCGGCAATGATCGCATCAAGCGCGCCCAGTGCCGCATCCTGCTTTTCTTCACCAGCCTGTGCCAGTTCAATGGCATTTGCCATGCGCGTGCCGTTTTCGATGCGCGAATTTTCCTCGTAGCTTTTCCAGCCTTCACGCCCGGCAACACCCAGCACGATCACGGCCGCCACACCCACGATGTATTTGCCGTATTTGCGCCACAGCGCTTCATTGCGCTCGCGCTTGAGGTCTTCTTCGACTTCCTGGAAAATATCAACCACGAAAACCGCTCCAATCCGATCAAAAGAAAGCGGGCAACCTGCCCGCTTGTCAGAATTAATTCCGGCAAGGATTTAACGCGCCAGTACGCAAGGGGTCAAGTCCGCTGCACATCAGGAGCCGCCAATATCGCAATTAAATCCCGCAATGCTGTATTTCACTCGCAAAACTTGACCCTCATCACGTTGTTTTTGATCCAGTGAACAACCATCAAAGGAAAGAATTGCCGCCTGCGATGCAGGACCAGACCTTAAACCCGAACGAAAATCTGCCTCTAAAATCATAATCTGCCGTCCGGTTAATTGCCAAACCCGGCTGAAATGTGGCCAATCCGTCCCAACATCAAAAACAGTATCTGCTTCACCCAAAACGGCACATGGATTGCATTTGTAAATTCGGGAAACGGAATTTTAATCGCTACCGGGCAAATACTGACCGGTCGATGCACGGAGATCAGGATGAAAAGCTTGCACAAGGCCCAAAGCCGACAAGAGGCGAAACGTATAATCCGTCAGCGCGTTCTGGCTGGATTATTCGCAACGCTTCTTGGTGCCGGGGTCTCAGGCTGCGATACCACCGCATCCGACATTGCAGGTACACACATCTTCACCGGTGTTGAATGGTATATCGCGCTCGACGTTGTCAGCATCATCAACACCGACAAAACCCTGATTGACCACGTCGTTTCCCTTTCGACTGGCCGCGATTGTTCGACCATCCGCAAGATCGATGGCAAATCATACTGCAAAAAGGACCCGGTCCCGGAACCGCCACTTTATTGCTATCGCACCTTGGCCGCCGTCAGCTGCTATCGCACACCCGATCCTTATAATACCGGCGCACAAACCGTTGACTGGCCGCCAACACGATCACGCAGCCTGTAATCACCTCAACCAACTGAAATCACACATATATTTGTAAAAATTTTCATATCCCGGCCCTTTCAAACTTGAGGCTGCGGATAAACCGCGCTACCGTGTCATCAGAGCGTCATAAACTCTCTACCCCGGCCTTTTGAAATTACGTCCGGAGAAAGACATGGGTACATTGTTCAATCTGGCTCAGTACCGCAAAGCCAAAAGCTTTGTGCATTTCGACCGGACTGAATTGATGCAGCTCATGAACACTTATTCCAGACAAGTCGCAAGTGGTGCATGGCGCGACTATGCCATTGATCACCTTGATGGTATGGCCATGTTCTCCATCTTCCGTTCCTCACACGAAACAGCCATCTTCACCGTCATCAAACTTGGTGCGGATCACAAGAATGCCGGGCATTTCGTTGCACTTCACAGCGGTGAAAAAATTAAACAAAGCTCGGAAATCCAGAACGTTCTTGATGCCGTTGAAAAACGTGCACGCAAAGTCGTCCCGCTGTTCAAATCCCGTTAAAGATCGGTTTCGCCTTTTGCCCCTTTCCATACTTGCTTTCTTCTCGCCCAATCGCGGCAATCGCACCATGCTGTGTGGTTTTCTTGTTCTGGCGGCATATACGTTTCATGCTCCACCGGCACAGGCCGACTACACCAGTGGTTACAAGGCCTATCAGGCGGGGAATTATGAAATGGCCCGCGCACAGTGGCGCGTTGCCGCACAGGAAGACGATCCACGTGCGCAATATGCGCTTGGCCTGCTTTACTATCGCGGTCTTGCGGGACCACAGGACTACCGACAGGCGGCAGATTGGTTTGCCCTTGCAGCACGCTCTAATCATGCAAATGCAATCTATTACCTTGGGCTGATGTATTTCAATGGCTGGGGGCTGCGCTATGACCAGTTCCGCGCCACAGAATTCTTGAAACGCGCTCTTCGTGCCAACGGGAACAATACCGATGCCGCCTTTCTGATTGGCGAACAGTATTTTCACGGGCGTGGAGCGGAACAAAACTATGTTGAAGCCGCCCATTACTACAGGATCGCCGCCGAAAAAGGCATGCATGCCGCCCAATTCATGCTCGGCGCGATGCTGGAACGCGGCTGGGGTATAGAACAGGATTATGCAGATGCCTATTACTGGCTGCGCCGTTCAGCCCTTGGCCCACGCCCCCTGCCTCCCGGTGTCGAACTTGAAATGGACCCGGCAACGGCAATTACCAATCTTGAACCAAAGCTGCGCCTTGAAGAAATCAGACGTGTTGACAAAAGGCTACAGGAATTGGCTGTTCCCTGAACCAGAACACAAAAGGCCACCCGAAGGCGGCCTTTTGCATGATATTCGTTCCTCAAACGGGATCAGGAAAATGCTTCGTCCCAAGTACCGCGCGTTGCGGCTTTTGAATATTCCGTCGCGCGGTTTTCAAAGAAGTTGGTGTGCTCGACCGCATTCAGCATCGCATCCATCCATGGCAACGGGTTCTGTTCAATCCCGTATTGCTCCTTAAGACCAAGCTGGCTAAGGCGGCGATCAGCGATATAGCGGATGTATTTCTTTATATCTTCCGCTGTCAGGCCCTGCACCGCACCGGCTTCGAAGGACAGATCGATAAACGCATCTTCGTGACTGACGATGGTTTTGCAGGCCTCGATCAGGTCGCTGCGCATTTCGTCATCCCAGATTTCCGGGTTCTCTTTGCAGAATGTCCTAAACAGGCGGATGATGCTTTCGCAATGCAGGCTTTCATCGCGCACAGACCATGTGACGATCTGCCCCATGCCCTTCATCTTGTTAAAGCGAGGGAAATTCATCAGCATCGCAAATGAGGCAAACAGCTGCAAACCTTCGGTAAAGGCGCCAAACACCGCAAGCGTCTTGGCGATGTTCCGCTTGCCCTGTGTGGTTAAACGCAGGTCGCCATGCTCGTCGGTATACTCGTCTTCCGGACCAATGCCCCAGATTTGCATATAGTCGTATTTGTCCTTCATTTCCTTGTACTGGAAGAAGGCCTCATACTCGGCTTCGGGCATGCCAATGGTATCAAGAAGGTGCGAATAGGCGGCTACATGGATGGTTTCCATGTTGGAAAATGCCGCCAGCATCATCTGGACTTCGGTTGGTTTGAATACGCGCGTATAATGGCGCATATAGCAGTTATTGACCTCGATATCCGACTGAGTGAAAAAGCGGAAAATCTGCGTGAGCAGGTTGCGCTCGGCATCGGAAATCGTGTGGTTCCAATCCTTGACGTCATCGGCCAGCGGCACTTCTTCGGGCAGCCAGTGAATTTGCTGCTGGGTCAACCACGCCTCATAGGCCCACGGATAACGGAACGGCTTGTAGACCGGGTTTTCCGTCAGAAGATCAATTACTTTATCGTCAGACATATCGTCACTTCTCGCAAAATTTCTGTGTGCTCAAGCCGCTTTACTGGCAGGCGAGACATTCATCATAGTCAGGTTCGCTGGCTGCCTGTGCGGCGGCGGCCGCAACCAGTGCCGGGATTTCAAACGAGCTTTCCGGGCTTGGCATATCGTCATCATTCGACTTCGCACGCCCCGGAATGTTCGCAACCACCTCGGCCCGCTGGATCGATTTCGACCGGCAGTAATAAAGGCTTTTGACCCCCTTTTTCCATGCCTGGAAATGGATCTGATGCAGGTCGCGTTTATGAACATTCGACGCCAGGAAGATGTTCAGTGACTGTGCCTGATCAATCATCGGCGTGCGATCACCGGCAAGTTCGATCAGCCAGCGCTGATCCAGCTCGAACGCAGTCTTGAAGATGTCCTTTTCCAGATCAGACAGGAAATCAAGATGCTGAACCGATCCTTCATGCACCGTGATGGATGTCCAGACTTCTTCATTATTCCGACCTTTTTCTTCCAGAACCTCGGCAAGATACTTGTTACGCACGTTAAACGAGCCCGAAAGCGTCTTGTGTGTGTAGGAGTTCGCCGCCATCGGCTCGATTCCCGGCGAAGCACCGCCGCAAATGATCGAAATCGATGCGGTCGGCGCAATCGCGGTTTTGTTCGAGAAACGGGCTTTGATGCCGTATTCGGCCGCATCCGGGCACGAACCGCGTTCTTCCGCCAACTTCTCGGACGCAGCATCGGCATGCTTTTTCAAGTGATCAAAAATCTGCTTGTTCCAGACCTTGCTCATCACCCCTTCAAGCGGCACTTTCTGCGCCTGCAAGAATGAATGGAAGCCCATCACGCCAAGACCAACCGAACGTTCACGCATCGCGGAATATTTCGCACGCGCCATGGTATCGGGCGCATGATCGATAAAGTCCTGAAGCACGTTATCAAGGAAACGCAGAATATCTTCGATGAACTGCGTGTCATCCTTCCAGGTCAGATAATGTTCAAGGTTCAGCGACGACAGGCAGCAAACAGCAGTACGATCCCCGCCCAGATGATCCTTGCCGGTCGGCAACGTGATTTCCGAACACAGGTTCGACGTCTTAACACTAAGCCCGGCCAGCTTGTGGTGTTCCGGCACCGCACGGTTCACGGTGTCGATGAACAGCATATAGGGCTCGCCTGTTTCAACGCGCGATGTCAGCAAACGTATCCACAATGAACGCGCGCTGATTTTGCGGACAACATGCCCGTCTTTTGGGGATGTCAGCGCCCATTCTTCATCATTTTCGACCGCACGCATGAAGGCATCCGAAATCGCAACGCCCTGATGCAGGTTCGGCGTCTTGCGGTTCGGGTCACCACCGGTCGGGCGGCGCATCTCGGAAAACTCTTCGATCTCTGGATGGCTGACCGGCATATAAACCGCGGCCGATCCGCGGCGCAACGATCCCTGACTGATCGCCAGTGTCAAGCTGTCCATCACGCGAATGAACGGCACCACCCCGGACGTCTTGCCGTTCTTGCCGACCTTTTCCCCAATCGAACGCAGATTGCCCCAGTATGAACCGATTCCGCCGCCACGTGCCGCAAGCCAGACATTCTCTGTCCAGATATCGACAATACCGCCAAGATTATCGTCTGCCTCGTTCAGGAAGCAGGAAATCGGCAAGCCGCGCGTCGTCCCGCCATTCGACAGGATCGGGGTCGCTGGCATGAACCAAAGCTTGGAAATGTAGTCATAAAGACGCTGCGCATGCGCTTCATTGTCACCATAGTAGCTGGCAACGCGCGCAAACAGATCCTGATAGCTTTCGCCCGGCATCAGATAACGGTCATTCAAAACCGCCTTGCCAAAGTCAGTCAGCAATGCATCGCGCGAACGATCAACAATAACGCGCGCACCTTTTTCGTGCTGCACCACATCCAGCATCTTCATGCTTGTAGTCCCCTTACCTGAACGGTCGCACGTTGGCGGCGATCCGCTTCCTGTTTGTTATCTTCATCAAACGGCGTTTGCCTGATCCGGCCCCGGTTGACGGCCTGCCAGATCATGAAAAATAGCCGTTTCCAATGCCCGTTTGAAAATGGTTATGCCTGCTCAAAGCCCGATTGAAAACACAATATGTAGTGGGAATGGATAAAAAATCGTCAATTGATTGTATCAGTTCCGTTACAATCCCGGATATCCAATGATTCGCGGCAAAGGCATTTTTTACTCCCCCTGCGGTCAAGCAAAAGATCAGCAAAATTTTTGCGAACAGCTTGATCCCAAAGGTTGAGTTTGGGGTGATCAGCATCCTACAAATTCGCAAAACGCCAGTTGCGATTCCCGATTTGAATTGTCCCAAACAAAAAGCGCCCTGACAAACCGGACGCTTTTTACAGATATTCGAAACGTGCTTAGGGTAGTTTATAGGCCACCACGTAATCACCGGCCTTGGTTCCGATAGAACCATGCCCACCAGCAACGATCAGCACATATTGTGTGCCGTCATCGGTGGTGTAGGTCATCGGCGTTGACTGCCCGCCAGCAGGCAGCCGTGCTTCCCAAAGCTGTTTGCCCGTGGTGACGTCATAGGCACGGAAGTAGTTATCAACCGCCGCACCAAGGAACGCCACACCACCCTTGGTGATGATCGGGCCACCGATGCCTGGCACACCAAGCTCGAACGGTAATGGCAGGGGTGTCATGTCCTCAACCGTACCGTTTTTATGCTTGTAAACAACCTCGCCAGTGCGAAGGTCCGCCCCCGCGACATAGCCCCACGGCGGAGCTTGGCAAGGTACGCCAACTGGTGACAGGAACGGCCCCATACTGACTGCATAAGGCGCGCCTTCATTGCGGTTGATCCCCATCTCGCTGGCTTTTCCCGTACCGCGCGGCGGCACTTCGTCGCGTGGGATCAATTGCGATGTGAAAGCAAGATATGTCGGCATGCCGAACATGATCTGTTTTTCGGGATCAATCGCCACACTGCCCCAGTTGAATGTGCCAAAGTTACCGGGATAAACCAGCGTCCCTTCCAAAGAAGGCGGGGTATAACGGCCCTCATATTTCAACTGATGGAACTGAATGCGACATGCCAGCTGATCAAACAGTGTAATGCCCCACATATCCTTTTCCGTCAGCGGTTCGGGCATGAAGGTCAGGTCCGATACCGGCTGCGTCGGCGCTGTGAAATCTTCCGGGATCGCACCGCCAGGTGCGGGAACTTCCCTAACCGGAATGATCGGTTCGCCCGTTCGGCGATCAAGGACATAGATATCACCCTGCTTGGTAGGTCCGACAAGTGCCGGGACATTTTCACCATCGGATGTGGTGATATCGAGCAACGCGGGCTGGGCCGGAACATCCATATCCCAAAGGTCGTGATGCACCGTCTGGCGCACCCACTGTACCTGTCCGGTTTCAAGGCTAAGCGCAACGATGGATGATGAATAGGTTTCAACCTCTTCACTACGACCCATACCCAATTGATCGGGCACCTTGTTGCCCAGGGGCACATAGATCATGCCGAGCTCCTCATCTGCGCTCGACACTGACCAGCTATTGGGTGAATTCGCGGTATAGGTCTGGCCTTCGGGGATCGGTTCGGTCTGTTCAGGATTGCCGGAATCCCAGTTCCACACAAGCTCACCGCTATTGACGTCATAGGCACGAATGACACCCGACTGGGATTTGGTCGAATAATTGTCATTCACCGCGCCGCCAATAATGATCTTGCCATCAGCAACAACCGGCGGCGAGGTAGAATAATAATATCCGGCCGGGTTGTAGGGCATGCCGTCTTCCAGCTGGACGGTTCCCTGATCACCAAAGTCGGCGCAAATCTCGCCGTTATTAGCATCAAGGGCAATCAGTCGCGCATCCGACGTCGGCAGATACACCCTTGCGGCACACGATGCATCTGCTGACATCGCGGTATCCTGATAGAATGTCACCCCTCGGCAGGTCTGGTGCTGCCGGTCGGTATTATCGGGAACTTCCGGATCAAACCGCCATTTTTCCCGTCCGGTTTTGGCATCAATCGCCATTGCCCAGCTATGCGGCGTACACAGATAAAGCGTGTCATTGATCTTAAGAGGGGTCACCTGATAGGTCGTTTCAGGCACGTCTTCGGACCGCCTGACATCGCCGGTCTGAAAAACCCACGCCTGTTCAAGTGTCGCAACATTATCGGTGTTGATCTGATCAAGAGGCGAATAACGTTGCCCGAACGGTGTCCGTCCATATTGATGCCAATCACCTGCCGGAACATCGCCGCCCAGGTCAGGATTGGAAACAACCGGGCTGTTGTTTAACTGGCCCTCGATTGCATGGGGGTTATTCATCATCGAATACACCGCAACAACAATCGCCAGGACAAGGCTGCCCTCCAGCACAAACGAACGTGTTGGTTTGACTTCCGGCACTGGCTGCCCGACCAGAAGCGTCTTGCGATAGGCAGGCATGGCAAGCCACAGGCCGATCAAAACAATCAAACCACCGCGCGGTCCCAACTGCCACCAGTCAAACCCGACTTCCCAAACGGCCCAGCCAAGGCTTGCGATCATGAAAAGTGCGTAAAACGGTAAAACGACAGGTCGTTTTGCGAATGAAAGAGCCGCGGCAATCAGAAATGCCAATCCGGCAAATGCATAATACCAGCTACCATCCAGCAAAATAAGCCAGACGCCCCCGGCACCAAGTGCCAGTCCGATCAAGGCCAGCAATCCGGATGTCAGAATATTGATCATGAGATTGTCCTCGTTGTGCGTAAAAGCGGGACATACCGACACAGCCTTTGACCATAAAATGGCAGGTTAAAGGCAGTATCGGCATTTGTTCCAGAACGCACAGACTGCAACACCGGTTCCAACCAACATCGGGAAAAATAAAAACCACCGGCTGCCAACAATCCGGTGGTTTGCAAAATGGCTGAGTTCTTTGGAAAATCTCTTAGTGATGGGTCTCGATAATGGTGCCGGATTTAACAACTTCGGTGATCGTTACACCAAGGTTTTCATCCACGACAACGAGTTCCCCACGTGCCACCAACCGGTTATTGACGTAAATATCAACTGGCTCCCCCACTTTGCGATCCAGTTCAAGAACCGCACCGCGGGTCAGGCGCATCAATTGTGCAACCTGAATCTGGCTTTTGCCGATCACGGTCGATACGCGTACCGGCACATCATACGCCGCCCCGATTTCAGATGCAGCGTGACGTTTGGCAAAAGGATCGTCGTCGTTTTTAGCCATGGTAACCAGATCACCCGGATAAAATGGAAGAATCGCGAAACTCTATTCTAGAGGTTAGCTTTGAAAAAAGTGTTAGCAAGCTTATTCGCAAAATTTACGGTAGTTTTCTGTATAATAATCGCCTACATGAAGAAATCTTCAACGATCCGCGTCACCAGCGCCAAACAGAAATAGCAGGACTTTTCATGAGCTACGATCGCCAATGGGTGGCTGATGCCATCAACATCATCGAAGCCGACTTCAACCGGTCTGCCGACACCCATCTGATCCGTCTTGATCTGCCGTCACTTGATGGCATCGGGCTTTACCTCAAGGATGAATCGACCCATCCGTCCGGCAGCCTGAAGCATCGCCTGGCGCGCTCATTGTTCCTGTATGGCCTTTGCAATGGCTGGATATCCAAAGACACCCCGATCATCGAGGCATCAAGCGGCTCCACTGCCGTGTCCGAAGCCTATTTTGCCCGCCTTCTGGGGCTTCGCTTTATTGCGGTGATGCCCAAATCAACATCGCAACAGAAAATCGATCAGATCGCCTTTTATGGCGGCGAAAGCCATCTGGTCGAACACAGCGGCCAGATTTATGCCGAATCCCAACGCCTGGCGCGGGAACTGGGAGGCCATTACATGGACCAGTTCACCTATGCCGAACGCGCAACCGACTGGCGGGGCAACAACAATATCGCTGAAAGCATCTTTGACCAGCTCAAACGCGAACCCCACCCTGTTCCGCGCTGGATCATTGTTGGTGCCGGTACGGGTGGAACATCTTCTACCATCGGTCGCTATATCCGTTACGGACAGATCCTTGGCATGGGATGCGAACTTTGCGTCGCGGATCCGGAAAACTCGGTTTTCTATGACGCTTATGAAACCGGCAAATGCGACATCACCGGGCAAAAAGCATCACGTGTCGAAGGCATCGGTCGCCCGCGCGTTGAACCAAGCTTTAACCCCAACGTCGTCGATCACATGATCCGCGTACCGGATGCCGGCAGCTTCGCCGCCCTGCAATATCTGGAAAAACATATGGGAAGGCGTTGCGGCGGGTCGACCGGCACTAACCTGATCGCCACCCTGTCACTGATCAGTCAGATGAAAAAGGCTGGCGAAAGCGGATCGGTTGTTACCCTGCTGTGTGATGGCGGTGACCGCTATCGCGATACCTATTACAATCCCGACTGGATCATCAAACAGGGCATCGACCTTGACCCTTGGCATGCCGCCCTCGAAGCCTTCGATAAAACCGGTGTGTTTGAAATGCCGATGGATTGCTGCACGGCTCACTAACCATCGCCATGCGACCGCAGACAAAAAAGACGGGCGGATTTCTCCGCCCGTTCAGGTGCTTCATCAAGGTTGAGGCAAAACTTACCCGGAAATCGCAATCTTGCGCGGCTCCGGCTTCACTTCCGCTACTTTAGGGAGAGTGAACGTCAGGACACCGTTCTTGAACGATGCCGCAATCTTGTCTGCATCGACGGTATCAGGCAGACGGAATGAACGTTTGAAGCTGCCATAGGTGCGCTCAATAACACGGGCACCATCATTGCTTTCACGGGTTGATTTCTTTTCACCCGTAATCGTCAGGACACCTTCAAGTACCGACACATCAACATCGTCCTGTTCAACACCCGGAAGTTCGGCGGCAAGTTCGATATTGTCATCAGTTTCGTGGACGTCGATGCGCGGGGTCAAAATCTTTTGCGACACCTCGTCACCACTTGCACCAGCAGAATTCACAAGCCCGTCACGTCCAAAGATCGAGCCGATCATACGATCAAAATCACGTCCGAAAACACCAAACGGATCACCATATGCCGGACGCGAAGCCAGACGACGAGCAGTACCATTTACAGTCTGAAGACCAGTCATAATTACCCTCCTAAACAGACAGGTAGTTCTTGCGCCACAGGTCCAGACATGCTGCAACCCTGACGCGTACAAGGCCACCATGGCCCTTCGATTCAACAAATAGATCAGGGTCATTTTTCCGCAAGTAGGTGCACGCATTTTTTTGAAAATTTTTTCGCTCCTTATCTCGCCCTCATCGGTGTCCTTATCTGGCCGACCATTCCACAAGACGGAAAAGCCTTGGATCCCTATGGCGCGAACTGCAATTTCCAACTAGCTTCATGTCATTGTCGGTAGGAACCCCTGCCCCCACTGATACAGGACACCTCCATGAGCCACCTTTTTACGCAGCTCTGCCTTGGCAAGCTTGAACTGGAAAACCGCATTGTCATAGCGCCGATGTGCCAATATTCCGCCGATAACGGTAAAGCCACGGCATGGCACGACATGCATCTTGGCAATCTTGCCCAATCCGGTGCCGGCCTTCTGATAATCGAGGCATCTGCGATTGAACCCGAAGGCCGCATTACCTATGGCGATCTTGGACTATGGGACGATGAAACCGAAGCAGCCCTTGGCAAGACCCTCGCCGCTGTGCGCAGCCATTCCGACATGCCAATTGCCATCCAGCTTGCCCATGCCGGGCGTAAGGCATCCTGCGAAAAGCCTTGGGATGGTGGTGGCGCCATTGCACCGGATCATGAAAATGGCTGGCAGGTTGTTGCCCCGTCCGCTGTTCCGTTCCGTGCAGGCGACCCGGAACCAGAGGCACTCAACACCTCACGCATCCGCGAAATCATTCAGGGCTTTGCCGATGCGGCCAAGCGCGCGGATCGACTTGGTCTTGATGCCATCGAAATTCACGGGGCACACGGGTACCTGCTCCATCAATTCCTCTCACCACATTCCAACAAACGCGATGACGACTATGGCGGATCGCTTGAAAATCGTATGCGGATCGTGATCGAGGTTTATGATGCAGTTCGCGCAGCTTTCGATCCTGCCAAACCGGTCGGCATTCGGATTTCGGCTTCTGATTGGGTCGAAGGCGGCTGGGATATTGATCAAAGCGTCGAATTGGCCCGTGTCCTGAAGGAACGCGGTTGCGATTTTATCCATGTGTCATCTGGCGGTCTTCACATCGATCAGAATATCCCCGTTGGCCCGAACTATCAGGTCCCCTTTGCAGATCGCATCAAATCGGAAACCGGCATGACCACCATCGCGGTTGGCCTGATTACCGAAGCAGAACAGGCAGAGGCCATTGTCTTCACCGGTCAGGCCGATGCCATTGCGCTGGCGCGTGGCATTCTTTATGACCCGCGCTGGCCGTGGCATGCGGCAGCAAGCCTTGGTGCCGAGGTCAAGGCGGCCAATCAGTATCTGCGCTGTCAGCCACGCACACTTAAAAAGCTGTTCGGTTAATCTGAAAAATCCCCGCAACTCATCTGATTGCGGGGATTTTTATCGCAATCGATACAAAAACAAAAAGGGCCTCGCAAATGCGAGACCCTTCAGACTGCTGACAAAGTCCTCGCCATTGGCGGGGACTTTTGATTCAATGGGGAATGCTTAAGAAACCCAGCCCACAT